>NZ_JBLLLQ010000012.1:46935-129867 GCF_047737915.1 Lysinibacillus sp. NPDC056185
CTTCTTTCCGTCGCTCTGGACTTCCTATCCGTCGCTTCGGCTCTTCTTTCCGTCGCTCTGGACTTCCTATCCGTCGCTTCGGCTCTTCTTTCCGTCGCTCTGGACTTCCTATCCGTCGCTTCGGCTCTTCTTTCCGTCACTTTCGTCTTTCTATCCGTCGCTTCGACTCTTCTTTCCGTCGCTCTGATTTTCATCCGTCGCCTTGGCTCTTCTTTCCGTCGCTTTTGATCTTCTTTCCGTCGCCTCGACTCTTCTTTCCGTCGCTCTCGACCTTCAAAAAAACGCAAGCCCCCATTACTAAGGAGACTTGCGTTATTAATTACATAGAATGTAGATTCTTATTTTTATTTTGCATTACTGCTGTTAATTTTAAACGTAATACTTCTCAACAACTTCTGCACAACGCGCACATACTGTTGGTTGTGCTTCATTTGAACCGACTGTTTCAGAAATAGACCAGCAACGCTCACATTTTTCACCTGTTGCTTTTTCAACAACAATCGATGCATGTTCTAGAGCTAATGCATCTGCAGGTGCGGCTTCTATTGATGCTACTTCAAAGGCAGAAACGATTGAAAGTTGTGCAAAATTGATGCTTGCATCATTTAATAATGCCGCCACATCTTCTTTCGCATAAACTGTCACTTTCGCTTCAAGTGATTTACCAATTGTTTTTGCATTACGAGCTTCCTCTAATGCTTTTAAAATATCATCACGTACATCAATAATTTTCACCCATTTTGCACGTAGACTTTCGAAGTTTTCATGTTCATCTACCTCTGGGAAGTCTGTTAATTGTACAGATACCTCTTCTACAACACCTTGAGCATGTAAGTAAGACCACATCTCGTCACTTGTATGAGGGATAATAGGTGACATTACTTTTACTAATGTCATTAATGTGTCATAAATAACTGTTTGCATCGCACGGCGATCTTTGTTGTCATGGCCTTCGATGTACACAACATCTTTTGCAATATCTAAATAGAATGAAGATAATTCTACTGCAACAAAGTTATTCACTGCATGATAAACAGCTGCGAAATCATAGCGATCATATGCAGCACGTACAGTTTTTAATACATCCTGAAGACGCATATAAACGTACTGATCCATTTCACGTAGATCCTCATATGCTACTCGATCTTTCGTTGCATCGAAATCAGCTACATTTCCGTGTAAGAAACGGAATGTGTTACGGATTTTTCGATAAACCTCAGATACTTGCTTCAACATATCCATTGAGATACGAACGTCGGCTGTATAATCTACAGAAGCAACCCATAAACGCAGAATATCTGCACCATATTGATCCATAACCTTTTTCGGGATAATGACATTCCCTAAAGATTTACTCATCTTACGACCTTCACCATCCAGCACGAAACCATGTGTTAATAGTCCCTTATATGGAGCATAGCCATTAATAGCTACAGAAGTAATTAATGATGAGTTAAACCATCCACGGTGTTGGTCAGAACCCTCTAAATATAGATCAGCTGGATATTTCATACCACGTTCTACTAGCACACCTTGGTGAGAAGAACCTGAGTCAAACCAAACGTCCATAATATCGTTTTCTTTTGTAAATTCACCGTTCGGGCTACTTGCATGTGTGAAGCCTTCAGGTAATAATTCTTTAGCTGTTTTTTGGAACCAAATATTTGATCCATGCTCACGGAATAATGCTGAGATATGGGCAATTGTTTCTGGTGTAATAATTGGCTCTCCATTTTCAGCATAGAAAATTGGAATTGGCACACCCCATGCACGTTGACGTGAAATTACCCAGTCTCCACGGTCACGAATCATATTATAAAGACGAGTTTCACCCCAAGTAGGTGTAAATGTTGTTGATTTTACAGCGTCTAGTAACTCATCACGGAATGCATCTATTGACGCAAACCATTGTGGTGTTGCACGATAAATAACTGGTTTTTTCGTACGCCAGTCATGTGGATAAGAGTGCGTAAAGAAGTTAAGCTTTTCTAATGCACCAACTTCTTTTAATTTTTCTGTAATTAATTTGTTTGCATCATTGTAGAATACACCTTCAAAACCAGGTGCTTCATCTGTATAGCAGCCGCTATTATCAACAGGGCTAAGAATTGGTAGACCATATTGCTTACTAATATGATAGTCATCTTCCCCGTGTCCTGGTGCTGTATGAACACAGCCAGTACCCGCTTCAGCAGTTACGTGCTCTCCAACCATCACAAGAGATTCACGATCATAGAATGGATGCTGTGCAACAATTCGATCTAATGCATCACCTTTAATTTCTTGAACAACTTCGTATGCTTCCCACTCAAGTTCGTTAGCAACTTTTTCTAATAATTCTTTTGCAATAATGAATTTTTTATCTGCAACTGCAACAACCACATAGATAAATTCAGGGTTCACAGAAATCCCTAAGTTTGCAGGAATTGTCCAAGGTGTAGTTGTCCAAATAATCATTTTAGCATCTGCTGGGACAACACCTTTAGCATCTTTAAGCGCAAAGCTTACATAAATAGAAGGCGATTTAATATCTTTATATTCAATCTCTGCTTCTGCAAGTGCAGATTCAGATGATGGAGACCAGTAAACTGGTTTTAAACCTTTATAAATATAGCCTTTTTCAGCCATCTTTCCGAAAACTTCAATTTGACGAGCTTCAAATTCAGGCTTTAATGTAATATATGGATTTTCCCAATCACCACGAACACCTAAACGGCGGAATTGTGTACGTTGGTTGTCGATTTGCTCGTAAGCATACTCTTCACATAATTTACGGAATTCAGCAACAGACATTTCTTTGCGCTTTACACCTTTATTCGTAAGTGCTTGCTCAATTGGTAAACCATGTGTATCCCAACCTGGAATATAGTTTACATGGTAGCCAGTCATAGAGCGATGACGCGTAATCATATCTTTCAGTACTTTATTTAAAGCATGGCCGATATGGATATCACCATTCGCATATGGAGGTCCATCGTGTAACACATACTCAGGGCATCCTTCTGTACGCCCCATTTGTAATTTATTAATGTCCATTTCATTCCATTTTTCTTGCATCTTCGGTTCATTTGCCGGTAAGTTCCCACGCATTGGGAAATCTGTTTTTGGCATTAATAAAGTATCTTTGTACTCAACCATTTTTCAATTCCTCCTTTATTTTACAAACAAAGAACATATGCACTTAGGCGCTCATACAATTACGACAGTTATTAGGCTTATCATTATAACGTGTGGTTGATTTCCGTTCCGGCTGGGCGCTTTCCTGGGGGCGTCCGATGAGCCGCTTCGCTGCAGGATCTCGGGCCAACACGATGTTGGTCACGAAGGCGTTATCACAGGATGTGATGGTTTTAGCCTTCGTTCCTCTATCGCTAATCCCCAAGGAGTCGCCCAGCCTCCACTCCAATCAACTTATATACATGACATACGTTTTGTGAAATACCATCCTCAAGTTCTATTTATCGGCAAAATTAACACGTTTTAACAACAGAAGTATAAGTTACCTCCATTTGAACATAAAAAAGCCTCTCAATCCCTCAAAGGGACGAGAAGCTTATACTCGCGGTACCACCCTAATTGTAGCACAAAATTGTACTACCACTCTTAAAGCACGTTAACGTTGTGCATCACGAAATAACTTACTACATTCAGTTATTTTAGCTCAGAAGTGATATTCATTGTTATTTGCTTGTTCGGGCTCACACTATCCCCAAATCGCTTAACTACGCCTAACAAATACTGTCTTCGTCTCTGCCTGTTTTGCATATGTGTTCAAAATAATTACTATTACATTAGTATATGAAAATCATACAATCACGTCAAGTTTCACTTATTGCTACCTAATATAGGATTAAACTTGATCGGCTTCCTGTGCTTCTTCAACAGATGCTTGAATTTCAGTAAGGTCAATATCGTATTGTAGCAAATGGTCCCAATCATCTGCATTTAGTAAATCCAGTTGTGCCTCTACAAGCATTTTAAAACGATTACGGAATACCTTTGATTGCTTTTTCAGCTCATCAATTTCAATTGTTACTTTACGAGCCTTTGTTAAAGCCTCATTGATAATACGATCAGCATTTTTTTCTGCTTCCTTCACAATGAGTTTAGCCTCTTTTTGAGAATTTCTTCGTACTTCATCAGCTGCTTCTTGTGCAACAACAATTGATTTTTGTAACGTTTCCTCTAATGTGTTAAAATGTCTCGCTTGTTCTAAGGAAATTTCTAGTTGTCTGTCTACTTCCTTTTTTTCACGTAACAAAATTTCATAGTCTTTGATAATTTGATCTAAAAATTCATTTACTTCATCTTCAGCATAACCTCTGAAAGATTTAGTAAACTCCTTATTATGTATATCAATAGGTGATAATGGCATACGATCCTTCTCTCCTTTACATGTACATTCGTACTTTCTATTATACAATTGTTCAAACAACTTAGCAGTAAAAATTAATGAAATTCACTTGATTTTTAGCTTTTTTGGGTCAATCGACCGATTTGTAAACGAATTTTATCTTTTTTTGTACGACCTTCAGTCATCATCATTTTTATTCGACCGCTTCCGCGTACAGATAAAATATCTCCTTCTTGTAATTCAAAAGCAACTGTATCCCGTTCAGTCCAATTGACACGTACCTTTTTACCTGTAATTAATGCTTGTGCCTTCTGACGAGAAATTTTTAAAACCGTTGAGATAATCACATCTAAACGCATAGAAGAAACCGTATGAGATTCTTCTAGCCACTCATCCTCGTTTTGTAGCAATGACTCCGTCTCTTTAATCGATTCTACATGTACCTTTACCTTGCCGATGCCTGTTAAATGTAAGCGTACATAATCAGCTACCTCAATCGCTACTACAAATTGTACAAGATGGTCATTGACACGAATATCACCGAATTTGCCACGATCCAATCCTAAAGATAACAAAGCTCCAAGGACATCTGGATGTCCTAATTGGACAAATTTCACAGGATATTGAATCGTAAATACTGTAAGCTGAAAATCTTCCTCCATAGGCTCATAATAAGTAGGATAAATCAGCATGCGTTGTCTTTCTGCTTCATCAAAGAGCCCAGCACTAGCTGTTTTTAATGTGTCATACTGTCCAATTATCGATGCTACAATAAAGCGCTGTCGAGGATCTAGAAAATCCGTAAGCTTTGGAGCATATCGATCCTCTACCTCATGCTGCCAGCCCATAACCTGTTCAATGAAAGGCTGTTCATCTTTTCTAAAATGCTGTATTAAATGCTCCATATAACTTCACCTCTATTATCACTCTTTTATTTGTACAATTTCATTGGTATTTTAAGGATTTATAAAAAATAGGCTCACAGGGGGCACGGGGCGTCCGACGAGCCGTCTCGCTACTCACGCTTAGGAATTCTAGGGGATCACCACTAAATTGTTTAAATTAAGTATTCCCCATAAATAAAAAATCCCCACCATTCGTGAGGATTTCTTATATTAAAACATAAAGTATATTTTTTGAATTACAATAAAAAGCCCATTTTTAATAAAATTAAGCATAAAAATTGCCACAATTGGTGAAATGTCAATCATCCCGATTGGAGGGATGAATTTCCTGAAAATCCCCAAATAAGGCTCGCATACTTTTTTAAGGAAACGGCCAATTGCTGAATCTTGTACAGCAGGCACCCATGACATTAAAACATATCCAACTAACATATAAGAATACACGTTAAATGCTAATGATATATAACCTAGAATTATCCATAAATCCATATAAACTACAATCCTCGCTATTAATTATCGTCTAAAATAAAATTCGAAATTTCGCCAGACACTTCTACATTATCAGGTGTGCATAGGAAAATATCTTTACCGATTCTTTGAATATCACCGCTAAGCGCATAAACTGTGCCACTTAAAAAATCAATAATCCGTACACCTTGTTCTCGCTCAATACGTTGTAAATTGACAATCGTTGCACGCTTATTTTTTAAGTGTTCCGCAATATCCTGAGCTTCGGCATAAACTCTAGGTTCAACTAAGACAACTTTTGCGCCTTTAGAATTCATGGCTGCCTGCAAACTTACTATGTTGTTTGTAGGTGTTGTACTTTGCGGAAAAATTTCCTGAACCGGTGCTTTACGCTCCTTCATCATTTTTTTAGGCTTCGCAGATTGAATCTGTTGCTGTTGTTGTACGGGTTGTTGCTGTTGAATAGGAGCTTGCGTGATTTCTTCTTCTAGTTCTTCCTCAAGATAAAAGAAATTTTTAATTTTATTTTTCATGCTCATCCTGTTCCCTTCTTTCATTTCCAACAAGAGCCGTTCCAACTCGAACAAATGTAGCCCCTTCTTCTACCGCAATTTCAAAGTCATTAGACATGCCCATTGATAACTCGGTACAAGGAGCGTGCGCGAATCCTTGCTCGGCTATTTGCTGTTGACATTGTTTTAATTGCTTAAAAACAGAGCGAATAATTGTATCCTCATCTGTGTTTGGTGCCATTGTCATTAAACCAACAACTTGAATTTTTGTAAAATCCTTTAATGATTCAATAAAAGGCAGAACTTCTTCAATCGATAAACCATGTTTTGCTTCTTCGCCAGATACATTAACTTGTACAAAACATTTGACAGGTTTGTCTGCTCTTTTTTCAATTTCCTGCGCTAAACCTAAACGATCTAATGAATGTAAAAAATCAATACTGTTAATAACTTGTCTGACCTTACGTGTTTGTAAAGACCCGATATAATGCCAATGTACATCAGCTTGAATCGTTTCAATTTTACGATTTAAGCCTTCAGGACGGTTCTCACCTAAATGTATAAGCCCTGCATCAATTGCTTCTTGTGTTCTTTCTACAGAAACTTCTTTTGTCACTGCAATAATTTGGACTTTTTCTGTTTCACGATTTGCACGTTTTTTTGCTGTTTGTATAAGATCATTAATTTTCTTCAAATTTGCTAAGATTTTTGTCAATGTTTTTCCCAACTTTACAACAATAGTTTCTTTTATTGTAACAAGCAATGCTTGAATTATCAATGAATAGCCTGACCTATGTGAAAGTCCTTATACCCTACCTATGCTTTAAAATTGCTTAAATATTTTAATATGCAAAATATTTTTCTCTTTAGGATAATGCTTTTACTAAAATTACATCTTTCCCCACTACAAGTACATCTTTCATATACACTTTCCTAACAGATTCTTCTCCGCGAAAAAAGCCTAGATATTTACGGGGTTCAGCAATCATAAAAGCCGTTACATAGCCTGTTTCTTTGGATACCTCTGCATCTACCACAAATCCTAAAAAGCGTCCATTACCTGCTTCAATAACTTCTTTTTGTTGTAACATTGAGAAACGCATTTTATCCCTCCCTAAATCAATTACTCTCAACATCGTTTTATCTCAACAAACTATGTTTTCTCTTTATATTTATGTGTTTATTGTTGTTTAAATGAACATGAAATGATCAAGGAATCTCTCTTTGGCAAAGCGCCCAGTCGGAACGGAAATCAACCCCTGCCCTACTTAATTTATACCATTGATATAAATAAAATGCGCACCCTGAATTCGGATGCGCATTGTTTTTTTACTTATAATCTTTCTGCATTGTTTCGATTGCATTTTTTTCTAGACGTGAAATTTGCGCTTGAGAAATCCCCAATTCTTTTGCAATTTCAGTTTGTGTCTCACCGTAATAAAAACGCTTTGCAACAATCATTTGTTGACGATCATCTAACTTTTGCAAACTTTCCTTCACTGACACGTAGGCAACCCATTGATCTTCTGATACATCATCATCACGTAATTGGTCCATCATATAAACAGCGTCTCCACCGTCTGAATAAATGGGTTCCTGTAAGGAAACTGGGTCTTGAATGGCATCTAAAGCAAATAAAACATCTTCCTTTTTCATGTCAATCATCTCAGCAATTTCTTCAATTGTTGGCTCTCGTAAATTATCGGTTATCCATTGTTCTTTTGCCTGCATTGCCTTATATGCAATATCTCTTAGAGAACGAGAAACGCGCAATGCATGATGATCACGCAGATGGCGACGAATTTCACCAATGATCATTGGAACAGCATATGTTGAAAATCGTACATTATGCTTCAAATCAAAATGATCAATAGCTTTCATGAGGCCAATACAGCCTACCTGAAATAAATCATCTGCCTGTTCACCCCTGTAGGCAAATCTACCGACTATACTGAGCACTAACCTTAAATTGCACATTACAAGCTCTTCCCTAATCTCATTTTCTCCAGCTTGTAAACGAATGAATAGTTCCTTCATTTCCTCGTGTTTTAAAATTGGCAAAGTCGATGTATCTAAGCCGCAAAGATCAACTTTAGTTCGCATATTCGATTCCTCCGGATGTTATTCTCTGACTAAACCGTTACATCAGTTTGTCCGAGAGAAACGAGAATATGCACAAAAGCTACGACCAATTTTAGGTAGGTTAAATTTCCCTCCCTAAGATATTGGCTGATTCAGATTTTCACGTAAATCTTGAATAATTTTCTTCTCTAATCGGGAAATATAAGATTGCGAAATGCCTAAATGATCAGCAACTTCTTTTTGAGTCATTTCAATTTTTCCATTGAGACCAAAACGACATTCCATAATATATCGTTCACGTGCACCTAGTAAATTTATGGCATGAAACATATGTTGACGCTCAATTTTCTTCTCTACATTGTCTAAAATAATATGCTCTTCCGTTCCTAAAATATCAGACAATAACAACTCATTTCCATCAGCATCAGAGTTTAATGGTTCATCTAGTGAAACTTCACCCTTCATGCGACTTGTTTTACGTAAATGCATCAAAATCTCATTTTCAATACAACGAGATGCGTATGTGGCAAGCTTAATATTTTTATCTGTATTGAACGTTTCAATCGCCTTTATTAAACCGATAGAGCCAATACTTATTAAATCCTCAATCGGCGTACCCGTATTATCAAAACGTCTAGCAATATAAACAACAAGACGTAAATTACGTTCAATTAGTGTATCTCTAGCACGTAAATCACCATTCATAAAGGATGCAATGACTGTAACTTCTTCTTCTCGACTTAATGGCACTGGCAATGAATCATTTCCCCCTATATAGTACGTTTCACGACTCCGAAACTTACTCCAAAATTTTTTCAAGCTAGCAAGTAGCCTAAGAAGCAATAGTTCTCCCCCTCTATGAGTTATTTGAAAGCGCTGAAAAATGTAAAATTGCTGCTGTGCTATGTGGAAAATTTTTAGCCTTTTTTGTTAAAACGATATATTCATTCGATTTCACTTGTGAGTGCTCCCCCTTTATATGCCACTCTTCAAAGCGAAAACCTAATACAACCGATTGCTGTTGTACTGTATTGACATGAATAAATCGAATGTAACGCTGATAATCTTCTGAAAACATGGATACATTATACGGATCAGTTTCTTGCCATTCTAGCAATGATTTGCTAAATGCTACAGGTAAATGTGGACGTAATGCTGAATAAGAGACAAAGTGAACAGGTTTTCCTGAAAGTGGCTCAATCGCTTGATTTCCCGTATCCACAAATGCAGAAAGCGGTATTTTTACATCAAAAATTTTTAACGTTGTATCAAACACAAACTGACCACTTAACCGCTCAAGCTTTACAAATCCCCATTGCTTATAAAAAGCTACAAGATTACCAACAGCTAATAGTAGGCAAATAATTATAAAATGGACAACAGAAAGATTCTTTAAATGCGGTTGTAATGCTGTTAATAATCCACCAATAATAATTGTTGCTGTTAAAACGATCGGTCCTTGCTTTTGAAAGCTTCGAATCTTGAAGCGAAAAGCTAGTCCAATCAGTAAGATAAAGCTCAGTAGCGTCGTCAACAGCATTTGTCCACCTATTACAGCTACAAAACTACTACAAATAGAACTCATTAATAATCTCGTGTTCTTTACAAAAACCCCTGTTACTTTTGCCGTAAACTTGAGTATCGCTAGATTAAAAAGTGTATTAATGAGCACCAGCCATTCTCCATACATAACAGCCGCCTCCTACATACAAAGTTATCATGTTACTCCCACAAATATTGTCAAACAATCGCATCATTTCATTAAAATGTTTTGACAAAATACATCTTTTCCTTACACATTTGAACATAATTAATTTTTTAGACGTTGAAAATGGTCAAGGAAATTTTTATGAATGTTGGAGCGTTTTATATGTGGATGATTTCTGTTCAGGCTATTCGCCGCTTTTCTGAGAGGCGAACGTCGAGCCGTTTCCTCCACTATTGTTGTTGCCATGTGAATCAGTCGATTTACGTTCCGACTAAGCTACATAATGAAGTAAAAGGATTCACACACAGTCTTGTGTGTGAATCCTTTTTTTGCTCTTTTGAAGGTGGATGTCGATAAAAATTAAAAGTTGGGTGATAAAACGTGAAAGTTAGTCGATAAAATTTAAAAGTTAGGCGATAATTCCTGAAAGTGTTTCGATAAAACTAAAAAGTTGGATGTCATTTTGTTAAAAGGTATGTCATGTGAATTGGTTGATTGGAGTGAAGACTGAGCGACTCCTTGGGGATCAGGAAATAGAGGAACGAAGGCTAACACCATCACGTCCTGTGATAACGCCTTCGTGACCAACATCGGTGCTGCCACCGCTTCGCTTTCGCGCAAAAAACATCTGTTGGCCCGAGACCCTGCAGCGAAGCGGATGTTTTCTGTGCGAAAGCGTAGTGCTAACGTAGCGGCAGCAACGAAGCGGCTCATCGGACACCCCCAGGAAGCTCTGCTCTGTGCGAAAGCGTAGCGTCAGCAACAAAGCGCTCAGTCGGAACGGAAATCAACCCCTCGTTTTGCAGAAAAGCCATACTTTATTTAATGTTTCATATCAACACAAAAAGCTCGTATTTCACATAATGTAAAATACGAGCTTTTTAGAAGGTTGGATGCTGATTTATCCGCGATTTTTACGGTTACGTAAAAATGCTGGTACCTCAAGCGTGTCATCCTGTACATAATTTTGTTGGTTTTGACGTGGTTGCTCTTGTTGTACGTGCACCTCTTGACGTTGCTCACGAATCGGAGCTTGCTGTTGCGGTGCAGCATTTCTATTTGCATTTAACGTCGGTCTTGTAACATTACGCTGTTGCTGTAGAGCTTCCTCTGAGAAACCAGTCGCAATTACTGTCACAATAATTTCATCCTTTAGATTTTCGTTAATAACAGAACCGAAAATCATATTTACTTCTTCATCTGATGCTGATGCTACAATATCTGCAGCCTCTTGTACTTCAAATAGGCTAAGATTTGAGCCACCAGTAATATTCATGAGGACACCTTTAGCGCCATCAATTGATGATTCAAGTAAAGGACTTGAAATAGCTTTCTTAGCTGCTTCTGCAGCACGGTTTTCACCTGTAGCAATACCAATACCCATTAACGCTGAACCTTTGTTAGACATAATTGTTTTTACGTCTGCAAAGTCTAAGTTAATAAGACCTGGTGTTGCAATTAAATCTGAAATACCTTGTACACCTTGTCGTAAAACATTATCTGCTTCACGGAAGGCCTCTAGCATTGGCGTAGATTTATCGACAATTTGTAATAGCTTGTCGTTCGGAATGACGATTAAAGTATCAACAGACTCTTTCATGCCACCAATACCACCGATAGCTTGTGTTTGTCGTTTGCGACCTTCAAACGTAAATGGACGCGTTACAACACCGACTGTAAGAGCTCCTAAATCGCGAGAAATTTGTGCGATTACTGGCGCGGCACCGGTACCAGTTCCTCCGCCCATTCCAGCTGTAACGAATACCATATCTGCACCACGTAGAACCTCTTCTAATTGTTCACGACTCTCTTCAGCAGCTTTTTTCCCTACTTCAGGATTTGCACCTGCACCTAATCCACGTGTAAGTTTTGTACCAATTTGTAGCTTTATTTCTGCTTTCGATAAATTTAGCGCCTGTGCATCTGTGTTTACTGCGATAAAGTCAACACCTTGTACACCATGTTCTATCATTCGATTGACAGCGTTGTTACCGCCGCCACCAACACCAATGACTTTTATTACTGCAAGTTGATCAACACTTGTATCAAATTCTAACATTTCTTTTTCCTCCCACGGTAACTCGACTCTGTATCATTCATTACGCATTCAAGATCAATTATGCCTCGGTATAATTGCGTCCGGAATCGGCTTTGTGCTGGCACAAAGCCGATTCCGTGACATCCGCCGGAGGCATTAACTTCTTTCAGCAGGTGTTTGGACATCTGCTGAAAAGTAGCTTAAATCCGCATTCATCTCTCACCACCTATAGAGGTGGGAGACTTCTGCTGAAAGAAGTTAATCAAAAAATTTATCAAATAATTTTTTTGCTCTTCCGATTACGCTTCCTTTTGATTCTGAAGGTGCAGCATATTCTTGCTTCTTAGGTGTGGCTGTAGGGGATCCTACAACTGCATATTCAATAGGCTGCGTATTAGTACTTTTTCCATAAAAATCATCTTCTAAATAGGCGTAACGAATAAGTCCAACTGCCGTCGTAAATGAAGGCTCTCTAACGCCAATATAGTCAGGTGTATATATTCTAACACGTGTTTGCAGAATCTGGCGTGCCAGTTGAGCAATTCCCTCAAGCTTTGCAACGCCTCCTGTCAAAACAACACCGCCTGGTAAATCTCTAACACCTAGACGGGCTAACTCGTCGATGACTAACTCAAATAATTCTTCCAAACGAGCGCCAATTATTTCTGATATAAAGCGCTGACTGTACTGATCTGTTGAATCTGTCCCTACAACCGGTACTTCGAAGAGTTCATCATCTGATGCGTCATCATAAAAGGCATGTCCAAATTGATGTTTAATTTGTTCTGCCTGTTCTGTTGGTGTTTTTAAGACGATTGAAATATCTTTCGTAATATGATCGCCACCAACTGGTATGACACCCGTATGAGTTAACAGTCCTTCTTCGAATACTGTGATAGTCGTTGAACCGCCTCCTAAATCAATGAAAGCGGTACCTTGGTTTTTTTCATCCTCTGTTAATGCAAAGTAACCTGCTGCTAATGGTTGTAAATAGATTTCTCGAATACTTAGACCTGCACGTTCTACACAACGTAATACATTGTGTAAAAGTGTTTTGGAAGTTGTGATCATTGTGGCATCCATTTCTAAACGAATACCAATCATACCTCGTGGATCTTTGATTTCATCTAAATTATCCACAATAAATTGTCTTGGAATAATATTTACTAATTCACGTTCAGGAGGTATTGACATGACTTGTGCAGATTCTACCACTCTATCTAAATCATCATCTGTAATTTCTCTATTTTCACTATTTACAGCGACAACACCTTTAACTAGCTGTAACATCGTCTGGTTAGCAGGAACACCTAAAACGACTTCATTAATTTGATACCCTGTCATTCGTTCAGCTTGCTCTATTGCTTTTCGAATCGATTGAACTGTTGCATCAATATCAACAATTGCACCTTTTCGAACTCCATTCGATTTTACATTTCCGACACCAATTACATGTAATTGGCCGTCGCTCATTTCACCTATTAATACCTTGATAGAGGAAGACCCTATATCAAGAGAAATATATAAATCTTGCTGATTCAATTAGCTGCACCTCCTTGAAAAAATGCTCTTATTCTCATTCTATTGTAAATTCGGCATAATGTCTAAGCAAATCGAGTATTTTGCTCAATTTTTCTCTCATTCTATGGAATTTTTGTTCCTTTTGTGACGTTTCTCATCTAAGCGAGTTAGTAAAATACGCCTAATGATTGCTATATTCTGGAACAAACGTACTCCGAAGGCAAAAATAGCAGCTAAATACAAATCTATCCCTAAATACACACCTAAAAAGGCTAATCCCGCTGCCAAAGCTATATTAAAAAAGAATCCTGACACAAATACTTTATCGTCATATACTTGCTGTAATTGAGCACGAATACCGCCAAATAATGTATCTAAAGCTGCTAAAACAGCTATTGACAGATAATTTTCATATATAGAGGGTATTTGTATATTTGTTAACAAGCCAAGGGCAAGTCCAAATATCAAACCTAAAAATGGTAGCCACATATATTATTCTCCTTTTTCCACCTCTGTTAAATAATCATTTGTCAATGGCTGCTCAAATGCTGGGATTGTTAAATGCTCAGTTGGTTCCTCTATTATTAAATTAAAGTTATCCAAATAAAAGGAATCGATAAATGTAGAAGCTTGTAACGAGTTGTACATTTTTTGAGCTTCTTTAAAAGAGCTTGTCCCAACATAAATTTCAAAGGGTGGTGCGGACAGTGGTACACTGTTCACTGTAGTCTTTCCATTTATGTCTCGAATGGCTGTCGTCTGAACAACGCGATTTCCATCTATCGAGACACTCGCTGCATTGTTTTTAAACAGAGCATTTAGTAATTGGGTTAGTAAATCAGGTGTAATTTCTTTGATTTCAAACCCCATTTCAACTAATTCGGGTGCTGGTTCAACTCGAAGTATAACTCCTGGGCCTGTGACTTCCGTTAGCCCGGCCTGTAGTTTTAAACGATTCAGCGTTTCATTTAATGCTGACTGTAAATTTGCTTTCTCAGATTGCTCATAGCGACCCACTACTTCATTAAGTGAGCGAATTTCTGCTAATAATGCGGAATGCCTTTGCTTCTCTTCTGCTAATTCCTCTCTTATGGCCCAAATATCTCGTGTATCTCGCTCAGCTGGTTGCTTTATGGTATTGTATTGTACCGCTATCATCAAACCGATAATAAATAGCACGATCGTTATTCGGGTAAACATATTTTTTTTCAAAATAGCCCCTCCTAGACGTATCGTAACCCCTCACAGATTTACGCCTTAGATCTTGAATTATGCAAAATTATCTATAAGCTACCTAGAGGCTATAACCAAATTTAATCTGTAAATATTAACTAGTAATCGTTTAACTTTCTACTTTTGCTTTTGGCATTGTAAGCTTTTGATCTTCTTCTAATGAAACAACAATATTGTCGTTTAATAATTGATCCACAACGCCACCAGTTAAGTTTAAGGAAGCTATTAACGTTGCTGAATCTCCTACAGCTTCGACGACGAATGGAGCTGGATGTTGCTTGCCATCAATAGTGATGACTGGTCCATTACAGCGTATATAAGAATTCGCCAAAACACGTTGACCATTAATAGCAATTGCTTGCGCACCAGAAATTTTAAGCTCATTGAGCAATTTAAAAATATGACTTTCATGCACGATATAATCATTAGGATTAGCGGACTTTGGATTGTAATCACCATCTTGAAGGGTAATACGTATCCCTTTTCCTTCTGAATTTAAATCGCCTAACAATAAACGTAAATCCTCTGCTTCTTCAACAAGCTTTGTATAATCCTTTTTGCTTGCGACAAATGATTTTTCATACTTGCGAATTTTTTCTTGCAAAGCATTCGCCTCTTCTGATAATTCTTTATTGCGCTCTTGCTGTGCAATTAACTCCTCACGATAAGAATCCTCTTGTTCGAAAAGCTTCTTATTAGTCGAACCTGCATCTCGATTATCTTTTGCCTGGTTGTAGGAATAGCCAATGATAAACCCCATAGTTATACAAACGATAAGCAACTGAAATTGTTTTCTTGAAAAGAAATTTTCTTTGCTATTCTTTTTCTTGTTGTTCATCTTTTTTCACTTCCTGGTTGGCCGCATCTTTATCCATATCAAGGTTTGCTTGGTTGTACTCATTATTGAAAGGGCGATAATACGAGCCGACCTCTAAATCGATAACCCCCTTTTCCAAATTTGGAATTTGCGCTACAAGTGAGGGGTAATGATTTAGTTTTTCTGCTAAAGTTTGAATAACAGCACGAACTTCGTAGCCATCGTTCATATAGAGCTTGATTGCATTAGGATTTGTCTCATTACTATTTGTATTGACTTGAGAAATTAATGCTAATACTTCTGGATTTAATTGAGCTAATTGCTTGACCAGCTTCTTAATTGTCTTTTCGCCAGTTATGCCGATAAATACAGGTGCATCAATCGGGATATCATCCCCAGCTTGTTCAAAGCGCTTGCCATTTTCAAGCAATGGATAATAAGTACCGTCACCAGCTAAGTACGCAACCTTTTTCCATTCTTTAATTTCTATTGTCACGCCTTGAAGCCAATTACGTTTAACATGTGCTTCTTTCACCCATTTATCCTTTAGTAATAATTTCTCTACGTCTTCTACTTTAAATCCCCACATCGACTTCCCAGTTGTAAGAGTACTTGTCTTCATATAATATTGTTCTTCTACTAATCGAGCACCGTTGACTGTTATGTTGTTGATTTTACTGTAAGGAGATTGAAAATAAAGGAGTACTGCTAACACGATAAAGAAAAGTAATATTAGCACTATAAATTTCCGATTTGTACGCTTTTTTCGTCGCTTTTTTAGCGTAGGTATGCGATCTTCTATGTCAATTACTTTCTCCAAAAAAGTACTCCTCCTTTATATTTATTTCGCTAATTGATAAATAATACCTATTATTAGCCACATTGTTACTAAAGATGTTCCTCCATAGCTGATAAAAGGCAATGTAACACCTGTTACAGGAACTAAGCCAATCACGACTGCTATGTTTAGAAATGCTTGTACGGCCAGCATTGTTACTAGTCCAATGATTGCGTAATATGATGTTCTTGTTTTAGCCCGCACTGCAAATTTATAGCCTGCATAAATCACCAGTACGAAAAGTGCTAAAATAACAAGTCCACCAAGCAATCCAACCTCTTCAAGAATTATTGCGTAAATAAAGTCATTTTGTGGTTCGGGTAAATATAAAAACTTTTGCCTACTTTGTCCAAAACCATGCCCGAAAATTCCAGCAGGGCCTATAGCCATTAATGATTGTACAGCCTGAAACCCACTACCTAAAGGATCGACCCACGGATCGATAAATGCCTGAATCCGCTTTAGTCGGTATGGCGCTGTGACAATCAAGCCTACTAATCCAGCAATCCCAACAACCATAAACATCGCATAAAGCTTTAAAGGATACCCTGCCACAAAAAACAATAAAAACACAGACACTACGAGAATAAAAACTGACCCAAAATCAGGCTGTAGCATAATAAGTACAACAGGCAATAATAAAATCAATCCATGCCGCCAATTAATAATCGACGTACCAGTTTTATGCTGCGCTAATATATGGCTCATGTATACAATGACTGTAATTTTCGTTAGCTCTGCTGGCTGAATTGTTAAAGGACCTAAGCCAATCCAGCTTTGAGAACCATTACGAACTAGTCCAATTCCTGGTATAAGTACGAGGACTAGTAAAATTAACGAAAATATATAGGCCATTTTCCAAAAGGACTGCTCTTTCAAAATATTTAATCGAATAGTGATTAAAAACACTACAATAGCTACCGCAAAGTATAGACTTTGCTTCATATAAAACGGCATTTTTCCACTATAATGAACGGCACTCCAATAGGTACCTGCAGAATAGACGAAAATAATGCCGATTATAGAAAGCATCAATGTTGTGACGAGCAATAAATAGCTTTCTTTCCCTCTCAGTATTGCCATCCTTCCAAGTCAAGTATATTCTAAAATAGTTACAAGCTCATTACAGCTTCATTACAGCATCAATAAAAACATCGCCTCGTATTTCAAAGCTGTCATATTGATCCCAACTTGCACATGCTGGAGATAATAGAATAACATCGCCTTCTGCTGACATTGGCGCCGCGTAATGTACTGCATCCTCAACATTTTGGGCAATGACAGTTTGTTGTACACCACATGATTTTGCAAATTCTACAAAGCGTAGTCCTGTTTCTCCAAAGGCAACAACACCCTTTACATGGCTCATGCATGGACGTAATTCTTCAAACGAATGTCCTCGATCTAAGCCACCTGCCAGTAAAATAACTGGTGCTTGGAATGCATCTAAAGCACTTTTTGTCGCTAAGCAATTTGTTGCTTTTGAGTCATTGTAAATCTTGCGGCCGTTCCATTCACGCACGAACTGAGTACGGTGACGAACTCCCCCAAACTTCGCTAAAACTTCTTCCATTTTAGCTTTGTCACAGCCGACTAAAATACAAGCTGCGACAGCCGCTAAAATATTTTCTAAATTATGCTTACCAGGCAAAGCGATATTTGCTCGATCTAGATAAGGCTCGCCTTGCCAGTAAATTGTTGTATCATCCGCACTAATTCCATCATCCGTACGTCCTTTAGAACTAAATGGTACCTTTTTAGCTTTTGATTGTGCTGCATAGCCAACAACAATCGGCTGATCAGCATTATAGATAAAATAATCGCTTTCATCTTGATTACGTGTAACACCAAACTTAGCCTCTGCATAGTTGTCAAACGTCCCATGATAATCAAGATGCGCATCATAAAGATTTGTTAATATAGCAATTTTCGGCTTAAAAGTTTTTGTGCCCATTAATTGGAAAGACGATAACTCTGTAACAATTACATTATCCTTATGTGCTTCTCTTGCAACACCACATGCGACTGTTCCTATATTCCCTGCAATTAACGGTTTTAAACCACCGTTATTCAGCATGTCGAAAATTACTGTTGTCGTAGTTGTTTTACCGTTTGATCCTGTAATACCGATAAACGGTGCTTCACTAATTAAATAGGCAAGCTCAATTTCTGTACAGACGGGGATTCCACGGTTTATTGCATCCGCTACTATTTTGTTGCTATAAGGAATCCCTGGATTTTTCACTACTAATTCAAAGCCTTCATCAAGTAAATCCTCTGGATGACGGCCACAAATAACCGTAATTCCCTTTTGCAATAGACCTTGCGCATCTGGACTTTCATCAAATGGTTTGGAATCATTGACCGTCACAAAGGCGCCGAGCTCATGTAAAATCTCAGCTGCAGCCACACCACTTTTAGCTAGACCTAAAACAAGGACTTTTTTATGTTGTAAATCTGAAAAGTTTCTCATAAGAACGCCTCCGATAAAACTGCAATCAATGCTACTGCTAAAGCAGTTGACCAAAAGACAAGTACTACCTTCCATTCTGACCAACCTGATAATTCAAAATGATGATGAATAGGACTCATTTTAAAAATACGTTTTTTACGAAGTTTGAAGCTACCAACCTGTAAAATAACGGATAATGTTTCAATAACAAACACCAATCCAATTAATAACAGTAGGAATTCTGCTTTTTCTAAAACAGAGACCATGGCTAAAGCTCCGCCTAATGCTAACGAACCCGTATCCCCCATAAATACCTTTGCAGGATTCGCATTAAAAAGTAAAAATCCTAGTAATGCACCCGTTACCGCAAATGTAAACAAGGCGATATCAGCTTGATCTTGGAACAGAGCAATAACACCAAATGCTGCAAAGGCAATAGATGCAGTACCTGCTACAAGTCCATCTAATCCATCTGTTAAATTTACTGCATTCGAGAAGCCCACTAACCAGAAAATTAAAAAGGCTACATAGAAAATACCAAGATCGATCGTCCAATCTGTAAATGGTATAGCAAGTGTTGTATCAAACGATCCTACATTTAGTAAGAAATAGGCCAAGACCGCAATGACAATCTGACCAATAAGCTTTTGAAGTGATGTTAGTCCTAGGTTACGTTTAAAAACAACCTTTAAGCTATCATCTAACAAGCCGATTACCCCAAACCCTACTAATACTAATAACAGTATGAAGGTATATGATGTAAATAAATCTAAAAAGCTACCTACACCAACAGTAGTGAGGATAATGGCAAGTAAGAAAATAATGCCCCCCATTGTTGGTGTACCAGCTTTTTTCATATGGGATTGTGGTCCCTCTTCACGAATACTTTGACCGAACTTTAATCGGCGAAGAAGTGGAATACTAATTGGTGCCAGGATAACTGTTACTATAAAAGCAAGAGCTAAAATGGTAAGTGTTGTTGCGAGTTTCATTGAAAAATCTCCTTTAAATCTTGTTTCACTTTCTTCTTGAAGAAAAAAGCACAAACTTTCATGTATTTATTACTACCCTTCATTATAATAGTGGTTCTTTCCCATTTTTTAAAGGTAAAGTTATATTAGTTCTCTAAATAAAGGTGAATGGTGCCATCTTGGTTAATAACACTATCCACTTCAGGCAGTTGATTGCCAATTTTAGTTCCTTCTCCATGCCATTCAATACGGAATGGATATTGTTGCTTGGCAATATCGTCCTTCGTTTGACCAATAAAACTTGGTACCTTCACAGTGATTGGGTCACCCCAACGATAATCCTTTTCAAGCTGTTCCTTCGATTTTTCAATGCCAACAAAAGGTGCAACGTCTTCAATAATTTGACCAACGATTGGCGCTGCTATCACACCACCAAACTGTGTTCCCTTTTTCGGGTTATCTACTGCTACATAAACGACAATTTGCGGATTATCCGCAGGTGCGAAGCCAATAAACGATACAATATATTCACCGTCTTTATAACGACCATTCTCTACCTTTTGTGCTGTACCTGTTTTGCCACCAATTCGTAATCCATCTCGGTAAGCTTGACGTCCTGAGCCCTTTGCAACAACAGATTCTAATGCGCCTCGTACCTTTGCAGACGTCTCCTCACGAATAACCTGTTTTTTAGCTTCCGGTTTAGTCTCTTTTATAATTTCTCCAGTATTAGGATTAATAATTTTCTTCACAACATATGGCGTATAAAGCTTGCCCCCATTTACTGCTGCGGCTACTGCTTGCACTTGCTGAATTGGTGTAACGGCAACACCTTGGCCAAATGAAGTTGTGGCCTGCTCAACTGGTCCAAAAGAATCCTTGGAGAATAGAATCCCTGAAGATTCGCCAGCGATGTTAGAACCTGTTTTTTGGCCAAAACCAAAATCTTTAACATATTGTAGTAGTTTTTCATTACCTATTCGCTGACCTAATTCAATAAAACCAGGGTTACAAGAATTTTCTACAACTTCAAGGAAGGTTTCAGAACCATGACCTTCACGCTTCCAACAACGTAATCTTGCTCCTGCAACCATTGAATAGCCTGGATCATAAAAAGTATCCTTCTCTAAATCCACTACATTTTCTTCTAAAGCAGCACTAAGAGTTATAATTTTGAACGTCGACCCCGGCTCATATGTCATCCAAACTGGCAAATTCCGATTGTAGATAGCAGGCTCTACCGTTTGATATGCTGCCGGATTGAAGGTTGGATATGAGGATAACGCTAAAATCTCGCCAGTGTTTGGATTCATGGCAATCGCCATTGCTTGGTCAGCATCATAACGCTCCATTGCCTGTGACAGTTCACGCTCGACGACTTGTTGTACATCTACGTCTACCGTTAGCTCGATCGTTGCGCCATCTTCACCAGCCTTCCAGGCGCTCTTTACGTTCGGTAAATTATTTCCTTTCGCATCTGTAAAGATCCGTATTGCAGAAGAATTAGCCTGTAACAACTTATCGTATTCATATTCAATTCCTGCTAAACCTTGGGCATCATAACCTGTGAAGCCTAAAAAACGAGATAGTAGGGTACCGTATGGATAATCCCTTGAGTAATCGACACCACTATATAATCCCTCAATCTGCATACCTTGTAACTCTACTGCTTTTTCATAGGGAATGTTTTTTCCTTCAGGTGCCAGCTTTACTAAGTATTCTTTTTCCTTCATTTTTTTTAACAGCTTTTGTTCATCTACTCCCAAAACTTGTGCAATTTTCGCTGCCGCTCCTTCAATATCCTTACTTTGCGAAGGCATGAAATATAAAGTTGGCGCAAGCTTATTTGTGACAATATTTTTCCCCTTACGGTCAGTAATATGCCCTCGCTCATTGGCGAAAGGAATTTCTCGGTCCCAATTCTCTTCGGCTTTCTTTGTCAGATCTTTTTGATCTAATACTTGTAAGAAGACAAGCCTAATAACAACCGCAACAGCTACAAACATAAACAATACATATAAAATACGCAATCGCTTTTTAGAATGGATAGAAATCCACTTCATTCGACATCACACCTTGTTTTTTACAACGTATGAAATAAAGTGGGCTTCTATTCAGGGTTTATTCAGTTGTTTCACCCTCGGGTGGGGTCTCTACATCTTGCTTAAAGCTTTCAGCTGGCGTTTTCAGCTTCACGACAATCGGTGAACTATCTGAAATTACCGTACCTGCCGAGACGCTTTGACTATCTACAAAGCCCTCTCCAACAACTTCAATTTCTAAATTTGCCATTGTCTTAAAAGCAAGTACATTACGTAACGACCAATTGGTGAAGTCTGGCAACGTTATATCACCCTCAGTCTTTAAAAATACAAAATTACCTTTTACAAGTTTTTGAGGACCCTTTGGATATTGATCAATAATTTTACCGCCACTACCAACAATAACAGGCTGTAGACCATCGTTCGCAAGCTCTACTTGTATAGCCTCAGCACTTTGACCTGTGTAATCTTGTATTTTTGTATTGTCAACATGCTTTACATCTTCGGTATTCACATTTAAATACTTTAAACTATTTAACATAACTGGTTTAAATACTTTTGAAACTGGTACAGAACCAAGGTCACCCTTTAGCTTTGGCCTTTTTACGGAAACATACACAATGAGCTGAGGGTTATCTACAGGAGCCATTCCTAAGAAAGAATATAAAAATTCATTTGCTCCCCATGAATAGTTGCCATTTCCTAATGGAATTTGGGCAGTACCTGTTTTCCCTGCAACTTCATATTCATCAAGGATAAAATCCTTCGCCGTACCAAACTCAGATGTTAATGTAGATGCAAGGATTTCTTTTACTTGCTTCGCTGTGTCGGCTGAAACTGGTTTTCCTTTTTCAATCGGCTCATGCTTTTTAATCGTTTTTCCTGTCGAAGGGTCAACGATACGATCTATGACATAGGGTTGCATCATTTTCCCGTCATTCGCAATCGCTGTCATTGCTTGAATTAACTGAATCGGCGTTACTGTAGAACCTTGACCGAACGTTGTTGTCACTCGTTCTACTGGATATTTCGATAAAAGTGTACCCGATGCTTCATTCGGTAAATCAATGCCTGTTTTCTTACCAAATCCAAATCGATCTAAATAATCAAAAAAAACATCCTCACCAATTCTCTTTAAAAGGTGAGCCATTGCCGTATTAGATGAACGTTGGAAGCCTTGTAAATAAGGAATCGTACCCCAACCATACCCATTATTATGGTCTCTAATAGGTTTACCATAAACCATGTATGTTCCTGACGGATATCTTGCATTTGGATCCCACGCACCTGTATCAATAGCCGAGGCAAGCGTGAACGTTTTCATCGTCGAGCCTGGTTCAATGGTCTCTTCAATAGCCTCGTTCAGCCATTTCATATTATCGCCTTCACGTGTATCAGGATTAAACGTAGGTCGTTGTGACATCCCTAGGATTTTACCAGTCTTCGGATCTGCCACAATAGCTGTCATCGATTCAGGGTTATATTCCTTTTCAACCGCTGTCATCGCTTCCTCTAAAAAGCTTTGAATCGTTTTATCAAGTGTTAAATAAATGTCATCACCATTTTTCGCAGGTGTCACCATTTTTTCACTATTCGGCAATAAATAACTGAAAGCATCTGTCTCATATTCAACCTTGCCGTCTTTTCCGGTTAGTTCTTTGTTATAAGTAAGCTCAAGACCCATTTTTCCTTTTGTCGTGAACGAACCATCCTTATTTTCTTCTTTTAGTGCAAAACCAACTAAGTGCGAGGCGAATATACCATTTGGATAATAACGTTTTAAATCGTTTACAAATAAAATCCCCGGTAATTTCTCCGCTTTAATTTTACTCATAATCTCATGACTTATTCCACGGCCTGCACTTCCAAATTCAACTTGATAAGGCTTTTCGCCCTTATCATTTACCCTAGTAAGTTGTTTATAGATTTTTTCTTCATCCATAGCAGGAATATATTCATGTAATATTTTCGCAGTTTTTTCAGCATCTACTACATGTCGAGGGTTTTTTGCATCCGTCGTGGCTTGTTTATTGACGACTGCGATTAGTCGATAACTAAGTGTATCCTCCGCGATAACTTGTCCATTTGTATCGTAAATTTTCCCACGGCTTGCTGATATTGCACTTTCTTTGCTATATTTCGCTGCTGCTCTTGCCGCAAGCTCTTGTCCTTCCACTTCACCTGTCGCTTGTAACATAAACATTCTTGAGAACAATAGAAAAAAGAGCCCTCCATAAAAAATTAATAATAGAAAGGCTCCCCATTGGAATCGAAATCTCTTTTTTTTCATTCTCCCGGCACTACCTTTACATTTTTCTCATTTTGAGTTAAACCGAGTTCTTTAGCTTTTTTCCATATGTTGTCGTATGTAGAAAGTTCACTCACACGAACTGTCAAGTCAACATTCTTTTTTGCAATCTCTCCTGCTTCAGTTTCGATTTTTTGAATGTCCATGCTTGTCGTTTGAATTGCTGCTTGCTTGTTCAAAACTAGTACCGATAATACAGCAACAATGCTAACTAAAAAAATTAGCATTGTTTTTTCAAACTTCTGGTTCGTTTTTTTGCGACGTATGATAGTGGGTTGTGGACTAGGGGGTGTTATCGGTTGTTGCACTTGTTGTTGCTGGTGCTGCCTTACACGAACTGCTGCCATTTACTCACGCCCTTTGTCGTTAATTTTCTCCACCACTCTAAGCTTTGCTGAACGAGCACGATTGTTTACTGCCAATTCTTCATCAGAAGGAAGAGTCGGCTTTCTCGTGATAAGCTTTAAAGTTGGCTTCATGTCATCTGGAATCACTGGTAAATTCGGTGGTAATTCCGGTAATGATGACGCTTCCTTAAAAATAGTCTTGCATAGGCGGTCCTCCAATGAATGGAACGTAATGACACTAATGCGTCCACCTACGTTTATCATATCAATCGCATCGACTAATGAATCCTCTGCCGCGCCTAGCTCATCGTTAACAGCAATTCGTATTGCTTGGAATATGCGCTTCGCTGGATGTCCACCTTTACGGCGAGCCGCTGCTGGAATACCCTCTTTAATAAGTTCTACAAGTTGGCCGGTTGTTTCAATCGGTGCCACTTTACGTGCTTCTTCGATTTTACGAGCAACTTGCTTGGAAAATTTCTCTTCGCCATAACGGAAAAATATACGTACTAAATCTTCATATGCCCATTCATTCACAACATGAAATGCTGTAAGTGGTGCCGTTTGGTCCATGCGCATATCTAGAGGTGCATCATGGTGATAACTAAAGCCACGTTCTGGTGTATCAAGCTGTGGTGAAGATACGCCTAAATCATATAAAACACCATCAACTTGCTCAATACCAAGCGCTAATAGCTCTTCTTTTAAATAGCGGAAATTCGAATGAACAAATGTCACACGCTCAATATATGGCGCCAATCGAATTTTTGCATTGTTAATAGCTGTCATATCTTGATCGAAGCAAATTAGACGCCCTTTTTCAGACAATTGTTGTACTAAATATTCACTGTGTCCTGCTCCACCTAACGTACAGTCCACATATACACCATCAGGATCGATGTTCAACCCATCAACAGTTTCTTTTAATAACACGGTTGTATGATCGAACATACCACTCGCTCCCTTCTGGCCTTAACTAAAAAAAATTTAGAAATCAAAGCCAATCATATTTTCTGCAATTTCATTAAAGGATTGTTCCGACTCACTAAAGTAAGCTTCCCAAGCATCTTTCGCCCATATTTCAATTCGATTCGAAACTCCTAACACGATACATTCTTTTACAAGATGTGCATGCTGCATAAGAGTTGAAGGAATGTTAATGCGCCCCTGCTTGTCTATCTCTACTTCCGTTGCCCCAGAAAAGAAAAACCTTGCAAATGCACGTGTATCCTTTTTGGTCATCGGTAAGCCCTTTAATTTTTCTTCGAGTTTTCGCCATTCATCCATAGGATAGCCAAATAAACAATTATCAAGTCCGCGTGTTACAACAAACGTTTCACCTAAGGCGTCACGAAATTTTGCGGGCACGATTAGTCGTCCTTTCGCATCAACAGAGTGTTGATATTCTCCCATGAACATGCTATTCACCCCACTTTATTAAATAATGTACCACATCCCCCCACTTTCCACCACTTTTTTTAAAAAAAACTTGACATTTTAACACTTAATACGTGAATAGACCTTTAACAAATTATTGAACCCATGATAAATGACACAAAAAAAGAGCTACCCTTAGTAGGATAGCTCTCCATTTACTATTTATGTCGTCATTGTTCATCAAATTAACATTGTATTAAATTGTTAATTAGGTATAAAGTTACAAACATTGGAATTATAAATAAATTAAATAATGGTGATTGCCAATGCTATAATTTTGTTTCAGCATTTCAGTAATTAGCATAGGTCCAAACTCATTAAAATATTGATAAGGATTATAAGTTCTTTCCTGGAATCCTTCATTTGGATACAACTCATTTTGTAGCGTCATAAATTTTCGAATTGTCGTTTCATGCTTGTTTAGAACAGTTTGTTCAACCTTTTGCTGTAAATACTCAAATTGCTTTAGATGATTCTCTTTATTTTTCACAAGAATTTTATCTAGTAATAGTTGTTGCTCTTCTAAATAAAGTTGAAGAGCCTCATACTTTTCTAAAAGATCTTGTTGCATCACCTGAATTTGATGCTTCGCTTCAGTATCCTGTATTTTAGCAATAAACTGTTCTTTAAGCTGTACCGCTTTTCCATCCCAAACATCGGCAACATTTAAACGATATTCACGCAAAAGTTGTTCTACGTGACGTGTGACAATCGTGATATGAAGACGCGGAGCAAAAATCGGCATTTGTAAACCTAATACCGCAAACGCATCTTTCAATGTCGCCCAGTATGCAAGCTCCCCTGGTCCACCAACAAACGCAAGCACAGGCAATGTCATTTCCTGCATTAGCGGACGCGTCACAACGTTATTACTTAACTGCTCAGGATGTTTTTCAGCAATTTCTAAAACTTCCTCACGTGATAGCTTGATATTTGCAGCTAGATTTACAAATTGCTGATTTTTTCTTTCTAAAAGATGACGCTCCCCATCTTCTACATAGAATAAATTGGCCGCTTCATTTGATGCCAAAATAGGAGTGCCATAGCCTGCACGTTCAAGCTCCGCTTCTTTTTCTGTCACCACTCTAGCAATTTCTTCATTTTTATGAATGATACGGGTAAAATTATCACGCTCATATTGGCGGAATTTAAAGTCTGCTGCATCAATCATCAATAAACCTTCATCTTTAAACAATTGATTCATAAGTTGCGCAAAGAAGTCCGTAAATGTTTCACACTCATTAAGAGTATCCACTAATTGTTTCACAAGCATTTCAGTGAATTCTGTTTCGCCCATATCCTTCGCAATCGTATTAATTAATTGTGTCATTGATTCTTTGTTTATACTTGTTTCAGAAGCCATCGTTTTACGTCTTGAACGTTCACCGTAAACACGTTTTTTAATATCTTCACCACGTACTGTATACGTATGGTTAATTTCCTCTAAATCATGATCTTCACCAGCTATCCAAAAAACAGGAACAACAGGTCGTTGAAGTTTTACACTTTGCTCTTTTGCTAATGCAATGACCGAAATCGCCTTATGCACTGAGAAAAGAGGACCTGTTAAGATACCCGCTTGTTGCCCACCGACAACTGCAACAGCCCCTTGCTCTAGTTGCTGCAAATGTTCATTCGCTTTCTTTGATAAACCGAGCGGCTCCATAAATTGACGTATGATGGCTGTTAATTCTTTTTGATCATATGCATGCTGATCTAAATATTGCGCTCGTTTTTCAAAAGATTTATCGTTATATGCGTATTCAAAAAACTCATGGATGGCAGTATTCGACGACCAATAATCTGCTAGCAAACGATTTTTTATGGGTACTTGGATTGACTCCAGTTTCATTTAACACAAACTCCTCTACTCACTAAATCATCTTCTTACTCTTCATAAGCAAACTTGAAATAAAATAAATCCCTTTTTATACTACTAAGCAATTAGAACGTTTATCAAACCGACAATTCCCAACAAATATTTAGAAAAACAGTATACGATTTTTGCCAGATACTCAAACGTTGTCGTACATTGGAATTTTATTTAATTTTTTGCACATATAGAGTTATTAATATAAAACAATCTTTAATGCTATTATTTTAACGCTTATGGCTTCAACTTGAAAAGAAAATGCTTAGACAGCCTGTAAATATTCTATAACCGATTGAATAACACCTACTATACAAATAACAATATACGCCGTACTTAACACTAAAAATTGAAAGCGCCAAATTTTCCTAAGTAGCGATTTCACTTCAATTTCCTTTTTCGTTCGCCAATCAATATATGTAAAAATCATTGCCATCATTATCGCCAACGTTATTAATAGCACACTAACATTGACATGCCACAGCACACCAATTGCTAATGGTACTGAAAAAAACAAACAGACCGTTGTCACGTCGGATGCCACCCCAAAAGCATGAGTACCTCGAATTTTAACCTTTCGACTAATTAAATAGATAATCACAAAAAGGAGTATTGGACAAAAAATAATGATACTTATTATTATATGTAAAAAATCTTTCAACGTCTTTCACCGCTCTCCTCTATCGCAAGTACTTGGTGGTATAAAGTACGTAAAGTAGGCAAATCATGACCTTTTGCTAGAGCTTTTTCTAGTATTACTCCTACAATCGTGTCAATTTCACTTTTCCTCCCATGTATCCGATCCGCTAGCATAGATGATGTATTACTTGCTGTTTTTTCACATAACTCTATCACCTTGAAAAAAGGTATAGCTTGTTCTATGCCTTCAAAAGCATCTGTTAATTCTTGATAGATAGTTTGCATTAATAAAAATGCTCGCTTATTCGTTACTAATTCTCCGTTCCTCACTTGCAATATGGCCGTTAAAGGATTAATCAAGCAGTTGAATACAGCTTTCTCAAACAACATTTGTTCAGCATTAGCAACCAATTCAACTGGATACAAGGAATTTTCAATTTGTAACAAATCGTTAAAGGCATCACTGCCCCCTCGCTCTATCGCAATTTTACAAGGACCTACACCCCTATGTTGCACGGTTACCTGATCTATCATTTGAGCACCAAATGACACAGAACAAAAGGCAATATTTTTTTGTGGCAAACGCAGTGCTTCATCAAAATGCGCTAAACCATTTTGCATAAACAACAACGAAATTGTACTTGGTAACGCAGATAATTGTCCGTATAGCTCTTGTAATTGACCATACTTAACAGCGATTACAATTAAATCTTGCTGTGGTAACTCCATTAATTTCGTAGTTGAAGCAACTTTTTGCACAGTTTTCGTTCCATCAACATTCTCTCGTGTTAAATACTTCGCATTAAGTTCATCTACCTGCTCCAGCCTTCTTGCAACCAACGTTACAGACATACCAGACTCAGCTAAAAAACTTGCCGTTAACAAACCTACAGCACCTGCACCAATAATCGCTACATCCACAATCCATCACACCTCCCATATATACAATGGACAATCTAACATAAGAGAACGCCCTCCTAAACAGTTCTACCGCAATTACATCTTAGCCGCTGCCGACCACCAATCAATTATACCTCGGCATAATTGATTGGTGGTCGCTTCGCTTTCGTACAGAAAACATTTGTTGCTGTCGCTTCGCTTTCGCACAGAAAACACTTGTTGCTGTCTCTTTGCTTTCGTACAGATAAATTGCCACAGGACGTGACGTTCGGACTGAGTTCCTCTATTTCAGCAGATGTTTGGACACCTGTACCTGTCGCTACAAAAGACATCCGTAACTGCCGTTTCACTTACGTTACATTAGACATTCGCTGAAAGAAGTTAAATGATCCTTTTCGTCCCTTTCTACAGAAGGAGGTGCCTTAGAATGATCTCTAAGGCACCTCCTATGCAGCTTCTTTTATTATACAGGATTGACTAAGTGTTTACGATAATATAATAAGCGAAACTTTAATCAGTGGTTTTTCTCACTAATTATCAGCCTTCACCTATTGGAATTTTACGGACCGTTAATGAGGGATAAATATTTTTTGAAACACTCAGCGCAGCATTATGTTTTCATTCAAGTTTACATTTTTTCTAAGTACCTTACTCTACAGCACTTTTAACTTTCGTCAGATTCCTTATTTTAATCTTTCATTAAAGAATACCCTTGCTGCAACCATTTCACTAGTTTATCGTGCTCATTTTGTAATTCGCGGTGCCTTACTTCGAGACTTTGATAGGCTTCTGTTAATTCATCAAAACTTGTTAATGCCAACTTCAAATGGCTCCGCATCGATTGTTGTGGCTGATTTCGGACAGCTAGTAGTGACTGACTATATTGACTACGTAATGTTTTATTCCAACGGAAACCACAAGCTTGTTTTGTACGACCTAGTTCAGCAGCAGCCAATTCAAAAGCTTCTAGCTGTGTTTTGCCATTTTGCACATTATGCAACACAATTTCTGCTAATCTTTCATCGTCTTCCTTTGTCCATTGATCTTTTCTTTTTTTCAATTCCATAATCTATCACCCTCGCATTTTTTACTACTATATGCGTGAGCGAGCAAAATAGAATCATCGAATTAAAAAAGACAGTGATTATGTTTTCTTATAATCACTGCCGTTATACATTATTTATTGTTTTTCTTTGTTAGGAAATTAGCAACTGCCTCGTGGTGAGCTTCACTTTCCCACAATTTCGCACATGTTCGAACTTCCTCCATAACACGTTCATACATATTACGTTCACGCCACTTACGAAGCTCAATTTCTTTATAAGCCTTATGAACAGAAGGATGAATTTTACGCATATGTTCGATAAAATCGTTCAATGCCGCTTCTTTTGAACCTTCAAAAACGCGCATTGCCCAACCAATCTCATATAGTAATTCCGCCGGGTAAGGCTTCGCATCGACTAGCATCTTCATCGCACGATCATGGCGTAATCCTCGTTCGAATAAGTATGTACCGCCACCCCAACCGCTTGTAATTGCTAATGTCCCCTGTATAAAACCGCACTTCGCATGACTTGCCACTAGACGAAAATCGCAAGCTGTTGCAATTTCACAACCTCCACCAACCGCTGTTCCGTTAATTAACGCAATCGTAGGTACAGGCAATGTTGCAAGGTCATATAATATTTTACCCATCTTACCTAACATCCCGAACGCTTCATCCTCTGTTTCAAGCGAATGAAACTCAGATAAATCGCCTCCTGAGCAAAATGATTTATCCCCCGCACCCGTCACGACCAAGAAACGTACATCATCATGATTACGAATATATGTAATGACTTCTTGGAGCCCATCCATAACCTCATCATTAACCGCATTCCGTTTTTCTTCTCGATTAATCGTAAACGTCATAATACCTTCTTTGTTATCAATTATGTAAGCCACACTATTTCCCCCTTTGTCCCGATGGATAAATTGTATCATACAATTATTATAGTACTATATATCTTTTCGTTATTGCCGGAAAATTCCGTCTCTTCAAACTAACAAAAAGGCTAGTAAAGAGCCATGGTCTCTCTACTAGCCTTTTAAGTGAGCAAACACTGTATTATTTGCTTACTACTTCTTTACCTTTGTATTGTCCGCAAGCTTTGCAAACACGGTGTGATAATTTTGCTTCCCCACAGTTTGGGCAAGCTACCATACCAGGTACAGATAGTTTGAAATGCGTACGACGCTTTCTTTTTGCAGTTTTAGAAGTTCTTCTAAATGGTACAGCCATTGATGGCACCTCCTTACAGATCGTCTATTCGTCTGTTTGATCAAAATACTTAGCTAAATTAGCAAGTCTTGGATCCACTTTTTGTGTGTCAGCTTTTTTGTGTAGTTCAACGTCTTCATCTGTTGCGTAAGACCAGTTTTTACCACCTTGCACTTGTCCTTCGGTATTCTCCTTGAACACTTGCAAAGGTATTTCAAGAAGCACTAACTCCTCGATAACCGGCTTCATGTCGATTACTTCACCATCAATATAGTGAATTTCTCCGTCATCTTCCCCTCGTTTATCCTCGTCAATCCAGCTGAAAATTTCAACTGTCTCAACTTCGATAGGAAACTCAACATCTTCCCATGTGCGTGCACATGGTAGTGTTAACGTCGCTGTCACAGTTAGCTGACATGTCATTTGCGATGCACCGAAAGTACATAGCCCTTTTACATGAACGGGCGAAATTGCTCGAATATCCTGGTTTCGCTCCATCACCTCGTCCAACTGGACATAGGCATCGATTGGCATCCCGTTTTGGCGGTATTTAGATAATTGATGAATTGACCATTTCATTCGTTTAATCACCTCGAGACAACAATGTTGATTATATAATGTGTAAAAATAGATGTCAAGATAATTTCTTGTCACCACAATAAAACCCACCTATAATTATATATTATACTAAGTGAATTTGCTCCAAATCGTTCTATAATAAGCAAAAAGCTCCAAATTTACAAGAACGAGAAGCAAATGATAAAGGGGGCTTAAATTTGCAAGCAGTCGGAATAGTTGTTGAATACAATCCTTTTCACAACGGACATGCCTATCATTTGGAACAGGCAAAAAAAGTAGCACAAGCGGATATTGTCATCGCCATCATGAGCGGGGATTTTTTGCAGCGTGGTGAACCAGCCATGGTCGATAAATGGACACGTACAAAAATGGCTCTAGCAGGTGGCGTTGATATAGTCATCGAGCTACCCTACGTTTATAGTACCGCACCTGCAACCGATTTCGCAAAAGGTGCAATTTCCTTATTATCAGCAATTGGTTGCGATTCTTTTGCCTTTGGAAGCGAAGATGGTTCCATTCAACCCTTTATGAATACGTTTCAGCTCATTAATAATCATCGCACTGAATATAACACTCTTATTAAAGAAAGCCTTAAAACGGGTGCAAGCTATCCTAAAAGTCTACATTACGCCTATGAACAGCTTTCTCAAAAATTCCCTGCAACATACATTGATTTGGGACAGCCAAACAATATACTTGGTTTTCATTATATTGAGGCTGCCAAAGTGCTAAGTAGTAACATTAAGCCTTTAACAATCCCACGCATCGTTGCAGGTTACCATGACGCTTTACAAGAAGGTGCATCTATTGCTAGTGCCACAGGAATTCGCAAGGCTCTAGCAACAACTAGCACCCTACAAAGTGTGGAAGATTTTCTCCCTAAAGCATCGTTTGATTATTTAGCTGATTGGCACGAAAAATATGGTGAATTTGCAAGTTGGGAAACTTTTTGGCCATTGTTACAGTTTACGCTTATTCGTCACACACCTCATGAACTTACGCGCTACGCTGAAGTAACAGAAGGCATTGAGAATGCTCTAATTAAAGCAGCGAAAACAAGTCATTCATTCAGTAGTTTTATGGAGAAAATTAAATCAAAACGCTATACTTGGACGCGTCTTCAACGTATGCTCACACACATTTATACTGGGTTTACAAAGGAACAATTACAAAGCTTTGACGCTCCATCTAGTATACGTTTACTTGGTATGAGCAAGAAGGGACAAGGCTATTTAGGCATGCATAAAAAAGATATACCTTTACCTTTAATCAGTCGTGTAGCCGCTATGGATGATGCTATGCTTGCTGTAGATATTCATGCTGCAGAGGTATACAATTTAAGTATAGAACAAGGAATAAAAGAGCAAAGTCTTCCTAAAGATTATCAAACACCACCGATTCGTTTTTAAGTAACGAAAAAGGATGCCAGAAATTCTTCTAGCATCCTTTTATGTTGTTGACAAACAAAATGGTCAAGAAATGTCGTGGCGCTTTAAATGAGGGTGATTTCCATTCCAGGCTACTCGCCGTTGAGCCGCTTACGTTGCTGCCGCACGGAAAACACTCGCTCCGTGCAGGGTCTCACCTGTCTCACTTTCCCACGGGAGTCGAGTAGCCTTCCATTCCAATCAATGATAGCGCAGTACTTTTAATTTATGCAATTAAGAATGAACGCTATGGCCACTTACCATAATCAAACAGAATAGAGAATGTTATTGTACATCTGCTGCGCAAACATTTTGCTTACTAATGAATTGATTGGAGTCGAGACTGGGCAACATAAAAAAGTAAAAGGATTCACTCACAGTTTTGTGTGTGAATCCTTTTTGTTCTTCTGAAGGAGGATGTCGATAAAAATTAAAAGTTAGGTGATAAAACGTGAAAGTTGGTAGATAAAATTTAAAAGTTGGTAGATAAAACGTGAAAGTTGGTAGATAAAATTTAAAAGTTGGGCGATAATTCCTGAAAAGGTCCCGCTCAAACTAAAAAGTTGGATGTCATTTTGTTAAAACGTAAAAGCGGCTCATCGGACGCCCCCAGAAGCTTTGCTTTGCGTGAAAGCGAAGCGACAGCGGCAAAGCCCAGTCGGAACGGAAATCAACCCCGTAGTTTTGTCGAAGAGCATTACTTTATTGCAAATAATTTCATTGACATAGTCTTTCAATAACATAAAGAGCAGACGAAAGTATATTCATCTGCTCTTCCATTTTTTTATTTCATTTGAGCGAAATGCAAAAGTTATACGCTATGTGAAATGGTTGATTGGAGTGGAGGCTGGGCGACTCCTCGGGGATCAGCAATAGAGGAACGAAGGCTAGAACATCACGTCCTGTGAAAACGCCTTCGTGACCAACATCGATGCTACTGCCGCTACGTTAGCACTACGCTTTCGAGCAAAAAACATCTGTTGGCCCGAGACCCTGCAGCGAAGCGGATGTTTTCTGTGCGAAAGCGAAGCGACAGCAACAAAGCGGCTCATCGGACGCCCCTAGGAAAGCGCCCAGCCGGAACGGAAATCAACCCCACGCTACAGAAAAAACTTTATTTCGGCTGTAACTGTTTTAAATATTCGATTGCATCATCCACAGTTTTAACCGGAACTATTTTCATTTTTGTTCCAATTTCTTTCGCAGTCTTTACTGCTGTAGCATAATTAGATTCCAGTTCAGGATATTTAGCTTTCATTTCTGGAGTAATTTCATCATCTGGTGCAAAAAAGAATTCCATACCATCGCGATCAGCAGCAATGACTTTATAGTCTATTCCACCAATTCTTCCAACAGAGCCATCAACCAGCATTTCCCCTGTCCCTGCAATAGCATAACCTTTCGTTAAATCTTCTTCGAGAAGTTGGTCTAAAATTTCTAAGGTAAACATTAACCCAGCAGACGGACCTCCAATATCCTCCGTTTTCATTGACACATTTGGATTTGTTTCAATAGATTTACTTTCAGTATAAGTAATACCTAACCCTGCCCTTTTCTCTTCTGACTCAGGGATTTCCTTTAATGCAATCGTTACCTCTTGTTCTTTTGTATTACGATCAAATTTAATTGTCACCTTATCACCAAGTTGCTTCGGCTTTAAAAGGTCTACAAGCATTTGTTGGTTTTTAATTTTTTGTCCATCAACCTCAATAATTTCATCACCAGCTTTTAACAAATTATCCGAGGCACCGCCATCTAATACATTTAATACAAAAACACCATTAAAGAGAATTTTTGTTTGAAGTCCAGCCCTTTGAAAAGCTACATACTTTGCATTAAATTGAGAATCAGACATTAATTTTAACTGTCGAACATTATATTCCTCTTCATCCTCTAATGGATTTCGAACTTGTTCAATATCCATTAATTTTTGATATTTTTGAGTTTTCGCCCATACATATGAAAAAGGCGTAGCTTGCTGCATAGCCACCGTCATTAAACTCAAGGATCCTTTATCATCGGTATGGCTATTTTCGACGTTTACAAATTTACTGACATCATAAGCACTTCCCGGCTTCATGATATAAGCGTCTAGTCGGTACAACATTAAAAAACAAATCACGACTAATAACACTGCATAAATACTAATTTTTTTCTTCAAAGAAAAACACCTCCTAGGACGCTTGCAAAACCATACGTTCATGTTTTTGCCTTTTTTACATATATTGATTTTAGCATTTGCCTATGTGAATGACAAAAAGTTGAAACGAGATGATAACATGTATGCGATAATTCAAATAGCGATTTGCATAGTTCTTATTCTATTACTCTTGTTATTCCCACAAACTGCTCATAACGGTACTGATTTAGGTTTAAACCTATTTATGGAGGCCCTTTTCCCGTATTTATTACCTTACCTTATTTTAACGCAATGGCTTCTCCGTTTAACGGCTCCTATGCGAACGAAAACAAAAAGAGCTTCTCTATACGTACAAGCCTACATTATTAGCGCACTCGGGGGGTATCCATCTGGAGCAACAACGATTGTTTACTTAAAAAACAGTGGGCAACTACATCCAAAAGAAGCAAATTTTTTATTAGCCGTATGTCACGCACCTAGTCCTCTTTTCGTTCTAGGATTTGTAAGCCTTGATTTATTACACAGTAATACGTTCGGATGGATGTTTTTATGTTTACTACATAGTTTTAATATTTGCTGTTTAATAACTGGTTACTTCTTATTTCGTAAAACAGATCCTCCTAGCATCTCCATACACAATACACCTTTGCATACAGCACCATTTTCTGAAAGCATTAAAGAAACAGCACCGACAATACTATTAGTTGGAACTACAATAATTTTTTTCACTACCATCCAGACGATTGTCCAACAAGGCTTAGACTCACTGCTACCTAAACTTCCCTATACAGCTGAGCTTTCCATAGCCGCTATTCTTGAAGTTACAAATGGTCTTAAAATGACCGTCTCAGCTTTTCCAAACTTTCCATATTTACCGTTACTAGTTGTTATGTTGTTAACAATGCAAAGTATAAGCATTCACTTACAAATTTTCGTAATCGCGAAATCAGCCAAGCTTTCCGTTCGACCCTATATAAAATTCCGCCTACTTAGCATAATCATTGTACCCACTATTTATGCTCTTTTTTTCTTAAAATAAATAATCGTTCTTTAGAGTAAAAAAAGGTTTAGCATTTAAGTTTTTTTGATTGGAGCGAGGAGTAAAGATCGGACTTAGGAGTAAGCACAGCAGAGGAATTCAATCATTTCCCTACTCTTATAACTTCCCTCCGAAGAACCACATAAAATAGCAGAAAATATTATGATAATTCCATAATCCATTTTTTGTCAAATAAATAAAAACAGGAAAAATTCACATCCAAAAAGCGCGAGAAATCAACATTGCTAAAATTGATTTCTCGCGCTTTTCAAGGCTTTGGCCAGTTTTGCCCTAGCCTCTCTTTTTTAGTTTATTTTTCAAACCCATACTTTTCTTTTAAAGCTTCTACAACACAAGCAGGAACAAGCTCAGTAACATCACTACCATATTTCGCAACTTCTTTAACAATGCTTGAGCTTAAGAATGAATATTGATTTTTTGTCATGATGAAAAACGTTTCAATGGTTTCATCAAGAAAACGGTTCATCGAAGTAATTTGCATTTCGTATTCAAAATCCGAAACAGCACGTAAACCACGAACAATCGCTTTTGCTTTTTTTTCCTTAGCATAGTCTATTAATAGCCCCGATGAACTTTCAATACGTACATTAGGCAATGCTTTAGTAACCTCCGCCATTAAAGCCATGCGCTCTTCTACTGAAAATAACGGCTGCTTGGATGAATTATTTAAAACAGCAACATAAACTGTGTCAAATACATCTGCCGCCCGTTTTATAATATCTAAGTGACCAAATGTCACTGGATCAAAACTTCCAGGAACTACAGCAATCTTCTCTGACAACTTATTCTCCCTCTCCCTCTATGCAACGATCAATTTCCACGGGTGTTTAGACACCCTCTGAATGAAGATAAACGGATATAATCGTTCCGCCATATGTTTCTTGTCTTTTTAATACAAAATCCCCAAATCTCTGTGGTAATTCTACTTCTTTTGCATGCTCACATAAAATAATGCCATCATGTTGAATTTTATCATTGTCGACAAGAATCTGCACTAAGTCATAATATTCTTTGAGATGATATGGTGGATCTAAAAATACTAATTTAAACGTAATATCACGTTTTAATAACGCTTTCACAGCACGCTTCGCATCGATACGAAAAAGCTCAGAGCAATCCTCGTAACGACATTTTTTTATGTTTTCCTGTAGTACTTGGAACGCCTTTGCATCCTTTTCAATGAAAACGGCGTGTTCAGCCCCTCTACTTAAAGATTCGATACCTAAGCCACCGCTCCCTGCAAATAAATCGAGCGCTATACCTCCATCAAAGAATGGACCAATAATATTAAATATGGATTCCTTTACTTTATCAGTTGTAGGTCTCGTCGTGTTCCCTGCAATTGCCTTTAAAGGCATCCCTTTACGTTCTCCTGCTACAACTCTCATAGGCAAATCACCGTACTTTCTTTTTCCATAAATCAATTTCGCCTTAGCGTAATTGTTGTTGCTGTCGCTTCGCTTTCGCACAGACAAAAAACCTGTTGTTGCTGTCGCTTCGCTTTCGCACAGACAAAAAAACTGTTGTTGCTGTCGCTTCGCTTTCGCACAGACAAAAAAACTGTTGTTGCTGTCGCTTCGTTTTCGCACAGACAAAACCCTGTTGTTTCTGCAACAACAACCTGCTGATTGAAGATAAAAGCATTTTTGCAGCGAAAGACGAACCTCCGCTGCAAAAAATTTATTCTTGTTCTTGTGTTAATAACTTAATATTGATACGACCATCACTTTTTTGTAATTCTACTAAAAATAATCGTTGTAGCCAAGCTTCTTCAACATAATAATTATTGGCAATTTTAATAAGCGGTTCTGAAATAGTCGAATATCTACGTTGATTAAATACATAAAATCCTGGTTCTTTAGGGAAACGGAAGGTACGATTATCACTATTGATATAATATCCATTTTCACCTTCACCAGCAGTATAACCTAAATAAGGTAACAATTTATCAGCATTATATAATACTTGCCCTTCATAAAGTATCACATGAACATCTTCTCTCAAAACATCATTCACGTAAATACTTCGGTCATCCTCAAATAATAGTGGATATGTGCCACTTTCTTGGGAAGCATTCAACTTAAAATAAGACGTTTTTGCATCTAATACCTCGGATAAAAGATCGTCCATTGAAGCAGGGGAAATCGGCTCTTCCCCAAGTTTATTCAAAGCTTCCTGCCATGCCGACTCTTGATTAGCCGTCATATATTCTTTTAACGTCTTCACGATTGTCTTTGCTTTATCTGAGCCAATCGTATCCTTCACTAAATAGGATGCCACCACTTCTGGCAACCATGCCGGTGAATCTTTAAACTTATATTGCGACTTTATTTGTGACAGTATAACTTCCTGTTCAACAGCTTGTTCAGTTAGCTCTGGTAAAAATAAAAGTCGGTCATCATGTTCTTTCACTGGATTCTTTTCTTGAATAATAGCAATATGTTCATCATTCAAAAACTTAAAATTCTCCAATGATTTCAAGAAATCCTTCGAAATAGCTCCCGGGGCATAAATAGACAACACAGGAGTTTGCTCTTGTACTTTTAAATTACCCGTCTGCCAATAAATATCACGAACTGTACCATAACCACTAAACATTGTATAGTTAACAAGTGATAGTTTTTGCTGACCTACTAAAGGCAAGCCTGTTATCCACTGACCAACAATTTTACTATCCGTTGAAATATGTACAACAGAATAAGATGATTCACCATTCGTTAATGTGGCGAAAACATTTTGGATGAGCATTTTATCTTTTAAGCCACCCTTAATCGGAATTATGTATGAAACAGATTGTGATTTAGTCTCCCCTTTTTCAAAATGTGAGACTTCTTTTGATAAGCGATCACAGCTTTTTTCGTTATCGATAAAGCAACTAGGATTTATCGCATTTTCTGGCCACTCTATCTTCACTTTTTGGTTGGGTAAATTTTTAAAATGTTGACGAATATCCAAGCTATTTTCTCGATAGACAATTTCTATCTCTTGTGAATAACGGAATTCGCCATTGCCTGTCTCTAAGTCAGACGAATAAGCATGGTACTGAAAAAATAACGTTCCGGTAATGATTAGTGCTAGAATGGAAAAAAAACTCATTGCAAATTTCATGTGCTTGACCTCCCGCAGCATGATACTATGTGTATTGGAAAGGATGTGCAATTTTTATGCCACAACAATTTATAGAATTAGGTGAGGGCTATGGTGATGTTTATGAGCTACTTGAAATAGTGAAAACCAACCAAGATCGCTTCCACCAAGCCTTTATACTAACATCCACTAAAGAAGAAAAAAAGGTTGCCTCTTTAGCAGTCGCTTTAAAACCAGTCGGTGAAAGTAAATTCATGCCGATTTATATTTGTCGAGAAGGCATCCCTTATAATGAAGAGCAGCCTTCACAGCGACAAAAAATGTTTGAAGAAAGTATTAAACGACTAGATAGAAAAGCGGTTGTTGTAGAAATAAAGCACTCTTCTATATTTTCGGAATCAAAACTATTTTATCAATACCTGATTGGAATAATGAGACTTCATCACTACATCCCGGCGTTGGTATAGTATTATAGACCTGCTTTATAGTCATATTCTTTCGCTTTATCTGGTTTTGCATTTTCATACTCAGTTTTAACAAATGGACGATAAGATTTTACAACGTCTTTCACGAATGGAAGGCGTTGTAGTTTTGTTGTCATTGATTCTATTTCCTCTCGCTCGCAATAAATCACCACATATTTTTGCCTCCGAGAAATATAAAGAACATGACCATATTTTCGAAGAGACTTCGCATGTTTTAATTGATGGACGTAAACGATTAGTCCTTGGCGTTCGTTCATAGTATTCCCCTCATTTCTTACATAAAAGAATACCATAGACCGGAAAATGATAGCAACAGAGTTTAGCTGACAGAACGCTCAATTTTCCGTTATAATGGTAAAGCATACAACGTTGACTTAGAGTTTTATATTCACTTATGCAAGTTATAGAGTACTAGTTTACGTAGAACTTTTGTTTGTTCACAATTATGCCTCGGCATAATCGTAGCTGACGCTTTGCTTTCGCTACAAAAACAATTGCTGAAAAAAGTTAAAAAGTGAAATTGCCAGTACTATTTATATTAATTTAATTGTTAAGGAGGACGAATATGGGTAAGAAAACAAAGATTGCGCTTGCAATCGCAGCGGCAAGTGCAGCGGCTTGGGCAGGTAGTAAAGCTATTTCTAAACCTCAACAACGAGAAGGTAAACAAGCATTACAATTTGATCACCCAATTATTCTCGCACATCGTGGCGGTGCTCATATAGCACCTGAGCATACAATGCCTGCTTTTGAAAAAGCCGCACAGTTAGGTGTTGCCGGCTTTGAAATAGATATTCGCTTAACCAAAGATGAGGAAATTATCGTTTTCCACGATGATACTGTCGATCGTACGACAGATGGCTATGGACTTGTTGCAGACATGACTTTAGCGGAAATAAATGCACTAAACCACGGCTATCAATTTGAAGATTTAGATAGGGAATTTCCTTATCGAGATGAAAAAATAGACGTTGTCACATTACGTGAACTATTAGAAACTTATCCAAACTTGTTAGTAAATATTGATATTAAAGATGCACCAGATACGTATGAAGGAAGTTTAATGCCATCTAAACTATGGCGTTTAATTGAAGAGCTTGGTGCTGAGAATCGAGTAGTTGTCACAAGCTTTTACGGTGAACAGATCGATCGCTTTAATTTATATGCACAAAATCAAGTAGCGCTCGGTGCAGGTGAATCAGATGTTCGTAAAGCATTTGCTTCTTTCTCAAGCCAGTTTGGACACTTATATCATCCAAAGGTAGACGTATTCCAGATACCGCCTAAATCAGGAGTAATCACACTAGAATCTCCAAAGTTTATCCAGTTTCTGAACAATTTAAACATCCCTGTTCATTATTGGACTATCAATGACGTAGCAACAATGAATAAACTAATTCAAAACGGTGCAAAAGGTATTATTACAGATCGACCTGATATTGCTGTAGAATTACTACAAAAATAAGAATAATAAAATGGAGCCTAATCTCCATTTTATTATGGTTAACACATTGATTGGTGAGGGCCTTCTTTTAACAGCCCTTACCTTTTATTAATTTCTCTACCTATATAATTATTGGGTACCGGGGATAAATCTAACTCTCTTACCTACACAGAAAGCTTATATACAAGAATTCACTCTGGAAATTCTAGACGTAATGCTTCCAAAAATATCTCGGCTATCCCATTAGGGTTTCCATTTTTCGTTGTTTCTTCTGAAAACCAAGAATACTCCAAATCGTGAATAATTATGGGTATTTCTCTGTTAAAAGTATGTATAATAACTTTATTGTCGTGTAATCTTTTTGCTACATTAGAAACTACCTGTAAAAACTCAAAATATCCGTTTGGTCCTTTTCCTATATAATTATAATCCTCATCATACATTAATGTTTCGTCCTCGTACCCAATATCTTTTATGCCATTTTCCTTAAACCATTGTAATAATATGTTTGTCGATTCTTCATCGCCAATAATTTCATTTTCATCTTGTCTCCAAAAGGCGTAATTCCATCTTTGCTCACTGAGCTGTGAACTATACTCACAATCTTCCTCGGTATTATAACTGATTACAAAAATAGGGATATTATCTGAAGCTTCATTTGTATATACAAAAAAAGATAATGCATATATTCCATCCTCATTCCAATTTTCAATAATCGGTTTTATCTTTTTGTACAAATATTCCGTTAAGTTTAACATAGTAATCCTCCTACAAAAGTAGTTAATATATAATCGTTAGTTTATTAAATAATTGTTCATTTGTCTTATCTTTTTATTATTCTACCACGAAGTTGAATAAAAAAAGAGCTGTCTGAACAGCTCAAAGTTCTGCTACTAAAGAACTCGTTAATTTAAGAAGAACAGCGAAGCTTATATTAAACAATCGCGACCTATTGTTGAAGATCACAAAATATAAAAAGTGCATACATACGTCGTAATGAAGTAAACTATATTATTAAAAGCACGAATGATTTTGTGCTTTATTTCTCTTCAACAAGGGTTGGATAATTACAGAATATAAGGTAGGAATTATTAAAAAAAGAAGGAGAGATACGATGTTCGATCAAGTTGCGTATTTTATTTTTCAAGCCCTGGTAATTCTAACGGTTTTGGTTGTTGTGGTTGGAATCCCTCTTGGGGATACATTGTTAAGGAAAAAATAGAGGCTGGGACAGAACTCGTTTATTTTGAAAAATAACAAAAAGAGATAATAATTTTTCGCTTCACCAAAGTGAATTCCCTATTTAAAATCAAAAAAATGTTAGACCGATTATATCTAGGTCTAACATTTCTTTTTGTCCCAGCCTCTTTTGATTTTACACCTCGCTTCGTTTCTATAATAGATTTAGGGATTGGTGTTAATAATTCCTACCCAAAATTAGAAAACCCCACTGTTCCAAAAGTTTTGCTTTATTGTAGATGATGTAATACGGCATCCGTTACATCACGTAATGTCGCTTTTCCTCCCAAATCACCTGTTTTAATACCTTCAGCTAATGTTGCTTCCATCGCATTTAGCACTTTGGCGCCAAGCTCATGATAACCTAAGAAATCAAGCATCATTTTGCCTGTCCAAATTTGTCCAAGTGGATTTGCTATCCCTTGTCCTGCAATGTCAGGAGCAGAGCCATGGACTGGTTCAAACATAGATGGATATTGTCGTTCTATATTTAAATTTGCAGCTGGAGCAATTCCGATACTCCCCATAATTGCACCACCTAAGTCGGTTAAAATATCTCCAAATAAATTGGATGCAACAATAACATCAAAGTTTTCTGGCTTCATTACTAAAAAGGCAGCTAAAGCATCAATATGATTAGATACTTGTCCTATATTCTCGTAATCTTTACCTACTTCTGCAAATACTTCATCCCAAAAAGGCATACTGTATGTAATTCCATTAGATTTTGTGGCACTTGTAACATGCTGGCGTCGAGTTTTTGCCATTTCAAATGCATATCGCATTGCACGTTCTGTTCCCTTCCTTGTGAAAATAGCATTTTGGATCGCAACCTCATCCTGTCCACTATGTATTCTGCCACCACTCTCAGCATACTCACCCTCTGAGTTTTCACGTACAACAACAAAATCAAAGCCATTTGGATTACGTAAAGGTGAAGGCAAACCTTGAAGTAGCTTTGCTGGACGCACATTAATAGATTGCTTCATCTCACGGCGGATTTTAATAAGTAGCCCCCATAATGAAATGTGGTCTGGTACTAGATCTGGCATGCCTACAGCACCTAAAAAGATTTGATCGTAACCTTTCAAAATTTCAATACCATTATCAGGCATCATTTTACCTGTCTCTAAATAATAATCACAACCCCAAGGGAATGTTGTCCATTCAAATTGAAAGCTGCCATCTAATTGAGCTGCTTTATCAAGAACTTCTATCGCCGCTGGTACAACCTCTTTACCAATCCCATCTCCTGGTATAACGGCAATTCGATAAGTCTTCATCTGTTAATCCTCCTTTAATTTCCATAACGCCTATACAATTACTATACAATTTTTCTGCAGTAATTACACTCTGATGTTTATGGCTGTCGCTACTGTAGCATAGTATAAAAAAGACTGTATAGAAACTCACCCGAGTTTACATACAGTCTAAAAAAAGTATTACCTTGTTTATGCAGAGCAAGAGCATGAACCGCCTGAGCCACATCCTCCACCACATGAAGAACCTGATGCAAAGAACGGATTACTTACAGGAACTTTTACCGCTTCTGAAACAGTTTTCCCTATAAGTAAGCTTATTTGATCAAGTAAATCTTGAAAATCGTTCTCAGCAATTCTTAAAGCTGAAACCTTTTCATTTAAATCGAGTGCGCGCTTTTGCTGACGAATCGATTTCATAATTGTATGATAGTCCGGATGATATTTTCCGAAACGTTGTACATCTTCATACTGCTCTTTCATGCGATTAAATGCATAAATAGCTTCGACTATTTGGACATCGCTATACACAGCATCATATGCTTGCTGCAGCATTTTCGCAGGCTCAGAGGAAAGAATCATCTCACAAAGCGCATCGGCCTCATCCAAAATGATTGCCCAGTCAGAGGTCATCATCATTTTTAATTCCCCCAATCTCTTTCCCATCATAACAGATTTTATGGTAATTTTACATTATTGATATTTTTAAAAGAAGGAGTTTTTAAATTGGTACCATCGTCTAAAAAAGAAATAGAACAATTACTTGCAGAGATTTTACAACATAGTACAGCTGAAGATGAGGAAGTTTTACTACATTTATTGTCTGGCCTTCACGATAAACAACAAGGTATTCATCGACGTTATATTAATGCTGCTTTACACATGGTTGGCAAATTTGAGCCTGAAGTTAGCGAAGTTCGCATTCCCATTACACCTGTTATCCATAATACCATTAAGGTACCACACGGCGGGATTATTGCAACAATTGCAGATGCAGCAATGGGAGGACTTGCTTCACGTTCAGTACCAGAAGGCTTTAATGTTGTCACAACCAATATGAATATCTCTTATATTGCTACAACCACTAATAAAGAACTAATCGCTCGTGGACGTTTCGTACATAAAGGGCGTCAGACACTTGTGATGGAATGTGATATCGAGGATGAGACAGGACGAAAACTTGCTATTGCGACTGGTTCTTTCTTTGTCATTCAACGCCGTCCTTAGACATAAGATTTAAAAAGTAATCTCGAATACATTGTTGATCGGAAAAAGGGAATTTTTGATTTTTTATTTGTTGGGTCTGTTCATGCCCTTTTCCGGCAACAAGTACAATATCACCTTTTTCTGCCTTTGCTATTGCTTGATGAATAGCAACTTTCCGATCTAGATAGATTTCATAATATTGCTGCTCAGTAAAACCAGCAATAATACTTTCATTAATTAAAATTGGGTCTTCATCGCGTGGATTATCAGTTGTTAAAAAAATGACATCCGCATACTTACTAGCTACTGCTCCCATCGCAAAACGTTTCGCCTTATCTCGATTTCCCCCACAGCTAAATACAAGGTAAAGGGTTTTCGAGCGATCAAAAGTTTGCAGAACAGCCTGTAATGCCTCTGCAGTATGTGCATAATCTACATACACATCAATCCCAAATGGATTGTCTATTTTCTCAAGTCTTCCTTCTGGTAGCCTTAACAACCACATATGCTCTGCTATCTCTTCAATTGAGAAACCTAGACGCCATAAAGTCATCAACGCAGCTACAGCATTTTGCACATGATATTTACCAACAAAAGGGATTTCTACAATATGCTCAGTCGATGATGTTTGTAAACAAAGTACCGTTTTTCCAAATGATTCACTGACAATTTGGATATGTAAATCATTATGATTATCAAAGCCAAATGAGCAGGATTTTTTCTTATCATAAATACCGACGGAACGGCAAAAATTATCATCTCCATTTAGCACTAGCTTTTTCGATAAATCTGCCAACCTTTTTTTCGCACGCTTATATGCCTCAAGTCCTCCGTGATCTTCTAAATGGTCCTCCGATAAATTTAAAAAAACACCACAATCGATATCACAATGATCAAGTCTATTTTGCTGTAATCCCATTGATGAAGCTTCTAAAACAACATGTGTAACACCATTTCGTACACATTGCTTTAAAATCGGATGCAACTCTTTTGCCTGTAATGTAGTTAATTGCTCATACACAGTTTGTTGTTTCTGTTCATTGATGAAAAATCCTACAGTTCCAATAACTGCAACGTTTTTATGTAGGGCTCTTAATAATTGGCTCACAAAATGACTCACTGTTGTTTTACCATTTGTACCTGTAATCGCAATGACTGTTAATGCTTCTGCGGGAAAGGCTGAAAGCTTTGCACTCGCATACGATAAAAATAAGGATGTATTTGGAACCCAAACAAAAGGAATATTTTGATCGGTAATAGGCATTGAAATACTTTCCTCTGATACTATCGCGGCAGCACCCCGAGCTAATGCTTCTTTTACAAAACGACTTCCCGATGTTTTCTTACCTTTACGTACAATAAAAATGTCCCCAGGTTTTACTGCCTGAGCATAATCCTCGACTCCTGTAATAGTTGTGCGAATAGATCCCCCAGTTACGCTACATGGCCAATCTTTTAATAGCTCCGCTAATTGCAAGCTTCATTCCCCCTTTCGGTTCTCTATCATATGACGGCGTATGTAACGATGTGACGAAAAATGTAGGCGATTATTGTGCTTAATCTCACCTATAGAGCTGGGAGTCTTATGTACCTTTTCTACGCTTTTCGGTACAAAAGACATTTGTAGCTGACGCTTTGCTTTCGCTATACAATACAATTGCTGAAAGAAGTTAAAAATGAAAAAGACTGAAGATAAACTTGATTTCGCCAAGTTTATCTTCAGTCTCAAATTTCTATTTATGGTGATGATTCATCAATATTTTCTACTGGTTCCTCAGAGTCTTTATTCTCACTATCCAGCCCCTGAGAAGAAGATTCTAAAAACATTTGCGTATAATAGTTTAAAAATACTCCAGATCCCACTGTCGTATATTTATCATTTAAAATGACATTTCGATGCTCAGGTGAATTAAGCCAGCCATGCATTGCTTCAATCGCATCAAAATAATCAGTCGCAAGATTTTCATTCGCCTCACTATATTCGATTCCCTGTGTTTCTAATCTCTTTTTTAAATCTCCATTTGTTGGTGATTCATGAGCAAGGAAATTGTGAACCTTCATATCCTCACTATGCATTTTTGCAACTTCTTCTAATGAATCATCAATATTTAATGGTGTTAAATCATGTTGAACTCTTGTTACATTTATTAAATCGTCAAGCTGTGCAGCACTTGCTACATTAATTTCCTGCTGTAAAAAGGAAGATGGTGGTGTTGGTATAACTAGCTCACCTTGATAAGTCATTTCATACGGTTGATGAAGAACAAGGGTTTTACTATTAGTAAAGCGTATTCCTTGTAGCTTACCCGTTTCTCTATCTATATAAAGTTGTGCAAAAAGCCCATCGAATTTTACAAGCAGTCGTGTCTGCATATCTTCTTCACTCATCGAGAAAACGAAAATATTTTTACCGACATTCGCAGTTACTTCATAATCAATAATTGTCATTCGGTATATATCATCGCGCTTCTGACCAACCTTAAAAGGAGAAGCATCCAAACCTTCACCAGCAATGTAAACTTGTGTCACAATATTATTGTCAACGCCTACCATAAAAAATGTAGAGGAACTGGAGTTATAGACCCACCAATCATATCCAAAGGAGGATGGTTCCTTTCGTGCTGGTTCACCATATTTCTCCAAAACTACCTTCGCTTCTTGACCGATTAATGTCGACATCCCGCTTTTCGGACGTGTCGTTGCTCCCATTTCAGGCTGTTTTAATTCGGTTTTGGGAATAATATTTGAATTGGCATTTGGGCCTTTTAATGGCTCATTTTCACGTGGTGGTGTATTAAAAAACATAAAGCCAATCAATGCAATTGCAGCACATGCCATAAAAATGCGAAATAAAGCTTTCATACATGACTCCTTCTTATCACATTATTCTATTTACTATATCAATTGTAATTGGGTTGACACAATGTTGTCATTGCAACAATGTCGAATATGCTCTATTATAAAAATGAGCGTATACTTTGTACGAGAACCTAAAGGAGGATTATAGATGTATTTCGAAAATACTAACCTTGAAAATTTAACAGCTGATCAAGAACTTATTGTAAGCGTCATGAAAAAAAACGGTTTAGAATGTGATGGCGGCTGGGATTACGAACGTATGACATTTGATAAGCGTTTCGATACTCGCGAAGGTCGTTATTATCTACGTGTATTCTCATATGCTAAATCTGGTGATGTTGGTGCACACGATGCAATTCTAACATTAATGAAACCAGCACTTGGTAAGTACTACTATCCACACGGTGTTGAGTATGGTGATGATGAAGTTTATCCAGCTCATCTTGTAAAAAAATGTGAAGAAATCTTAAAAAAGGTTAAATTAGACCTAGAAGCTTTTGAAATTCATGCATAATTTTAGATAGTTATTTTCACTTTGCATACATGTCGATTAAACATCGAAATTATTTTATTTTTTTATTAGGGTTAACAGTAAATCGGCAACAGTAGCATGCAGTGCAATAGCTAAATCTGAAAAGACTGGTGGTCCAGTCTTTTTTATTTTGAGTAAAAATTTTATTTCTCCTCATACTAACTATATCTTTTACATGATGTAGGTGAGATAAATGTTACAATTTTTAAAACACCCCTTTTTTCGCCATCCGATCATCGTTATAGCTATCGGAATTGCAATTCTCTGGTTTATATCCCTGTCATTACCCATACTGCTTGCCTACGTAACTGCATTATTATTGGAACCTGTCATCATACGAATTAGTAAACGGTTCCGAAAAAAACGCAAAATAGTCGCATCTATTTTTTTCTTGTTCTTTTCAAGCATGACATTACTATTATGTATTCTCATTATATTTATAAGTTGGAAACAATTTTCAACATTTATCATTCATATTCCAGAGTACCTCAATCAGCTATCAGCAATATGGATTCAAACACAATCCAAGCTTTCCAACTATACTTATCACTTGCCCTTAGATCTTGTTATACAGATTCAACTTATGATAGCACGGGCTCTATCTTCAATCGAGAAATATGCTCTTTCTTTAACAAATGTAAATGTTTGGTCATCTTCAATTACGTATATAACTTCTCGTTTGTTCGATATTTTTGTTTATTGGATTGTACTATATATGTTTCTTTTAGAACTACCGAATATTAACCGTAAAATGTTAGCACCTATTTCGTTTCACTATCATCAAAAAATACTATTTATTGGACAGCGTGTAAAACTGGCTTTATTTGGTTTTGTAAAAGCACAATTTTTAGTTGGTATTTGCATTTTTGCTATAGCTTTTGGAACCTTTTATTTTCTTAAAACACCATTCCCATTTATTTTAGCACTCTTACTAGTCATTTTAGATTTCGTACCTTTTTTAGATTCATTTATTTTACTTATTCCTTGGGCAATATACAAAGCCTTTACAGGCGAATATATCTATGCTTTTATATTAGTCATACTTACGATCGCACAATTTTTAGTTCGACGAATGATTGAGCCTAGAGTTATTGGAAATAAAGTTGGACTCTCCTCACTAACAACCTTTATTGCCATGTTTATCGGTTTTAAAATGTTTGGATTTTTCGGTATTTTAATTGGTCCTTTACTCGTTGTTGTCATCGTTTCCCTATTTAATCAAACATCCATAAAAAATCTCCCACCTTCTCAAAAATAAGGAGGGAGATTTTTTTTTTTCAATTATGCCTCAGCATAATTGCGTCCTGAATTGGCTTTGTGTTTAGGCCGGTAGATGTTCTTTGTGCGAAAGCGTAGTACTAAATGTTTAAACACCTGCCGAAAGAGGTTAAATGCCTAATATAGCTTTAAAGACAGATGTTGTTTCACCTGGTTCAAACATTACGTATAGTAAAATGTATACTAAAACTCCGGTAATAGCTACGAAGAACCAAATAATACTTGTAATCGGTCCAATACGACGGTGAAGCTTGAGATTAGTTTTCAAACCAGAAATAATACTAACAATTCCAAATACTGCTCCAGTTGTTGCGAGAGTAATGTGGAAAATTAAGAAGAAAGTATAATATGGCTTTAAATCTTCTCCGCCACCAAAAGCCGTGTTACCAATAAAGACTGTACGGGTAGCATATATAATAAAGAAGATAAGTGCTGCAACTCCTGCTGCAAGCATTACTTTTTTATGTGCCTCTACTTTTCCTTTTATAATTAAGCCCCAACCAATAGCTACAAGTACAGCACTAATAACGATGAATGACGTACTTATAGTAGGCAAAATTTGCAATTCCATTGACAAAACCCCTTATACAAATTTAAGTTTCTTTTTACAACTGATGTTGTTGTTGTTGACTTTCCCATTTCTTTTGATGTTCTTTTAATGCATCAGCAGTAATTTTATCAGGATCCTTTTGTTCTGAACGATACCATTTAATAAAGATTGATCCGAGTAATACCCCAAAAATAAGCTCTTGTAAAATCTTCATTAAAACACCGCCTAGTTGCTGATCGGCAACAGCTGACATATTTGTAAAGAGCTCTGGTCCTGAAAGAGATAAACTAGATAATGTGGAAACTGGTACGCAAAGTTCCATTGCCTTTAGCCATGCATCACCATTTGTATATGTTTCATACATAGCGTTTGGTGCAAAAATTATTAACGCACACGCAGGTGTAATTAATACCGCATTCGCAATGATATAGCCTAATTTATACAAAGGTTTCATTTGCGGACGATTAGGCATCTTTTGAATCAAAGGCCAGTACATTAAAACTGCAGAAACAAATAATACAAACGTATATGTACCATGTAAAGTTTCGGTTAATTTAATGTAGTCTAATACTGCAGGTAAGTGGTAAAAAGAAAATAAACCAATAAACACAAATACCGCAACGACAGGGAGTGTAAATACTTTAAATAAAGATTTAACAACCGGTGCTTCAATCGCTACTTTCCATACCCACCAAGGAATTCCCTTAATTATGAAAATCGGTACAAGTAACAATAAAATAGCCATTTGCACCATATGCATCGTAAACATAATATGCGCCATTAAATCTATCGGTGATCCTTTAATAATATAAATCGTTACCATTGCCAGTACAAAATAAATAGCCTCTTCCTTTTTCAAAGGCTCACTTACTTTAAAATCCTTGCGCCACTTTGTTGTGACTAGAAAATAGATGACTGTTATGAAAACAAGAACCCCTATTAAGTATGGGCTCCATAAAGCTTGGAAACCAAATATACTAAGTGGCATACAGAACGCACTCCTTTAACTTCAGTACCCCTATTATAGAACGCTTACACTTATTCTGCAATGAACGAAAGGTGAACAAATTACTATCTACAGTTTACCTCTCTTACAGGATTATCATATTTATAGAAAAAATATTCAGAGTATAAAAACCCAACATGAATTATATTATTTTTTGCTAGCTCATCATCATAACGTGGGGTGATTTCCGTTCCGGCTGGGTGCTTTCCTGGGGGCGTCCGATGAGCCGCTTCACTCGCGCTGCTCGCTCCAGGGTCTCGGGCCAACACGATGTTGGTCACGAAGGCGTTATCACAGGACGTGATGGTTTTAGCCTTCGCTCCTCTATTGCTAATCCCCAAGGAGTCACCCAGCCTCCACTCCAATCAACTGATTCACATGACATACGTTTTAACAAAATGTCATCCTCAACTTTCAATGATGTACCCAAATTTATTGGAAATTCCAGCTCCTCAGCATAGCGTAGGGTTGATTTCCGTTCCGACTGGGCGCTTTCCTGGGGGCGTCCGACGAGCCGCTTCACTGCACTCCAGGGTCTCGGGCCAACACGATGTTGGTCACGAAGGCGTTATCACAGGACGTGATGGTTTTAGCCTTCGCTCCTCTATTGCTGATCCCCGAGGAGTCGCCCAGTCTCCACTCCAATCAACTGATTCACATAGCATGTATTCTCTTAATTTAAATGAAAATGTATCTTTAGCAAAAGGGTTTGTCTGTGTAAAACCAACAGAAATGTACAATTACGTCACTGTTACAAGTCTATTCTATTCATTATGGTGTGTTATCCATAGCGTCCACTATTGAAATGAATAAAATTTATAAAAATTCTACGCTATTGCTGATTGGAGTGGAAGGCTACTCGACTCCCGTGGGAAAGCGAGACAGGTGAGACCCTGCACGGAGCGGATGTTTTCTGTGCGAAAGCGTAGTGCTAACGTAGCGGCAGCAAATGTTTTATCTGTGCGAAAGCGTAGCGACAGCAACAACAACAGCGAAGGAAGCGGCTCGACGCTCGCCCACAGGAACGCGAGTAACCTGGAACGAAAATCATTCTCACATGAATTATATTAATTCATACCGGCTCATCACTATAACGTGAATAGAACCCAAAAAGAAAAGCACGTTCCTACCGAAGTAGAGAACGTGCTTTTTTGGTGATTACCACCAAATAATTGTTAAAAATGCTAAGAAGAATGTAAATGCGATTAAAATACCCATCCACATGAAGAAGCCAATTACACCACCGAAGTGTGTTTTTTTGTCTTCTAAGTGCATGAAAGCGTAAAGTTGAAGAACAACTTGAACACCAGCAAGCAATAAAATAAGCGGTAATATTAAGTATTTAGAAAAATCAGCTGCAACTACTGCGAATGCGATAAACGTAAAGAAAATCATAATCGCAAAGTTGATAACTTGTTTACGCATATGAACGGCATTATGATGACGATCATACTCGTATTGTGCCTGAGACTTAGCAACTATAGGTGTATCGTGTGAAGACATATTATCCGATCACTCCCATCAAGTATACTACCGTAAAGATGAATACCCAAACTACGTCGATAAAGTGCCAGTATAAAGCAGCCACGAAGAATTTAGGTGCATTGTATAAGTTAAGACCACGCTTAGCATTACGAAGCATTAACGTAGCAAACCACACAAGACCTAATGTTACGTGGAAACCATGTGTACCAACTAATGAATAAAACGCAGTTGAGAATGCAGATTGGTCAAATGTAAAACCAAGACCTACATAATGATTGAATTCATAGATTTCAAGACCTAAGAATCCAAGACCTAAAAGTAATGTTATACCAAACCAAGTTTGCATAGCTTTAAAGTTAAAGTTACGCATATGGTAAATGGCATAAACAGATGTTAGTGAAGATGTTAATAATAACATCGTCATAGCGAAAGCTAAAGGTAATTCAAATAAATCTTGTGTTGTGAACTCCATGCCAGCAGGCCCTTTGTTCTTAAGTGCTAGGTAAGTAGCGAATAAACTTGCGAAAAGTACAACTTCACAGGCAAGGAAAATCCAGAAACCAACAACTTTATTTTTCCCTTCCATCGTCGCTTGTTCAGGATGATCTGGCCAAGTATGAGGAGTAAATTTAGTATTGAAATCCATTATTTATTTCCTCCTTTGCCGTAAAGATGTTCTTCAATTTCAAGAATTTCCTCTTTGTGTAAGTGGAAACCGTGATCGTCCTTAACAGAACGGAAAATCATTGCACCAAATGTAATTGCAAGACCACCAATTAAAATATAAATTGACCATGGTTTATCTGCATCTTGATTATAAAGAGCACCGAATGCTGCGATAAACAAGCCCATAGAAATAACAAATGGGATAGCTGAGTTGTTTGGCATATGAATATCACCGATTGGCTCAGCAAATGTAACTTCTTTATTACCTTCTTGCTTTTCGATCCACCATGGATCTAAACCACGAACAAGTGGTGTTTGACGGAAGTTATAGAATGGGATTGGTTGTGGAATTGACCATTCTAATGTACGTCCATCGCCCCATGGATCGCGACCTGCTGGTTTGCCTTTGATTGACATTAAGCAGTTGATTACCATTAAGATAACCCCTACACCCATCATTAATGCACCGATTGTAGAGATATAGTTGAACGAATCCCAACCTTGACCTTCCCTGTATGTGAATACGCGACGTGGCATACCCATTAAACCTAAGAAGTGTTGAACGAAGAACGTTAAATGGAATCCAATAAAGAATACCCAGAAAGTAATTTTACCAAGTGTCTCGTTTAACATACGGTTGAAGAAAATTGGCCAGTAGAAGTGCGCTGAACCAAATAACGCTGTTACGATACCACCAACGATTACGTAGTGGAAGTGAGCAACGATAAAGTAAGAATCGTGTAATTGGTAGTCAAGAGGTGCAGATGCTTGCATTACCCCTGTAACACCACCCGCAACGAATGATGGGATGAAACCAAGTGCATAAAGCATTGGTGTTGTAACTTTAATAGATCCGCCCCAAATAGTTAAGATCCAGTTGAATACTTTCATACCTGTTGGAACGGCAATTGCCATTGTTGCAACAGCAAAGATTGCGTTGGCTGTTGGCCCAAGACCAACTGTAAACATGTGGTGAGCCCAAACCATGAACCCTAAGAAACCGATTAAAATTGTTGCGAATACCATTGAAGAGTATCCAAATAAACGTTTACGAGAGAACGCTGGAATAATCTCAGAGAATAAACCGAACGCTGGTAATACTAAGATATAAACCTCTGGGTGTCCGAAGATCCAGAATAAGTGTTCCCAAATAATTGTATTACCACCCATTAAATGGTCAAAGAAGTTACCACCGAACATACGGTCAAATAACATCATTAATAAACCAATTGTTAATGGAGGGAATGCGAATAGAATTAATGCACTTGATACTAGCGCTGTCCAAGTGAATAATGGCATACGCATGAATGTCATACCTGGAGCACGCATCGTAATAATCGTAACGATAAAGTTAAGACCTGATATTAATGTACCCGCCCCTGATATTTGTAAACCGAGAACATAGAAGTCAATACCATGTCCAGGAGAATATAAAGATAATGATGCATAAGACGTCCAGCCCGCATCAGGCGCGCCACCCATAAAGAATGATAGGTGAAGGAATAGTGCACCTAGGAAGAATAACCAGAACCCTAAAGAGTTAAGGAACGGGAATGCTACGTCACGCGCACCAATTTGTAATGGTACAAGCATGTTCATAAATGCAAATAGTAATGGAGTCGCAGCTAGGAATAACATTGTTGTTCCGTGCATTGTTAATAATTGATTGAAAAAACCAGCTGAGACGAAATCGTTATTTGGTTTCATTAATTGAATACGCATTAATAACGCTTCAAAACCAGCGATAGCGAAGAACAATGTACCGGCTAATAAATACATTACTGCTAACTTTTTATGGTCAACAGTTGTAATGTATTCCCAGACAGTTGCTCCAAAGCCCTTTTTCTGTGTGTATGAGCTCACAACTTTTACCTCCCTCAAAGTTTGTTACATAAAAGTTAAAATTATTTCTCAACAGATAAGCCCATGATATAAGTTGCTAGAGCTTGAATTTCTTCGTCAGTTAAATCGCCATAAACTGGCGCAGTACCTTCTGGATTCATCATTAAGTTACCTGGCTTGAATTGCTCAGGATTCTTAATCCAAGCTTTTAAGTTTTCTTCATCATGATCTAAGAAACCAGCGACACGGTTACGGTCACCAAATGTAGCTAAGTTAGGACCCGCTGAACCTGAACCGCCTGTACCAGATACAGCATGACAACCCATACAGCTATTAGCGAATGTAGCTTCCCCAAGATCAGCTGAAGTTTTGTCAGCTATTTTTTTATCTGTTGCTTTCATTGAAGCTACCCATGCATCGAATGCATCCGGACTTAATGCTTTAACTTTGAAGTCCATTAGAGCATGTGAAGGACCACATAACTCAGCACATTTACCATAGAATACACCATCTTTAAGGTCTTTGGATTCTTTATCGAATTCTAGATAGAACTTGTTTAAGTTATCAACGTTCGTATCCATTTTACCGCCTATAGCAGGAATCCAGAATGAGTGCTTAACATCGGCAGCTTTTAAGTTAAAGTAAACTTTTTGACCTGTTGGTACAACTAATTCTTGTGCAGTTACAATACCTTGGTTAGGGTATTCAAACTCCCACCAATATAATTTAGCAGTTACATTTACTGTAAGTGCTGTTTTGTCACCGTTTTCATCTACTTCGTCCATCGCAGCAACATCTGCAAATTTGTAAGTAGCCGTAACAACTGGTACAGCTAAGATTAATAATAAAATAATTGGAATAACTGTCCAAATTATTTCAAGAGTGTGACTTCCTTCTACTTGCTTAGGAATAACGTTTTCGCCAACTTTTGAACGGCGGAATTTTAAGAATGCAAGTAAATAGATAACGGATACTACTACTACAACTAACGTCATAATTCCAGTAGCTAGCATTAATAGATTGAATTGTTCTTTACCTACTTGACCAGATGGTTTCAGTGCAGAAATATAATCTTCACCACAGCCAGAAAGGAAAACCATCATCACTGCTAGTAGTGAAAAAAGACGCCATTTTTTAAGCCCTTTCATCATAGCTTAATTAAACCCCTCTTTCTTTGTTGTATTTTTCATGTGTACCTAGGAAATAAGTTCTGTCTATATGAATTCTTTAGGAAAAGAAAGAATTCCTAAATTTAGCTAAACAACGCAAAAATTATGATGGATACAAATAGTATGGTCATATGATTCAAAGAATAGATAAACATTTTATTTGCCCATTTCATATCATCTTTTGTGGTAAAGCCTTTACAAGCTAGAATCAACCAGCCCAAGTTCAATGCAGTGGCAAGAATTAAGAAGCCAACCCCAAGCTCTGGTAAAAGGAATGGTAATGGTAATAATAAAAGAATCCAGAAAAACATTGAGTACTTTGTACGTTTAAATCCTTTTACTACAGGTAGCATTGGTATATTAGCTGCACGATATTCCTCAGTACGTTTCATAGCAAGTGCATAAAAATGCGGTGGTTGCCATGCAAACATAATAAGGAATAGGGCAAGTGCTCCAGGACCTAATGCAGGTTCAACTGCTGCAAACCCAATAACTGGTGGGATCGCCCCTGAAATACTTCCTACAACCGTGTTACTAACATGCTTCCTCTTTGACCACATTGAGTACAGAACGACATAAGCAAATATCCCTACTAGTCCCCACATGCCGGCAGCAAACGATGCCGCAAATAACAAAATTTCACCTACAATTAAAAATGAGAGGGCAATAGTCAATACAAAATTCGGCTTAAATCTACCCGTTACTGTCGGTCTACCCTTTGTTCTTTTCATGATTGGATCAATATCCTGATCAATAAAGTTATTCATTGCGCCTGAGCCACCTATAATTAATGCCGCACCCAGCATGGTGAACAATATGACATCAAGCTCTTGCAAGAAGTGTCTACTAGAAAATTGAAATGCCAGCCACATCCCTGTAAACGTTGTGACAAGATTCGAGTTAACGATTCCAATTTTTATTAGTGCTAAGAAATCTTTTACAACAGATGTAGATGCTGGTCCATTATTTCTAGTAGCCGTCAGTGCACGACCGTTTGACATGATACCTTCTCCTTTCATTTTTGTAAGCATATTCCGCTACCAATTACTATAGCGAAATTTGCGATTGATTTCTAGACATTAAGTGAAATTTAGATGAAGTTGTAAAAATTAGCTTTGTCTAGAAATATATTAAAAACAACATATCTATAGTAAATCATTTTCTAAAATGAATTGTGAAGGTTAGAGTACGAAATTATGAACAATTTGTGAAATGGAATCGACATCTAATACTCCCTACTCATTACAAGTTGTATTTTAATTGTATTTTCGATATTATCTAGTAGCAGAAACATTACTTTCATGTAATGTCCATAGATAAAGTAGGTGACTCATTTTATGCAACACAACAGGTATATGAAATGGTTTGCTGTTGCCGCTACAGTTGGAATGCTCCTTGTTTTACTAGGTGGGGCACTAGTTACCAAAACAGATAGTGGCTTAGGCTGTGGTCGAAACTGGCCTGATTGCAATGGTTCTCTTATTCCAAAAGAAATTACATCAGCAGTCTTAATTGAATTTTCACATCGTCTTGTAACTGGGGTCGTATCTATTTCAATTCTTGCGTTAACAGTTTGGACATGGCGTAAACTCGGTCATATTCGCGAAGTAAAATTATTAGGTTTCTTAGCGATGTTTTTCTTAATCGCACAAGCTCTTATCGGAGCAGCTCAAGTGTTGTGGGGACAAGGTGATTTCATATTAGCGCTCCACTTTGGGATTTCTCTTATTTCCTTTGCTGCTGTACTCCTCCTTTCTATGATTGTATTTGAAGTCGATCGGAAATTTGATGCCGATAACGTTTTTATTGGAAAAAAATTGCGTTGGCATACGATTGCTGTCACAATTTATTCTTATTTAGTCGTTTATACAGGGGCGCTTGTTCGCCATACAGATTCTAGCTTAATATGTCCTGACTGGCCATTTTGCTATAACGACACACCATTCGCAGCTTTTAATAATATGTATGAATGGGTGCAAATGGGACATCGTCTAGCTGTTCTTATCTTTTTCATTTGGATTGCATACATAACGTGGCACGTTGTAAAAGAATATAAACATCAACGTGTTATTTACTACGGCTGGATTATTGCCTTTACGATAGTAATTTTACAAGTAATTGCTGGTATGCTAGTAGTTCTAACTAAATTGAATTTAACAGTCGCATTACTTCATTCATTATTTATTTCAATTCTATTTGGTCTACTTTGCTATATGGTAATGCTAGTTGCACGTAGCAATTATAATGAAAAAAACAAATAATAGTAGAAAAAGATTCGCCATATTTCCGATGGCGAATCTTTTTATTTTCAAACGCTTCTATCTCAATAATATGTCAAAAAATCGACACAAGTTTATTATTAAACAATAGTAATATTTATAGGTACATCATCAAAAGTTGGGAATGGCATTTATTAAAACATGTCATATGAATATGTTAGTTGCGACAAAATAAAGTTTTGTGTGTGAATCTTTTTTGCTCTCTGGAAGGTGGATGTCGATAAAATTTAAAAGTTGGGTGATAAAACGTGAAAGTTAGTAGATAAAATTCAAAAGTTAGTAGATAAAACGTAAAAGTTAGTAGATAAAATTCAAAAGTTGGTCGATAATTCCTGAAAGTGTTCCGATAAAACCAACATCCTGTTGCTGTCGCTTCGCTTTCGCACAGAAAACATTTGTTGCTGTCGCTTCGCTTTCGCACAGAAAACATTTGTTGCTGTCGCTTCGCTTTCGCACAGACTTGTTGCCCCGACGCCCCCGGGAAAGCAATCCTACATTATGCTGATGAATCAATATAGCAAAGAAAAAGGTTATTAGTATGCTATAAAAGCCATCTAATAACCTTCTTTTTTATCAATTATTCAATTTCAATTAACAAATCACCTGTTGAAATGGCGTCGCCCGCACTTGCGTAAACTTCTTTCACGATGCCATCTTTCGGTGCTTGGACGGTCGTTTCCATTTTCATTGCTTCAGTAATCAATAAGTGATCCCCACGTTTTACATGGCTTCCTTTTGATACGACTACCTTTAAGACCGTACCTGGCATCGTTGCACCAATTTGATTTGGATTGCTTGGATCAGCTTTCAATGCCAAGCTACCATCTACTTCGACAGTCATATCTTGAATGACTAGTTCACGGGATTGACCGTTTAGCTCAAAGTAAATAACACGCGTACCATCGTGCTGTGGTTCACCAATGGAAACAAGTTTTATAATCAGTGTTTTTCCTTTTTCGATCTCGACTTCGATTTCTTCGCCTAGTTTTAAACCATATAGGAATGTTGGCGTATCTAATACCGAAATATTACCGAAGGAGTTCACTGTTTTGGCATACTCTTCAAACACTTTTGGATACAAAGCAAACGCTAGCACATCCTGTTTCGTCACGGCACGATTTAATTTTTCCTCGAGTACCGCCTCTAGTTGCTCAAAATTCACAGGCTCTAATAGCTCGCCAGGACGTACAGTAATTGCTTCACGATCCTTTAACACAACCTTTTGCAGTGCCTCTGGGAAGCCGCCATGCGGTTGTCCTAAATACCCCTGGAAGAACTCAATCACAGAATCTGGGAAGTCGATAGTTTGCCCTCTTGTCAGTACAGAATTTTCATCTAAATCATTTTGTACCATAAATAACGCCATATCACCGACAACTTTCGATGATGGGGTTACTTTGACAATATCGCCAAATAGAAGGTTTACACGGGAATACATGTGCTTCACTTCTTCCCATCTGTCCCCAAGGCCCACTGCTTTGGCCTGCTGCTGCAAGTTACTGTATTGGCCTCCTGGCATTTCGTGGACATAAATTTCTGAATGCGGGCTAATCATGCCGCTTTCAAAATCCTTATAATATTTACGCACATCTTCCCAGTAGTACGATAACTTTTCAAGCGCATCAATATCGGCACGAACCCCACGCTTACTGCCCTTCATTGCATAGTACAAGGAATTTGCACTTGGCTGGGACGTTAAACCTGCCATCGAACCGAGCGCCGTATCAATGATGTCCACTCCCGCCTCGATCGCTTTGGCATATAAATAAATACCATTGCCACTTGTATCATGCGTATGCAGATGGATTGGTAGGCTTGTCGTCTCTTTCAACTCGGAAATTAAACGATATGCTGCTTCTGGTTTCAATAATCCAGCCATATCTTTTATCGCTAAAATATGGGCACCTGCTGCTTCCAGCTCTTTTGCCATTTCCTTGTAGTATTGAACTGAATATTTCGCTCTTGTTTCATCAAAAATATCTCCTGTGTAACAGATCGCAGCTTCAGCAATTTTACCTGATTGACGTGCAGCATCAATGGCTACTTCCATTCCTTTAATCCAGTTCAAGCTATCGAAAATACGGAAAACATCAATGCCTGATGCCGCTGATTCAGCGATAAATTCACGAATTAAATTGTCTGGATAGTTTGTGTAACCAACTGCATTCGCACCACGTAATAACATTTGGAATAGCACATTCGGTACTTGTTCGCGCAACTTGGCAAGGCGCTCCCATGGGTCTTCTTTTAAGAAACGGTAAGCCACATCAAACGTCGCGCCTCCCCACATTTCGAGTGAGAAGAAATCATGCATCATACGCGCTGTTGCATCTGCAATTTCGAACATATCCTGTGAACGTACACGTGTCGCAAGAAGTGATTGGTGCGCATCTCGGAAAGTTGTATCCGTTAATAGCACGTCCTCTTGCTCTAGAATCCATTTCACAAGCCCGTCTGCTCCTTGGGCATCTAAAATTTGCTTCGTCCCCGCTGGAGGAACGATTAGTTTATCGACTCTCGGAATGCTCGGCTGTATAAAAATTGGTTTCGCTTTCTGCTCTACTCCAGGGAAGCCATTTAGCGTCACATTACCAATATAGCTTAAGAGCTTTGTCCCACGGTCCTTGCGCTCAGGGAAAATGAATAGCTCAGGTGTTGTATCGATAAAGCTTGTATCAAATGCACCTGTTAAAAATTTCTCGTGCGTCACGACATTATTTAAGAATGGGATATTCGTTTTCACCCCACGAATACGGAACTCTTTTAAATTTCGATCCATTTTTGCTGCAGCTTCTTTAAACGTCATCCCTGTCGTTGAAATTTTCACCAGCAATGAATCATAGAACGGTGTTACTACAGCCCCTTGGAAGCCATTTCCGGCATCTAATCGAACGCCGAAGCCACCGCTTGAACGATACACCATAAGCTTCCCTGTATCTGGCATAAAGTCATTAGCAGGGTCTTCCGTTGTAACACGTGCTTGAATAGCATAGCCAATCATTGGAACATCTGCCTGTTGTGGAATGTGGATTTCCTCACTATGCAGTCCGTAGCCTGCTGCTACTTTAATTTGGGCATGCACAATATCAACACCCGTAATCATTTCAGTAATCGTATGCTCTACTTGAATACGAGGGTTGACTTCGATGAAATAAAAATCCTCGCCTGCGACTAAAAACTCTACTGTCCCTGCATTTATGTATGAGACATTTTTCATTAATTGAACCGCTGCATCACAAATTCGGTTTCTTAAATCTTCCGAAATTGAATTAGATGGTGCAATTTCAACAACCTTTTGATGACGACGTTGAATCGAGCAATCACGTTCATATAAATGAATGATATTACCTTGTTGGTCGCCAATAATTTGGACTTCAATATGCTTTGGCTTAATAATAGCCTTTTCTACATATACCTCATCAGAGCCAAATGCTGCCTTCGCCTCTGATTTTGCACGTTCATAGGAGGAAGCTAGCTCCTCTTCTGTATGAACAAGACGCATTCCACGACCACCGCCGCCTAATGCTGCCTTAATCATAATTGGATAGTCATATGCGCTAGCAAAAGCCTTTACCTCTGCTAAATTATCTACTGGACCATCTGTTCCAGGAATAACAGGAATGCCTGCAGCAATTGCTTGTTCACGCGCCTTCACCTTATCTCCAAACATATTTAAATGCTGAGAAGTCGGCCCAATGAAGACAATCCCCTCTTCTTCACATCGACGTGCAAATTCTACGTTTTCCGATAAAAAACCATAACCCGGATGAATCGCATCAACATTAGCATCTTTGGCAATCGAAATAATGCCCTCGATGTCCAAATAAGCATCAATTGGTTTCTTGCCAGCTCCTACTAAATAGGCCTCATCTGCTTTAAAGCGATGGAAAGCCCCACTGTCCTCCCGCGAATAAATGGCTACTGTTTGGATATTCAACTCCGTACATGCACGGAAAATACGAATTGCAATTTCTCCTCGATTGGCTACGAGAATTTTTTTGATTGACTCCATTGATATCCCCCTTTATGATTGTGTCTTTCTCCTTTCTACCTTTTCAAACATAGAAACATTGATTAATATTCCCATTGCTAAAGATAGAATAATTATAGATGTCCCGCCATAGCTAATAAAAGGTAGCGTTACACCGGTTAACGGGATTAACCCAGTTAGACCCCCAAGATTGATAAACGTTTGCCAGCCAATCCAGCTCGCAATACCAGCCGTAATCATACGTGCTAGTGGATCTTTCGTGCGCAACGCAATCGAAAATCCTTTATATACAATAAATCCTATACCACCTAAAACGATAAGAACGCCCCAAATTCCTAGTTCCTCCATAATAATCGCCATAATAAAATCGGTTTGTGGTTCAGGTAAATACCCCAATTTTTGAATCGATTGACCGAGACCTCTTCCCTCTAGACCGCCTCCGCCAATGGCATAATAACTATTGACAACTTGGTGACCACTACCACTCTCATACTCAAACGGGTTTATGAAAGAATGAAGACGTCCCATACGGTTTGGCGTTAACATATTTCCTTTAAACAGCATTAGTATACCAAAGATGACTCCTCCAAACGCACCCAATACCCCAAAAAACTTCCAAAACGTTTTAAATGGAATGCCACTCGCTGCTACAACAGAAACAGCAATTCCACATAAAATAATACTTGCTCCCAAGTCGGTTTCAAACGCTACACCAGCAACAACCATAATCCAGATAAATATTGGATAAAATATTTCTGTTGGTTGTAGCTTTTCAAGTGTATATTTTTGTCCCTTCCGATAAAAAGCAGCAGCAAAATATAAAATTATAAATAGCTTCGCATATTCAGAAGGCTGAAAGTTCCCAAAACCAGGGACATGAATCCAACTTTTAGACCCTATTCCTACTTCATCACCATTACCAGCAATTTTTACCCAAGTAAATAGTACAACTAATACAGCGGTAAGTATCAACATAACTTTTTTATTCGCATAATGCTTATACGGGAAAAATGCCGCTACTAAAAATCCAAGAAAAGCTACAGATAAATTGATTACTTGCTTGTGGTAATAATAATCTGGCGCCTTTTCTTTTATTGCAATCGCTACCATCATACTTGAACTATAAATCATTACTAATCCAAATAAGCATAAAAATAGGACAGTAAAAAATAATGGGTAATCAAAATTTTGTGCATAACGTTTTAAATATTGTTTCATCGGAAAACCTCATTCTAGAAAAAAAACTCAAATCGCAAATTGCGTTTGAGTTTTTTCTTTTTATTTGTCTGTATACGCGTCATGTAGTACAGAAAGCTCTTTCTCGAGTGAATCGAGAATTTCTTTGCCTTTTTCACGATCAACGAGTCCAAGCTTCACAGCAAAGTCAATTTCACGTGAAAGGCCGAACATTTGTGTATCTAATACTTCTTCATATAAAGGGCATTGTGGCATTGTTAAATGATCCATTTGTACTCGAATGAGGCGAGCAATTTTGTCTGCATCAGCAACTAAAAGCTCCAAAGCCTTCTCCTGAAAAGAAGTTTGTGATTTAGTATCCATGAGGACGCCCCCATTATCTGATATTTCTTCGATTCTATCTTAATAAAGTTTATCTTTTAGTCGTTAAAAATGCAAGTGTCTACATTGGAAAATAGAGAAATCGAATTATATTTCTTTATTATCTCTAGTCATTAGCGTTATACTATTTCATGGATATACAAGATTTGAGGAGGATTTCTATAATGGAAACAATAATTCCTATCAAGGGCGCAGTTACATTCCAACTAACATTAGATCCCACTGTTTGGATTTTCGATGATCGTAAATTAGATTTAAAAACGTACTTCGATACAAAAGAAGTTGAGGAAGATTCGGATATTAAATATATGCGTGAGGTAGGTGCTCACTGGTCGCGTGAGATTATGGAAGGAGCTACTTTCCCACCAACATTGAAATCAGAACGAAAATTTGACCGCAAAGGGATGGCAACAGGTACTTTCGGGATTGAATTAAGTCACTTCTTGAAAAATGCTGAGATTAAACCTGAAGCAACAACAATCGTCATTGAATGTGAAGATGGCAAAGAATATTCATTTACAATTGAAGAAGCTTACACATTAATTTTAAAATATAGCCAAGATGGCAAGCCATTAATGGAAGATGGCCCTGTTCATGTGCTATTTAGAGACGGTTCAAATGTAGACAACCCTATCAAAAATATAGTAGCAATTCGTGCTGAGTAGGAGGGAATGCAATGCGCGTAAAATGCGTTATTTGCGATACAATTAACAATTTAGATGATAATTTACCGTTAGCAAAAAAATTACGCAATCGACCAATTCATACGTATATGTGTGGCACATGCCATGATCGTATTGAAGAAAATACCGTTGCACGCATTGAAACAGGAAATTTCCGTTTTTATCGTACTTCACCACAAATGGATAAAGAATTTTAACAGCAATTGAAGGAGGTGACTCATTATTTGAGACACCTCCTTTATAGTGTTGAAAAATAAAATGGTCAAGGACATTTTTGTGAATGTTGTGATGCTTTAGATAAAGGTGATTCCAGGCTCTCTAATCGAACGGAAAGACTTATAACAGTGATACGATCGTAACCCTGGGCCGCTGACACTTCATTTCATCGAAGAAAACATTTGTTGCTGTCGCTTCGCTTTCGCACAGAAAACATTTGTTGCTGACGCTTCGCTTTCGCACAGAAAACATTTGCTGCTGAAATTTTGGTTTATCACTATAAATTAGAGTAACATGCCAGAAGATACGCGCTATGTGAAGTGGTTGATTGGAGTGGAGGCTGGGTGACTCCTAGGGGATTAGCAAAAGAGGAACGAAGGCTAAAACCATCACGTCCTGTGATAACGCCCTCGTGACCAACATCGTGCTACTGACGCTTCGTTAGCACTACGCTTTCGCGCAAAAGACATCTGTTGGCCCGAGACCCTGCAGCGAAGCGAAGCGGCTCATCGGACGCCCCTAGGAAGCTTTGCTCTGCGCGAAAGCGAAGTGTCAGCGACAAAGCACCCAGTCGGAACGGAAATCAACCCCCGCACTTTGCCGAAGAGCCATACTTTATATAATGGGAAACCTTAATTTCATTGATATAAGAGTTTTTCAACAACTGAAGGAAGTGTCTCATTATTTTTGAGACACCTCCTTCGTCGTCTAATCATTATTTTTTACAATCGCCTTCTCAATTAACTCGACAACCTGATACATAATCGTAGCAAAGAAAGCAATGATGAGAAGTGACATAAGCACAAGATTAAAATTAAACACCTGGAAGCCATAAATAATTAAATAACCTAGCCCTTTGGAAGCAACTAAAAACTCACCTACAATGACACCTACCCAAGAAAGTCCTACATTTACTTTCAAAGTAGAAATAATCGTTGGGAACGAAGCAGGTAAAATAACTGCCCTAAATATTTGCCATCTAGTTGCCCCAAAAGTTTGTAATACTTTGCTGTAGTTTGGATCTACCCCTTTAAAAGCTGTATAAACTACGATGGTTGTAATAATGATTGAAATCAACGCACCCATCGCTATAATTGAAAAATACCCCGGACCAAGAGCGACTATTAAAATTGGCCCTAAGGCAACTTTCGGCATGGCGTTTAAAATTACTAAATATGGATCCAGCACCTTTGATAGCATCGGTGACCACCACAATACGATTGCTATTAAAGTACCTATTAATGTACCAGCAATAAAGCCAATGATTGTTTCCATTAACGTTACACCAACGTGCAGTGTTAACGTACCATCACTCACTTTTTCTACTAATGTGTGCCATACCTGCGTTGGTGAACTAAAAATTAAACGGTCAATCCATCCAAATCTTGAAAGAAGCTCCCACCCACAAAAAAATACGAGTAAGATAATAAGCTGATATAATCGAACATAGCGCTTTTCTTTTTTTAGCATTTGCAGATACTGTTTAAATAAAGCATTATCCAAGACTCTCCAGCTCCTTCCAAATAGTTTGGAATATATCTGAATATGCTGGATGCTGTCGAACATCAAAAGGTGAAAGCTCTTGTAACTCCGAAGGTATTTCAAAAACTCTATGCAATGTACCCGGATTTGCCGAGAATAGAAATACCCGTTCACTCATCGCAATGGCTTCACCAATATCATGTGTTACAAGAACTGCAGTTTTTTGATAGGCCTTTAACGTTTCAACAACCAAATCCTCCAGTTTTAATTTAGACTGATAATCAAGTGCCGAAAACGGTTCATCTAGCAATAAAATTTTAGGGTCCACCGCTAAAGTTCTTGCCAGTGCTACTCGTTGACGCATGCCACCTGATAACTCTCTCGGATAGTTATTCCCTACGTGCGGTAAACCAATTTCTCGCAAAAGTGCATTTGCAGTTACTTTATGCGTTTTAGTGCTTCGCTCCATGATTTTCAAACCAATCGTGACATTTTCCTCGATAGTTTTCCAAGGAAATAAATAATCTTGCTGAAGCATGTAACCAATGAGAGACTGATTGTGTGATGAAATTTCCTCACCATCAATGTATACCTTACCTTCTGTAGACGCAAATAAGCCCGCAATAATTGATAATAACGTCGTTTTCCCACATCCGCTAGGCCCTATAAAAGAAACAAACTCACCTTCACGAATATCTAAATTTATATCACGTAAAACTTCCTTAGCCTGCGTTTTTGAAAAATAGCTATGGTGAATATTTTCTACTTTTAAAATTTCCATATTACTCAGCTGCCTTTTTAGCAAAGGTTGTATTCACAAGCTTTTCATAATCCACCCGTTGAGGAAGTTCACCTGCTTCCTCCATGATCTTTTGCAAGTTATCCCATTCCCCCTTATCCAAAATAGGATCTGTAGCATAGGAACCTTGTGATTTATAACGCTCAACCACTGTTTCAATTAATCCAACATCGACATTTTCAAAGTATGGTTGAATAATTTTCGCTATTTCGGCCGGACTCGCTTTTTGTACAAAATCCTGTGCTCGTTTCAATGCATTTGTAAAGCCTTGAACTGTCTTCGCATTGTCTTTTAAATAGCTGCTTTTCGCCATAAATGATGTATAAGGTAATTGCCCAGATTCAGTACCAAATGAAGCGACAATATAGCCTTTACCTTCTTTCTCAAAGATACTAGCTTGTGGTTCAAATAACTGTACATAGTCCCCTGTTCCAGAAGCAAAGGCTGTAGAAATATTAGCAAAATCAATGTTTTGAATGAGCTTTAAATCATTCGCAGGGTCAATGCCATGTTTTTTCAGGACAAACTCACCAGCCATTTGTGGCATTCCACCTTTACGTTGTCCTAAAAATGTAGAGCCTTTTAATTGATCCCATGAAAAATTATCCATCTTTTTACGCGCCACTAAAAATGTGCCATCAGTTTGAGTTAACTGCGCAAAATTTTGAATCGGGTCATTGGCGCCTTGGAGCGTTACATAAATAGAAGTTTCCGATCCAACTAAGGCGATATCAATGCCATTAGAAAGTAACGCCGTCATTGTCTTATCGCCACCTGCAATTGTTTGTAGCTCAACGGAAAGCCCTTCATCCTTGAAGTACCCTTTTTCAAGTGCTACATACTGCGGCGCATAGAAAATCGAGCGCGTCACTTCCCCAACTTTGACTTTTTCAAGCTCTGTTTTATTGCACGCCGTCAAAGAAAGGAATAATAAAGCAATAACACTAAATAGTAAACCTTTTTTAAGCCACCGCATTCCATTTCCTCCTTGATTGATGAAATAAGCCTATCGACATTAACTTATTCACACTAGAAGATTTCGGTGCCAATCAATTTAGGTTTGAGAGACACAATCGATTGAAAATGGGTTCCGTAGCCAATCGTTTATATGTAGATGGCTTAAAACGATAAAATTTTTTACTATACCAAATAAAACAGCCTTAGCAAATTAATGCTAAGGCTGTTTTATTACTTAAAAACTCAATACAAGTTTCACGGTATAGGAGCCAAGCTACCCTCATCGATTTGCAGCTTGTTGCTCTTCTCTTTTTTCACGCCACATACGTGTTTTATATACAATCAAAATTAACGCCGCTACGATGAGACCCTCAATCATAGGTAGGAACAACGCGAAAAATGTCAACATAATACACCCTAGGAACAGGAATACATAAATGGCAATATTTTGAGATAGCTTTAACTTCTTTGCAAAGCCTAATTTATAGACAATAGCAGAAAGTACAAATACAAGAAGAAATACAACGTAGCCTGCAATGTCATAGCTCGGTAAATTTTCATATAAAAATCTTGTTATACCAGCCATTCTCTCATAAACCTTTGTTGTTTCCTCTGCATTTGTTGATGCAGCAACTTGAATAACATTTAGTTCACCCAATAAAGCGGACTTTATATCCAAGACTCCTCTTCCTTTCATGTCAGCGGAAAATTATTGTTCTGCGTTACGTAATTTTTTCGCTGCTTTCTCACGTTCGTTTTTATCTAGAATTTGTTTACGAAGGCGAATAGATTCTGGTGTGATTTCTAAGTACTCGTCATCACCTAAGTATTCAAGCGCTTCTTCTAGTGATAGAATACGTGGCTTTTTAATAACATTCGTTTGGTCTTTGTTTGCTGAACGGATGTTTGTTTTTTGTTTCATTTTTGTGATGTTTACAGTGATATCAGCGTCACGAGTATTTTCTCCAACGATCATACCTTCGTAAATATCTGTACCTGGCTCCAAGAACAGTGTACCACGGTCTTCAATTTGCATCATACCATAAGTTGTTGATTTACCAGTTTCCATTGAAACTAGTACACCTTGGTGACGGCCACCAATTCTTCCTGGTAATAACGGCTGATAGCAATCGAACGTATGGTTGATAATACCGAAACCTTTTGTCATCGACATGAATTCAGTTGTATAACCGATTAATCCACGAGCTGGTACTAAGAACGTTAAACGAACTTGACCACTGCCGTTGTTCACCATATCAAGCATTTCACCTTTACGTGTACCAATTGATTCAATAATTGAACCAACATTTTCTTCAGGCACATCGATTTGAACGCGTTCGAAAGGTTCACATTTCACGCCGTCGATTTCACGCACGATTACTTGTGGTTTTGACACTTGTAATTCGAAGCCTTCACGACGCATGTTTTCGATAAGGATAGATAAGTGAAGCTCTCCACGACCTGAAACTGTCCAAGCATCTGGAGAATCAGTATCTTCAACACGTAAAGATACGTCTGTTTGTAATTGAGCACGTAAACGCTCTTCTACTTTACGAGAAGTAACCCATTTCCCTTCACGACCTGCGAATGGAGAATTGTTTACTAAGAAAGTCATTTGTAAAGTTGGCTCATCAATACGTAATGGCGTTAGCGCTTCTGGGTGCTCAACAGGGCAAACTGTTTCACCAACGTTGATGTCTTCCATACCTGAAACGGCGATTAAGTCACCAGCTTTTGCTGTCTCAACTTCTTCACGTTTTAAGCCGAAGAAACCAAAGATTTTCGTTACACGGAAGTTTTTCACTGTTCCGTCTAACTTCATAAGAGATACTTGTTGACCTACAGAAATTGTTCCGCGGAATACGCGACCAATACCGATACGTCCAACGAAGTCATTATAGTCAAGTAAAGCTACTTGGAATTGTAATGGCTCTTCTGAGTTATCAATTGGTGCTGGAATAGCTTCGATAATTTTCTTAAATAGACATTTCATATCCGCTTCTTGCTTAGATGGATCAGCGTCTAAAGAAGCTGTACCATTTACACCTGAAGCATAGACAACAGGGAACTCTAATTGATCTTCATCTGCACCTAGTTCAATGAATAATTCAAGTACTTCATCTACTACTTCTAGTGGACGAGCTGAATCTTTGTCTACTTTATTAACAACAACGATTGGTGTTAAACGTTGTTCTAATGCTTTTTTCAACACAAAACGTGTTTGTGGCATACAACCCTCATACGCATCGACAACTAGTACAACGCCATCTACCATTTTTAAAATTCGTTCTACCTCACCACCGAAGTCAGCGTGTCCAGGCGTATCAAGGATGTTGATACGAGTTCCTTCATAGTTTACTGCTGTATTTTTAGCTAAAATCGTAATACCACGTTCGCGTTCAATATCGTTAGAGTCCATTGCACGTTCTTCAACACGTTCGTTTGAACGGAATGTACCTGATTGTTTTAGTAATTGGTCGACTAAAGTAGTTTTACCATGGTCAACGTGGGCGATTATTGCGATATTGCGAAGATCTTGACGTAAGTTTGTCATTATTCCACTCCATATTCTTTTTTCGAATGTTTAACTGTGATATTATAGCACAAGAAGGATAGAAATGTCCTTATTAGAATTTTCCTCATTCTAAAAAATATATTTTATTTACAAATTTTTAATATAGGAGGCTCGGCTATGAATCGTGCAAAATTCGTAATGGCCATTTACGCATTAGCAGCTGTTTTAGCAATGTGTTCTATCGGATATTCAGTGGCAATTGACAGTGTATTAGGTATAATAGCAGGCATTGTTGCTACTTGTGTCATTTTCATGACAGCCTTTAAAATGAAACGTAAACTACGTGAGCAAGGTTTACTTTAATAAGAGTTGATTGCTAATGTAAGAAGGAGCCTGTCTAAAAAATAGACAGCTCCTTTTTTATTCATAAGGCACAATATATTTTTCTAATAACTCTTTGTGTATAGAAGGATTGGCAATAATAAACGTATCCTGATGCAAGAAATCAAAGCCCTCTCCGTGTAAATTAGTGGTAATAGCACCAACTTCCTTGGCGATAATCGTACCTCCAGCTATATCCCACGGCGATAGTCGCATTGATACATAAGCATCTAATTTACCACTGACAACAAACGCTATTTCCATTGCGGCTGAACCATATGACCGCGTTCCACGTATTTTCCGAACCATTTCAATTACTTTTTCATTGTGAATATGTCGATTTGGTGCTACCCAGTGTGCGTTTATACCAATGACCGATTCTTCTATTTTGACTGACTGCAATTTACGTAATGGTGAGTCATTGTACCATGCCCCTTCACCTGCAATAGCATAAAATAAATCTTCACGCATTACATCAAATATGTAACCAAGCTTGCCTACCCCATTAACAAAAATACCGATAGAAATCATAAAATGACGATGTTGTTTCACAAAATTCATCGTGCCATCGATTGGATCAATAATCCATACAACACCATCTAACGACTCAACTTTCTCTCCCATACCCTCTTCCCCTAAAATTTTGTGGGTTGGATCGAAACCTCGTATTTTTTCGATAAAAAATAATTCTGTTTCACGGTCAATATTTGTGACAAGGTCGTTTGCACTTGATTTTGTCTCGATAACTAGATTGTACGAAAAGGCCTCTCGAATACGGCTACCCGCTTCATATATAATACTTTTCGCAAATTGATCAATTTGTTGTAAATCCATAAAAACCCACCCTTCGATTATAAGAAAAGGTCCTATGCTTTTAGCCTACTTAATAAGCAGCACATAATTCTTCCCTGAAAATATAACTTTCCATTATGATATACTGTCTATTTTACCCTTTATAGCAATAAAAATCACCTGCTGTCGGAATATTCAGCAAGTGATTTTTCAAATCGGAATATTATTTTTATTACGCATAGGCGTGCAAGCTTTCAAGTTCCAGCTGAATTTCACCAAGACGTTTTTTACTTTTTTCAATTTCAATTTCATTTTTTTCATTCATTGCCGAGAATAGCGAGGCTAATTCATAATCTAATTCTAATTGCAAAATGTGTTCATATTGCTTTTCAATGTCGACTTTACGTATAATTTTTACGATTGGTTTCATAAAAATCACTTCCTTTTTTTATTTTTTCACAAAACTTGTCACATTCGATAAAATGCTTGTTATAAGATTTTTTCCCATTTTCCTTATAAAATAAACCTTATAAATCGAAAGGAGTTAATAAAAATGCCGAAAATAAAGTGGACTAACAAAGACTTCAATGTTTTTCAAATAGACGGTTTAGAACAGAGAATGGATGCTTTAAATGTATGTGTACGTCCAAAATTCCAATTGCTTGGAGAGGATTTTTCTTCCTTCTTTTCGAGTCATCTCGGAGAAGAATTTTATCCTCATGTTGCGAAGCATGCGCGTAGAACAGTAAATCCCCCAAACGACAGCTGGGTTGCTTTCGCTCCGTACAAAAGAGGTTATAAATCATTACCTCACTTTCAGATTGGACTTTGGAGCACACATTTATTCATCGTCTTAGCTATTATTTATGAAGCTCCACAAAAAAATGTGATGGCAGAACGTTTAATTGCCAACAGAGCAATGCTGCAGCAGCTTCCTGAGGATTTCATTGTCTCTGGGGACCACATGTCTCCAGCAGCCATTTCCATGCAAGATGCAAAGGAAGACAAGCTAGATGAATTACTTATCCGTTTACGTGATGTTAAAAAAGGCGAGTTTTTAGTAGGTCGCCATATTCCAAAAGATCAAGCTGTCAAGCTGTCAGCTAGCCAACTTCATCAATTAACGGAAGAAACCTTTAGCCGTTTACTCCCTATTTATAACATCATTGTTGGAAAATAAAGTTTGACGGATTGTGCTTCAAGCTTTGTGACATAATAACTAAAACAATTTTAATGATATTTATATATTGTGGAAAATTTTCGTTATTATTCCTAGCTATTGAAAATTTATTTGAGGAATATTCTTATGGATGAGGGTTTGAGGAAATTATTTATTTTTTCTCTTCTTTTCAAAAAATTGGGATGTTTTATATTGTTTATGTAGTATATGAAATACGCTTATTTTTAACACAGGGATAGTGTAAAGCTAGCAGATAAAAAATGTGGACGTGAGTATTTCTCACGTCCACATTTTTATCGACGTTGCTTCGGGGCAACTTTAATAATCGTGCCATCAGTTCCTTCTTTTGCTTGTTTCACAACAGGGTAACTGACATAGCCACTTGCTTCTTCAAACTCACGGAAAATTGTTTTTTCCTCGGACTGTGAAGGAACAATTTCTTTAAAACGACGATATTTCGTCATCATTACTTCACGCTTAATGCCTTTTTCATAAGCTTGTTCAATTCCTTCAAAAAATTGGACAACATCAACAATTTCCTCAGTTGACCAATCAGTTGAAAATGGATAAGAGTATTCCATTGGACATAACCACCTTTATCTTACTGACACCATTTTACCCGGATACTTTCTGCTTCTGCAAGCATTCGAGTGATTAGCTCCTCGACTGTTGGAATATCGTGGATCATTCCTGTAACTTGTCCAGCCCAGCCAATTCCTTCATCTTTTTCGCCATCATAAATAAAACGTTTATTTGCTTTCCCGCTAATATAATCTTTTAATGCCTCATACGTAGGTGTAGTACGCTCAATTTCTAATATCTTTTCCGTAAATTCACTGCTCAACGCTCTTGCCGGTGCACCTATAGAGCGTTTTATAACAGTCGTATCTGCCTCGGTGCTTCCGATTAAGGCTTCTTTATAAGCCTCAGAGGCATCAACACATTCCTTTGTCGCTATAAAACGAGTACCCATTTCAATTCCCTCTGCTCCTAGTGCATGAGCTGCCATCCAGCCACGACCATCGCCAATTCCACCCGAGGCAATAACAGGTATTTTCACACTATCTACAACCTGTGGCACAAGTACCATTGTCCCTATATCATCACGTCCAAGATGACCTCCACCCTCTTGACCAACAACCATAACAGCATCTGCACCTAGTTGTTCCGCCTTTTGAGCTTGTCTACGTGCAGCAACAAGTACTAATTTTTTAATATCCGTTCCTTCTAAAATATCAAAAATTGGTGCAGGATTCCCACCAGTCATTGTAACAACTGGTACTTTTTCTTCCACTGCAACATGCACCATATCTTCATAACCAGTGCCATACATACCAATTGCAAAATTTATGCCAAACGGTTTATCCGTTAATGTTCGTACTTTATGAATCTCTGCGCGCAATAAGTCAGGATCTCGTAAACTCATTGCTGTTATTTGCCCTAGCCCCCCAGCATTCGACACCGCCGCTGCTAAATCTGCATATGCTAAATAGGCTAATCCCCCTTGAATAATTGGGTATTTAATATTTAAAAGCTCTGTTACACGTGAATTCCAATTCATAGTATCTCCCCTTTCCTACGATACTAATTTCTCGAAATTATCAAAATATCCTTTTTATTTTATTTTTTTCTGTAAAGTCTATTTTTTCTTGCAATTAGGTGCTATAATTCATTTGTTTTCTTACATATTATAAAGTGAGGTGGTACCTGCGTTGTCACAATTAGAGACTCCATTGTTCGACGTATTACTTAAACATCGGAACAGACACCCAATTCAGTTCCATATTCCAGGCCATAAGAAAGGTCAAGGTATGGACCCTGCGTTCCGAGAATTCGTCGGCGACAACGTTTTATCAATTGATTTAATTAATATTGCTCCACTAGACGATTTACATTCACCAAAGGGCGCTATTAAAGAAGCGCAAGCACTTGCTGCCAAAGCCTTTGGTGCTGATCATACATTCTTTTCCGTTCAAGGTACTAGTGGCGCCATCATGGCGATGATTCTGACCGTCGTCGGTCCAGGTGATAAGATTCTAGTACCACGGAATGTTCATAAATCCATTATGTCGGCGATTGTTTTCGCTGGAGCAATCCCGATTTTTATTCATCCTGAAGTAGATAGTGAATATGGTATTTCTCATGGAATATCGCCTGAAGCTGTTGAAAAAGCTTTAAATGCTTATCCAGATACAAAGGCAGTTCTTGTTATTAATCCAACGTACTTCGGCTTCTCAGCAGACTTAAAGCGTATTGTCGAAATAGTCCATAGCCGCAATATTCCGGTAGTTGTCGATGAAGCACATGGTGTACACATTAAATTCCATGATGATCTTCCATACTCTGCAATGGAAGCTGGAGCTGATATGGCTGCAACCAGCGTACATAAGCTTGGCGGTTCTATGACTCAAACGTCTATTTTAAATGTTCGTGAAGGACTTGTTTCTGCAAAACGTGTCCAAGCTATCCTGTCGATGCTAACAACAACATCGACATCTTATCCATTACTCGCTTCCCTTGACACAGCTCGACGTCAGCTAGCGATCCATGGTTATGATTTAATTGGCGATGCACTTCGCTTGGCAAAGGATGCACGTAAACGCATTAACCAAATTCCACATTTAAAATGTGCTGGTAAAGAAAAATTAAATTCATCAGCAACTTATGATATGGATCCTTTAAAGCTATTAATAAGTATTAAAGATTTAGGTATCTCTGGTCATCAAGCTGAAGAATGGCTTCGTCACAATGCAAATATTGAAGTAGAATTATCAGATCTATACAATATTTTATGTTTAGTGACATTAGGTGATACGAAAAAGGAAATTAATCTCCTTATCAATGCCCTTAGCCGTATGTCAAAAGCATTCGATTCAGAAGCTGCTATTACTGAAACAATGGTCAATGTACCAGAAATTCCTGCACTTGCTATGTCACCACGTGATGCATTTTATGCAGATACTGAAGTTGTTCCACTTGCAGAAGCGGATAATTGTATTTGCGCAGAATTTGTTATGGTATATCCCCCAGGTATTCCGATTTTTATTCCCGGGGAAATAATTACTCAAGAAAATATTCGTTATATTCAAATGAATATTGAAGCTGGTTTACCTGTTCAAGGACCAGAAGATACAACATTAAAAACAATTCGCGTCATTAAAGAACGCAAACCTATTATTTAATGGTAAAGCTACCTCAAAGAGAGGTAGCTTTTTATTGATTAATAATAATGGAACCAAGCAGATAACATACCAAATATAGGAAAAACAAGCCACCAATGCCTCCACAAGAAATCCCCAACAGTTTTATGATCGGATTTATTTGAATCAGTGGCTGAAGCTGGGGTTGGGGCTGAGGCTTCTAGTTTATGATATTTTTCTTCACCTGTAATAAGCTGGTCTAAAGAAATTTTATATAAATCACTTAACCTTCTTAAATTATCTATATCAGGATAGCCTTTTCCTAACTCCCATTTTGAAACGGATTGTCTTGAAATATTAAAAAAAGCTGCGACATCATCCTGTGTATACTTATGCTGTTCTCTCAATTCCTTTAAACGGTTTTCTAAATTCATTAAATTTCACCTCCAACATATAGGATTTTGATCAAATAATAATGGATTATTACACTTTATTCTAGAAGTTATCATTTGCTAATTCGCAACGCATGGTTGCTTTCAAAGAAACTGAGCAAAAAATTCGATTCTAGAGCATATTTTACTTACACTATTTAGTGAGGAGTGATGGAATGAATACATGGGATCAACGATTTAAAACAGCTGAATATGTGTATGGTGAGCAGCCAAATACATTTATAGAAGACTATGTACACTATTTAAAGGATTATCCAAATGTGGCTGCATATGCCGAAGGTGAAGGTCGAAATGCTGTATTTTTAGCTTTACAGGGGCATACAGTAACTGCCTTTGATTATGCAGAAAGCGGTCTTGAAAAAACAGAACAGCTCGCAGAAAAACATAATGTTTCAGTTCATACAAAGCTTACTGACTTACTGCAAGATGAACTACCAGTAGAAAAGTTTGATGCTGCTATTATGGTGTTTGGACATTTTCCGGTTGAACAGCAACAAGAAGTGTTTAAGAGGATTGTGAACTCTGTAAAATCTGGCGGCCGTATTATGATGGAACTTTATTCAATTTATCAACTACCTTACGCGTCAGGTGGCCCAAAACAGCTTGATTTTTTATATGATCCTTTGGATGTTCTAAAATGGTGTCAACCTTATAAGATCATCCATTTTTTCACAGGTGAACAAATGCGAAATGAAGGTATACTCCACACAGGACTTGCTCATACCATTCAATTTATTATAGAAAAAAATTAAAAAGACTATATACAGTACTCTGTAAGGTTAAAAACAAGTAATTGTACATGGTATTTGATTCAATCATAACTTGTTTATAATGTTGCACAAATTACGAAAATGTACATTACTAAAATAAATTTTTGTGGTGTACATTTTTTATTTTGTTAAGTATTACATTGTAATTTATTGAAGTATGCACCAAATTACAATGTAAAAAATTAAAGTAATATTAGTTGTTTTTAATTAGTGGAGGTGAATGTTTTTGTATTGGTATGAATACTGCCCAAAACATATAGAAAGTAAGTATAAGCTTTTAGTATTTAAAGAAAACCAACCCTTTTTACCATTATCAGATTATTTTAATGATTGTTTAGGACGAATTGATAAGAGCTCTGCAACATCCTATTTAAACTGTTTACTTCCCTTTTTCAAATGGTTAGAGGAAGAAAGTAATTTTTAAGGGGAACGAGTGCAATGGAATGATGAAGAAGAAAAGATACGAGTTGTTGTTGCAGATTATTTAATGCATGAAATGAACTGCAAGATCCGAGATCAAGACTAATTCAATAAAAGTCCGAATACAATTAGTCGTTTTTTGTCAGCATTAAAATCATTTTATAAAGCAATAATCCGTTTAAATCAATATCCATATAATAATCCATTAATTAGCTATATTAAATCAATTAAAAGAAGAATTAAAAGGTGTCCGAGTTGATAAACCAAGAATGCCTTCTGTTGCTGGAACAGAAGAACCCTTACAGCCACATTTTGCTTTTATTTTAGTTCGTTTAATTTCTTGTTCTGGATTCTTATCGATACAAAACACCACCTATGGCAATTCAGATAATAAATTTGGTATTTCATCAATTTCCCCTTTTTTCGAAGCAACTAATACTTCCGCTCGCTTTCCATTCCCTCAGTCATTTTCTCTTGAACTTGTTCTTCTTTCTACTCCCCATTACACCCAACTAACAAAATTGAACTAAATACAATTCCTGAAATTATAGCTTGTTTCATCATTTCTAAATTCCTCTTTCAAAAATTAAGTGCACATTCCAGAATAATTCTCCGTACGTAAGTTTGACGGTATATATTGGTAAAAGTTTCAGTTTATAACACAATCTTGTGCAATTAAACTGCACCGTTAGCACAAGAAGCGACTGCTCTAATTGAACAATCGCACCCCGTTTGTTTAAGTGTATTTATTCACAAAGTTAAAAAATTAGTAAAGAAGAAACAGAGTTCTTAATAGTATTAAAAACTCCTTCTATTATGTAATAGTTTATTTGATTCTTTAGTATCTCTTTTAAATTTTCTATATTCCCAAAAGAACATTACTATATATGCGGTAATACACCCAATAGGACCTGCCCACGTTACAGGCCCATTAATAAATATATAACTTGAAACACATCCAAGAATCATAGCTGATGCAAAAATTAATATATCTATTTTTTCCTTTTTTAAAAATGCTTTAAAATACACTGATTTCACCTACCAAGAAGTATTGATACTTTATATTAAATGTTCTGACATCGTTATTCCTCAATTCTGCTACGTTAATTAAAAAGACGTCCTCACTTGTTGGAGAAACGCCACTGTTCCAATTTCATTCCATAGAATACTTTACCTATCAAATCTTAACAATATAATGCCTTATTTTATATATGTAATTTTTTCCTTATTCAACTATCCTGCTCCGTTAGTTGAATAACTGAATAATCAGTTGCTATGTCTAGTGAAACATATTTACAAATATGGGTGTGCGGAAGTGTGAGCTTATAAATCGAGCTATGATGAGATTGCGGTAGCACATCATTAAATTGGTGTGCTTTTTCTATTTGAATCGGATTAATAAATATAAGAAGCGAAAAAACAAACACAAGCTCTTGGTTGAAATAAGGAGTGTGGCAAAGTTCAATTCTTTCAACTTTGAGTCAGCTTACAACAACAATCGAGCAAGCTTACAGAGCCATTTAACGAGCCTGTAAGAGTTGATAGATTTGGCTTGGGCTTGTCTCAATGGACTTTAGGAAGCTTACATATTTAACAAAAAGGTAAAAATCCAACAATCACTATTTACAACCCTTTCACCGAATCAATATTAAACAATATATGTTAGGGCTATCATTTATCACTCAATCCTGTTAAATGAAAGAAACATTGAATATTACCACTATCCCAAATATTGGGTTTATGATAACATATATCTGAATCTTATAACTTTAGAAAATATGAAAGGAAGTGTAATATTCAGATATGAAAAAGATATTGAAACCATTGATTAGTGTTATTGCCATTGGTGCCCTCTCTCTATCTATAAATATAGATAAAAATGTATTAGCTAATAATAATAATATTGCAAATACATGTGATTATAAATCGGCATCGAAAAAAAACCCTGATTATTCCACAATGAACTGTTTGTTAACCGAAACAGCACTGAGTTATGATGTTCCTCCTGAAATTGTGAAAGCAATAGCGGAAGGTGAAAGTGGAAATTGGCGTCATTTCGATATGAATGGTGAAGCGATTGTGACAGCTGATAAGGGAATTGGCATTATGCAAATTACAAATCAAGCCGGCTACAATCAAGATAAACTAAAAAGCGATATTGTCTATAATATTCAAGCTGGTGTAGAGACTCTAAATAAAATGTTTGAGCGGAAGGATTTACCTAGCATCAACGGTGGGGAAAGAGATGTACTGGAACATTGGTACTTCGCTATCATGGCTTATAACGGTACTAAGCCAGTAAATAGTCCAATTGTCCAAGCAACTGATGTAAGAAATACAAATGCCTATCAAGAAAGAATTCTCCAAATTATTGAGAAATTAGAATTAATAGACTTAACAGAGCTGCCTTTTTCACGCGAAGATTTTCAATATGACTCTAACAGCAGGGAAAATATTAAATTTTCAGAGATGAACTATGATTTTGATTTACCATTAACAAAATCAAAGTATTTTTTTGAAACAAATCAAAAAGTTAGTGCAACAACAACTAATGTAAAATTTAGAACAAGACCTTCTATTGATAGTCCTTTTGATACTTTACGTGAAGGCGAAATTGTTACCATTACGGGTCCTTTTGAATATGAAGAAGTATCAACGAAGAAAAACCATTTTGTTTGGTATCCTGTGAAAAGAAGTGACGGGACAAAGGGGTATGTAGCATCAAGTTATTTAAACTACTCAGCTTCAACACCAACGCCAACACCAACACCAACACCTCCAGTAACACCGCCCACAACGGGCAACGTTGATGTAACGAAGTTTGCTGATTACGATGCAAACCAATACTGGGCTGAGGATTTTAAGTGGGCTGTCAACATCGGTATCATCAGTGGAGACCCAAACGTGAAAAACCCATCAACAGGTAAGTACGAAAACTTACTTAAACCGTACACTAACTTAACGGAAAACCAAATGTTATCTATCCTATTTCGTTACTTCAAACCATCAGAACTAGCTTCAACGATAGCTAAAACTTCATGGTATGGAGACAAAAACTACCAACTGGCTACAAAATACTCTCTACCAGTGCTAGGTGCAAACACAGCATCCAAACAAGCCATTGCAGGTAAGGATATCACACGGGGTAACTTCGCTCGTATCTTAGCTTCAATGCATTATGGTAAGACTGTATCTCAGTCAGAAGCTATTAAATTCCTTCGTGATAATGGTTTAACAACTACTAAAACAAATGAAGAGTTTAAACCAAATGATTCTCTAACAAGAGCGCACACAGTGGCATTCTTCCACCGTTACGAACAAATATTCAATAACTAAATTGCTACTTACAAGTGAAAAGGTGACTATAAAAGTCATCTTTTCTTTTTTATGTTTAATAAATCCTTTCTCGACACTCCTCGAACCTTTTATAACTAAATTCATTGACACAGATTGCTTGATGGGAGCTACAAAGTCTTGTGTTAAGCTACTGGAGTGATTGAGAAAGCATAACAAAAGGACTTGCATATATGAGATTCAATCATACACGCAAGCCCTTTTCTTATTAACCTACCGCTCTCGTTAGTTAAACAACCCTTGCTCTTTCCACTTGTTAAAGTACTTTTGATAACCCATTTCCTCTGCTGTCATAGTGTATTGCGTATCTTCCCATTTAAAAGTATGAGAACCCGACAATGCCTCGTAGCTTGGATTCCCTTTTACATCCCCAAAAAGCGTTTCAAATGTATTTACATCCACTGAATTTGTTGTTCCATTCTCGTCAGTTTCAAGATGAATGAAATCACCCTCTCCCTGTTCTGAATTCCCCTTAAACATCAAACCTGCTTTATTTAAAGATAAATATAATTGATTCATACTCAATTTCTACTCTCCTTTAAAATTCGTTAGCTTAATCAACTAAACTGCTCCGTTAGTTGAATATCTGAATAATCAGTTGTTTGGTATAGTGCAACATGTTTTCAAATGTTGGTGGGAGATGGATCTGTATGACTAACAAGGGAGATTGACTGTTACAGCAGGGCGAGGCGTTGAGGTCTAACCCTTTCAACTTTGAGTTAGATTATAACAACAGCCGTAGCATACTTTTGATCAATCTTTATTTCAAACCAACACTTAAAACACACATAAAAGCTGAACCAAGATCAAAATTAGTTCAGCTTAAAAAATATCATATTATAATGTTGCACATTGTATATAGATCCAGAAATATTAAGTGCATTACTTTAATTCTTGACTTTTAATAAAAATATAAACTGTATATAGC
>NZ_JBLLLQ010000013.1:0-49606 GCF_047737915.1 Lysinibacillus sp. NPDC056185
CTATAATAGACAATGCTTAATAAAAGTATCATAAATGAATACAATTATTGTATTGTTATAGAGAGGACTATTTATCATGACAACAAAACCAAAACTTTTAATTGTGGATGGCATGGCGCTATTATTCCGTTCATTCTTTGCTTCGGCTGCAATGGGGCATTATATTCGCCTGGCGGATGGGACACCTTCTAACGGTGCCCAAGGCTTTGCACGTCATGTATTGACGGCACAATCTATTATGAAGCCGACCCATCTTGCTGTTTGTTGGGATATGGGTGCACATACATTCCGTAACGAATTATTTGATGGCTATAAGGCTAATCGTCCATCACCACCAGAGGAAATGCTACCTCAATTTGATATGGCGAAAAATTTATCGCAACAAATTGGTTGGCAAAATTTCGGTGTTAAAGGGATGGAAGCAGATGATTTAATTGGCTCAATGATTACAAAATTTCAGGATGAGGCTGACATTACGGTAATTAGCGGAGACAAGGATTTACTACAGCTTCTAGGACCATCAGCGGAAATTGCTTTTACGAAAAAAGGCTACACAGAGTATGACGTTTATACGCATACACGCTTTCAAGAGGAATATGGCATCGAACCGATTCAATTTGCACAGGTTAAAGCTTTTATGGGAGATACGAGTGACGGCTACCCAGGCGTTAAAGGTATTGGACCGAAGCAGGCACTTACGTTAATTCAAACATATGGTTCTATCGAAAATGTTCTTACGTCAATAGACGAATTAAAACCAGGTCAACGCACGAAAATTAAAGAGAATCTAGACATGCTAAAATTGTCACACGAGCTTGCAACAATTCAAACGAACGTACCGATCGAGGCAGAGTTAGCGAGCTTAGTATTACCTAATTACGAGCCTCAAACGTTCAAAGAAATAGAAGAACGAGGCTACACATTAATCGCTAAACAAGCACGCTCACTGTATTCACTTATTTAACTTCTTTTAGTGGATGTCAAAACATCCGCTGAAATAAAGGAACTCAGGCTAAGATCTTCATATCCTTTGAAAACGCCTGAGTGACCAACATCATGGTCATCAACGCAGAGTATAGAAATATACTCTGTTTTTTTATGGCTCATCACCAAAGACTGACATTTGTTAAAACATATGCCATGTACTTAGGTTGATTGGAGTGAAGGTTGGGCGACTCCTTAGGGATTAGCGTCACAGATGAGACCCTGGAGCGAGCGAAGCGAGTGAAGCGGCTCATCGGACGCCCCTAGGAAGCTCTGCTCTGCGCGAAAGCGAAGCGTCAGCGGCAAATGTTTTATCTGTGCGAAAGCGAAGCGGCAGCTACAAAGCGCCCAGCCGGAACGGAAATCAACCACACGTTATGTTGACGAATCTTTTTTTATATAAATTTTTGTAACCTTTGCCTAATCTCAAACGAATTATAAGCAAATAAGTAAAAGGAGGGGAAAGATTGATTGATTCAAATAACTTAGAATCAAGAATAGTTGAAATCTACAATTTATATTACTTAGACGTTTATAGATTTCTTGTTTGTTTTACGGGAAATCAAAATGATGCTGAGGATTTGACCCAAGAAGTATTCATTCGGGTATTAAAAGGTTTATCGAATTTTAATGGTAAATATCATTTGAAAACATGGATTTTTTCAATCGCAAAACACGTGGCAATAGATCACTACAGAAAGAAAAGGTTTGCCTCACTATTTAAGGACGGCTTTTTTAATCAGCTATCATCGAATGAAAAGAAGCCTGATGAGGAATTTGAGGTAACAGAAATAAAACAATTTATTCATGAAGCTATTGCTAAATTAAAACCTAATTATAGAGCAGTAGTCATTCTTCGAGGTATTAATGAATTTTCCATAAACGAGACTTCGGAGATCCTTCAATGTAGTGCGGCGAAAGTAAAAGTTGATTATCACAGAGCCCTAAAAGAGCTTAAAAGAAAACTGAATATTGAAATAGAGGGGGTTTTGACAAATGCAAAATGAAAAAGACTTATTTGATATGCTGAAAGAAATATACCCTCAACATCCTAGAAAGGAGTTTGTTTCTGCAACTGAGAATACTCTTAGACAACGAGCACGAAGCATGGGTAAAAAAAGAATCTTCACAAAATTCTCTGTGATTACAAGCGGCGTTTTAGTTTGTGCATTTATTTTTTCATGGTTATTCTCCTTAAATGGAAGTGGCACAGTTTCAGAGGTAGCCCATAGTGATGGAGGGGCGTCATTGTCTTATGCAATGGATGAAAAGGAACCTGTAGTATATATTTATCATTCACATAATACGGAATCATTTATTCCAGAGCTTCCTGCACAAGAAATTAATCAGATGATTTATAGCGATACTAAAAATGTAACATTGCTAGGTAAAGAGTTAAGTAGAGCACTAAAGGAAATGCAAATTAATTCAGTACATGATGAGACCAATATTGCTGGAATCTTAAAAAGAAGAGGTTTAAATTATTGGGAATCATATAAAGTATCACGGGAAAATTTACAAAAAGTTTTAGCTGAAAATGACAGTATTCGCATGGTGTTTGATATACATCGAGATTCTCAAAAAAGACGTGAATCCACAATTGAAATTAAAGGGAAGGATTACGCAAGAATTAAATTTGTCGTATCAAAAACGAGTGGAAACTATGAAACGAATAAAATATTTGCCACTCAGCTTCATGAACAACTAGAAGTATTATATCCGGGATTATCAATAGGTGTAATAGAAAAAGGGGTCGATCCCCAAAACACCTATAATCAAGAGCTCCATGATAATTCAGTATTATTAGAAGTTGGAGGTATAGAAAATACGTTGGAAGAATCGTATAGAACAATGGATGTATTTGCGGAAGTTCTAAAAGTTATTATTGAGAAGAGTAAATAAGCCTTGAATTATTGATAAGAAAAGAGCGTGTCTAACATTGCAAGCACGCTCTCGTCTAGTTCGGTGTAATTTTCACGAAGCTCAATACTTTTTCATTATCTTTAAAAGGAGCCGTTCGAATTTTACTTTCACGATTAGGGCCGCCATTATCATGGAACATTAGCCACAGCACATCATTTCGTATTTCATAGCCAATGAGAGGCACCCAATGATAAGCGAAGGCAGATTTTTTATCGCGCCAATTTAAGCTAAAATATCGGTCAAAGCGGATGGCGACAGGGCGACCTGCATCGATTTCCTGCATAGCTTCCTTTAACGTACAATCACGAATATCCCATGTCGGACGGAGCCGACAAAGATTGCGAATTAGACGCCATTTAAATAACCCGATTTTTGTGCCACCGAGAAGTTTATAAAGCTCATTTACCGAAGGAGCTCGATCTTCCAAATAGTTTAAGACTACATGTACAGTTGTAGGACCACAAGCTGAATTACGGTATTTTGGTGAAATGGATGCATCATATTGAGACTTTCCGAGTAGCGACAATTGCTGGCGCATCATAATCTCCTTTTTAAAAAGAGCCGCATTTCAAAAAGAAATGCAGCTCATTTTTCCATTATTGTTGAGCAGATAAGAACTCTATAACTTGCTGAGGTGTTTTAGCATTTGCACTATGTAAGTGTGCTAATTTTTCACCGTTTTGGAAAATTAATAGGCTTGGAATACCCATTACATCATATTTGTCCGCGATTTCTGGAAGCTCATCACGGTTAAGTTCATACCAGTCAAATTGGTTGTATTCTTCGATGATTGGATCGATGAACATATTCATGCGTGTGCAATCTGGGCACCATCCAGCGTAAAATTTCACTAGAACTTTTTGATCACCTGAGATCAGTTCATTAAATTGTTCAGCAGTTGTAATTGTTTTCATTAGTATTTCACTCTCCTTGCTTTCCATTCTACACATTTTTCCCTCAACCTGAAAGTTTTCTGTTTGGAATTATCACTATCTACTTATTGTCTTATTTTCGCTCGTAAAAAACGAAAAAAGTTATATATTGCAAAAATAATTGGTGAAAAAAGATTGCTAAATCAGACAAAATAATCTAAACTAAAAACAGAAAAAGTAGTTTTATCTTTATTCAGCAGAAGATATTAACCTCTAATTCAAAATGGTTGCTGAATGAAGATAAGCCTTTGTAGTATGTCACAGATTACGCCTAAGATGATCTGGACAAAAATACACTAAGGCAAACTTGATATTTTTTTGGCCAAAAAATGAATGACTATTCATTCAATGGAAGAATAAGGGGGAATTGCTTGTGACTTACAACATTAAAAAAGCGGCTGTTCTAGGTTCTGGGGTAATGGGCTCTGGAATTGCAGCACATTTAGCAAACATCGGTATTCCAACATTATTATTAGACATTGCACCGAAGGAACTAACAAAAGAGGAAGAAGCAAAAGGTCTTTCCTTAGAGCATCCTGCTGTAAGAAATCGTATTGTCAACGGAGCTCTTCAAAAGTTATTAAAGCAAAAGCCAGCACCACTTACTTCTAAGAAAAATTTATCACTACTAACGGTTGGTAACTTTGAGGACGATTTAGAGAAATTAAAAGATGTAGATTGGATTATAGAAGTTGTCGTTGAAAATTTAGCGATTAAACAAAACCTATATGAAAAAATTGATGCTGTACGTAAGCCTGGCACAATTATTAGTTCAAACACATCTGGCATAAGTATTAATGCAATGGCAGAAGGACGTTCAGAAGATTTTCAAAAGCATTTCCTTGGAACTCACTTTTTCAACCCACCACGCTATTTAAAATTACTTGAAGTCATTCCGGCAAACACAACAGCGCCAGAAGTTGTAAGCTTTATGAAAACATTTGGCGAAGATGTACTTGGAAAAGGCGTTGTACTTGCTAAAGATACACCGAACTTCATTGCCAACCGTATCGGAACGTACGGCTTACTAATTACTTTACAAGAAATGATGAAGGGTAGCTATTCGGTTGGTGAGGTGGATTCTGTAACAGGCCCACTAATCGGTCGTCCAAAATCTGCAACCTTCCGAACGTTGGATGTTGTTGGTTTAGATACATTTATTCATGTAGCGAAAAACGTTTATGATCAAACAACTGGTGAAGAGCAGCAAGTGTTTGCAGTACCAGAATTCCTACAGAAAATGGTTACAAACGGCTGGCTAGGAGCAAAATCAGGTCAAGGGTTCTTCTTAAAGCAAGGTAAAGAGATCCTTGAAATTGATCCAGACACACTAGAATATAGCCCAGCAAAAAAATTGAAAACACCTTCTATCGAGATGGCAAAACAAACTCGTGGATTAGCAAATAAAGTAAAAACACTAACATATGCAAAGGATCGTACAGGAGAGTTATTATGGGGTATCTTAGCTCCGACGCTAATTTACTCGGCACAGCTACACAGTGAAATTGCTGATGATATTGTTGCGATTGACAATGCTATGAAATGGGGCTTCGGCTGGCAGCAAGGGCCATTTGAAATATGGGATGCAATTGGCGTGAAAGAGTCCGTAGCTAAAATGGAGGCTGAAGGTCGTGAGGTGCCGGCATTTGTAAAAGATATGTTAGCAAGCGGCTTTGAAACTTTCTATTCGGAAATTGACGGCGATCTAGCTTATTATAATGGCTCTGACTACGTAAAAGTGCCAGTTAATGAAAAAGAAATTAACTTAAAACGTTATAAGAAAAAGCACGGTGTTATCAAATCAAATACAGGTGCTAGCTTAATAGATTTAGGTGACGGAATTGCCTTACTTGAATTCCATTCCCAATCAAATGCAATTGGCTTAGACATTATTCAAATGATTAACTTTGCAGTCGATGAAGTAGAAGCTAACTATAAAGGCTTAGTCATCGGTAACCAAGGGAAAAACTTCTGTGTTGGTGCGAATCTAGGAATGATTTTAGTAGAAGCACAGGATGATAATATTTTTGAGCTAGATTTCGTTATTAAAGCATTCCAAGATGCAATGCAAAAGATTAAATACTCTCGCAAGCCTGTTGTAGCAGCACCTTTTGCTATGACACTTGGTGGAGGAGCAGAAGTTTGCTTACCAGCTGCACATATTCAAGCAACGATGGAAACGTATATGGGCTTAGTGGAAGTCGGCGTGGGATTAATTCCTGGCGGTGGCGGTAATAAGGCACTTTACCAAAAATTCATCAAAGGGCTACCAAATGGTGTTGAGGTAGACTATCAACATATTGCTAATAAAGTATTTGAAACAGTTGCAATGGCAAAAGTTTCGACGTCTGGCGAAGAAGCACGTGAAAATAACTTCTTAAACTTTGCTGATGGGATTTCTGTTAACCCAGATCACCAACTATACGATGCAAAGCAAGCTGCACTAGCACTTTATGAGGCAGGTTATCAAGCACCTGTACCTGCGAAAGTTCCTGTAGTCGGTGCATCAGGCTACGGTACGCTATTAATCGGTGCGCAAGGGTTGTTTGAATCAGGCTATATTAGTGAACACGATTTAAAAATCGCTAAAAAATTAGCGTATGTCATTGCTGGTGGTAAAGTTCCGTATGGCACATTAGTAGATGAACAATACCTATTAAACCTTGAGCGTGAGGCGTTCCTAAGCTTAGTTGCAGAACCTTTATCTCAACAAAGAATGCAGCACATGCTTTTAAAGGGCAAACCACTGCGTAACTGATTTTAACTTCTTTCAGCAGGAGTCTCCTAACTCTATAGGTGGTGAGATGAATGCGAATTCAAGTCACTTTTCAGCAGGTATCCAACATCCGCTGAAAGAAGTTAAAGCCTCCGGCGGATGTCACGGAATCGGAAAGGAGTTCTTTGTGCAAGCACAAAGCCGATTCCGTACGCAATTATGCCGAGGCATAATTGATAATACAAATTAACCATACTTGCACATGAAACAAAGGGGGATTAATACGATGCGTGAAGCCGTTATTGTAGCAGGAGCACGAACTCCGATTGGAAAAGCGAAGAAGGGTTCTTTAGCAACAGTTAGACCAGATGATTTTGGAGCGGTTGTTGTCAAAGAAACATTAAAAAGAGCGGGCTATGAAGGTCCGATTGACGATTTAATTTTAGGGTGTGCAATGCCTGAAGCTGAGCAAGGCATGAACGTAGCACGTAATATAGGAGCGCTTGCCGGGTTACCAAATACAACACCAGCGCAGACAATTAATAGATTCTGTTCATCAGGTTTACAAGCAATCGCTTTTGCAGCAGAGCGTATAATGCTAGGACATTCTAAGGCGATTCTTGCTGGTGGAGTCGAGTCGATGAGTATGGTGCCAATGGTAGGTAATACACCTCGCTTAAATCCAACTTTAGCAGAAACTGCTCCCCAATATTATATGGGGATGGGGCACACAGCAGAGGAAGTGGCACGTCAATACAATGTAAGTAGAGAAGATCAGGATGCATTTGCGGTGCGTTCACATGAGCTTGCGGAAAAAGCGATTAAAGAAGGTAAATTCAATGATGAAATCGTACCAATCGAAGTAGAGCAGCATTATGTAGATGACAACAACAAGCCACAGGTGAAAAAATTCACGTTTAGCATGGATGAAGGTGTACGTCCAGGTACATCTGTAGAAGGTTTAGCGAAGCTTCGTCCAGCCTTCCATGTAAAGGGCAGCGTTACAGCTGGTAATGCCTCTCAAACTTCAGACGGTGCAGCGGCAGTACTTGTGATGGATCGTGAGGAAGCAGAGAAGCAAGGGCTTACACCAATGGCGAAGTTTTTAGGCTTTGCAGTTGGTGGTGTACCTCCTGAGGTGATGGGTATTGGACCAATCGTGGCAGTACCTAAAGCACTTGAAATTGCAGGATTAGCAATTGATGACATTGATTTATGGGAAATTAACGAAGCATTTGCGTCACAATCCCTACAAGTCGTACGCCATTTAGGCATCGACCAAAACAAAGTAAATGTCAATGGTGGAGCAATTGCCGTAGGTCACCCACTTGGTGCAACTGGAGCCATTTTAACATTAAAGCTTATTCATGAATTGAAGCGTCAAGGTAAGAAATATGGCGTCGTGACAATGTGTATTGGCGGCGGAATGGGTGCTGCAGGAGTGTTTGAAATTCTATGATTTTTGCTAGATCAGCTTGGAGTGCAGCGTTTCCGGTTGCCTCCGAACACAGTGCTTCAAGCTTTTCTATATATTGGGGATTAAAACTACTAACAATAGATAAATAGGGAGGAATTTAGAATGACAGAAAAAACAACGGATTTCATTAAAGGCGGCGGATTTATTATTGAAGATGTGGAATTAGATCGTGTATTTACACCAGAAGATTTCACAGATGAGCATAAAATGATTGCTAAAACAACTGAAGAGTATGTAGCAAATGAAGTGTTACCAGTCGTTGAAAACTTAGAACACCATGAATTTGAGCATTCGGTTCGTCTACTAAAAAGTGCAGGTGAACTCGGCTTATTAAGCGCAGATGTACCTGAAGAATATGAGGGTCTTGGACTAGACAAAGTTTCTTCTGCATTAATCGCAGAAAAAATGTCTGTTGCTGGTGGCTTCTCTATTACGCATGGTGCACACGTAGGTATTGGTTCTTTACCAATCGTACTTTTCGGAAATGAAGAGCAAAAGCAAAAGTATTTACCAAAGCTTGCATCAGGTGAATTAATTGCTGCTTACGCATTAACTGAGCCAGGTTCAGGTTCAGATGCATTAGGTGCAAAAACTACTGCAAAATTAAATGATGCAGGGACACATTATATTTTAAATGGTGAAAAGCAATGGATTACAAATGCAGGCTTTGCAGATGTATTTGTTGTCTATGCGAAAATCGATGGCGATAAATTCTCAGCATTTATCGTTGAACGTGCCTACAATGGCGTTTCGGTTGGCGCAGAAGAGAAAAAAATGGGGATCAAATCTTCATCGACTCGTACATTAATCCTTGAAGATGCAGAAGTACCTGTAGAAAACCTTTTAGGTGAAGTAGGTCGTGGACACGTTATTGCCTTTAATATTTTAAATATCGGGCGCTATAAATTAGGGGTTGGAACAATTGGTGGCTCGAAGCGTGCATTAGAGCTTGCCATTCAATATACAAACCAACGTCAGCAGTTCAAAACGAAGCTGTCTGATTTCAATCTAACAAAAGAAAAATTATCAACAATGGCTTCACAATTATATGCGTCTGAGTCATTAAACTATCGTACAGTAGGTTTATTTGAAGACCGTTTAAGTCAGCTAAGCCCAGAAGAGCAAAAGCAAGGGAAAGTGATCGCTGGTGCAATTGCTGAGTATGCTATTGAATGTTCTATTGCTAAAGTATTTGGTTCAGAGACTTTAGATTACATTGCAGATGAAGCGGTTCAATTACACGGTGGTTACGGCTTTATGGCTGAATACGAAGTAGAGCGTATTTATCGTGATTCTCGTATTAATCGTATTTTTGAAGGTACAAATGAAATTAACCGCATGATTGTACCAGGTACATTTATGAAGAAAGCATTAAAAGGTGAATTACCATTACTACAAGTTGCTCAAAACTTACAACAGGAGCTTCTAATGCTAATGCCTGAGGATGTAGGCACAGAGCCGCTAGCACAGGAAAAATATCTTGTGAAAAATGCGAAGAAAATTGCTGTATTAGCAGCAGGCATAGCAGCACAACGCTACGGTGCGAAGCTTGATCAAGAGCAAGAAGTATTGGTGAATATTGCAAATATCGCAAACCAATTATTCGCGATGGAATCAGCTGTATTGCGTACAGAAAAAGCGATTGCTCGTGACGGTGCTGAAAAAGCTCATCAAAAATTACTGTACACTCAAATCTTCTGCCAAGAAGCATTTGCAGAAATTGAAAAAGAAGCAAAAGATACGATTCTTGCTTCAGCAGACGGCGACGCTGCACGCATGACATTGTCTGCACTACGTAAGTTAACTCGCAACAATCCATACAACTTAATCGCGAAGAAACGCGAAGCTTCTGTTAAATTAATTGAAGCAGAAAAATTTGTAGTTTAATATAGCAGTCCCAACCTAGCTATCCGAGATGTGATAGCTAGGTTTTTTTGTTGGAAATAAAAGTATAGCTCTTCGGTGATTTCTGTTCCGGCTACGCGCATTCGATGGGGTCGCTTCGCTTTAACAAAATAACATCCAACTTTTAGTTTTATCAGAACACTTTTACGATTTATCGCCCTACTTTTGAATTTTATCTACCAACTTTCACGATTTATCACCCAACTTTTGAATTTTATCTACCAACTTTCACGATTTATCACCCAACTTTTGAATTTTATCTACTAACTTTCATGTTTTATCACCCAACTTCTAAATTTTATCGACATCCACCTGCTAAAGAGCAAAAAAGGATTCATACACAAAACTGTGTGCGCTTTATAATGTCGCCCTGTCTCCACTCCACATGTATCCTTTGAAATGTAGTTTGATAGCAAAAGGGTTTCATCTGTGCGAAAGCGAGACAGGCGAGACCTTGCACGGAGCGAAGGAAACGGACCACTCCAAAATGCCAATCGCTGATAAAATGCTGAGAATCGCTGATAACATCAAGAAAATCGCTGATAAAATGCCAAGAATCGCTGATAACAACATGAGAATCGCTGATAAAATGCTGAGAATCGCTGATAACATCAAGAAAATCGCTGATAAAATGCTGAGAATCGCTGATAACAACAAGAAAATCGCTGATAAAATGCCGAGAATCGCTGATAACAACAAGAAAATCGCTGATAAAATGCCGAGAATCGCTGATAACAACAAGAAAATCGCTGATAAAATGCCAAGAATCGCTGATAACAACATGAGAATCGCTGATAAAAATTCCAAGAACCCCCGAAAGCATCATGAGTAGCTTCCAGCCGGAACGGAAATCAACCCCACGCTTTGGCTTGAAGAGTTTCATTTTGGCTCGTAACGGTTATGATGGTATACTACAGAAAATGGGGGATACACTGAAAATGTAGTTCCTAAAGATGAAAGTAGAGGAGCCTATAAATGACGATTCAATTTATTCAATATCCGAAATGCACTACTTGCAAAAAAGCTCAAAAATGGCTAAATGACAATGGGGTTTCATACGAAGAGGTACACATTGTCGAACAACCACCTACAAAGGATGAATTATCAAACTTATGGCAAGCTAGTGGACAACCTTTAAAGAAATTTTTTAATACTTCTGGTATGAAATATCGAGAGCTTGGCTTGAAGGATAAACTTGCTGAAATGACTGAAGAGGAGCAGCTTGAACTGCTTGCATCAGATGGTATGTTGATTAAGCGTCCGATTGTAACCGATGGAAAAAAAGTTACTTTAGGGTTTAAAGAATCAGATTTTGAGCAAGCTTGGAAATAACCGCTTTTCACTTGTTTCAGTAAATGTTGTATGTAGCGAAAGCGAAGCGTCAGGTCAGAACTCTTCACCTCTATAGGTATTGAGCTGAATGAGGCATAATTGATTCTTGTTTTTATGGTAGAAGTATGGCACACTGAAAATGAATATATTACATATTTATGGAGGGGTTTTTTTCATGAGCACACCTAAAGACTTACGTTACTCTGAAGAGCACGAATGGGTAAAAGTAGAAGATGGTAAAGTACGTATCGGTATTTCTCATTTCGCACAAGCTGAACTTGGAGATATCGTTTTCGTTGAACTTCCACAAGTTGGCGACGAAATCAAAACTGATGATCCATTCGGTAGCGTAGAATCTGTTAAAACAGTTTCTGAATTATACGCACCAATCTCAGGTACAGTAGTTGAAGTAAATGCAGATTTAGAAGATAGCCCAGAATTCGTTAATGAATCACCATATGAAAAAGCATGGATGATCGTTGTAGAGCCTGCTGATGCTTCAGAAATTGACAAGCTTATGACAGCTGAGCAATACGAAGAAATGATTGCAGAATAAGACAAGCCTTTAACTTCTTTCAGCGAGTGTTCAAACATCAGCTAAAAGAAGTTAAAGCCTCCGGCGGATGTCATGGAATCGGAAAGGAGTGTTTAGATGATGTTAGCCTAAGATCATCGCATCCATGCGATAACGGCTAACTAACCTGCGTCGTGCAGGCCTAAGCACAAAGCCGATTCCTGACGCGATTATGTCGAGGCATAATTGATCAGAAAAACGTCGGAAACTACCGACGTTTTTTTTTTATCTTAACCATCCTGCCACTATAGTTGGTAAGGTAAATGCAAGTATATTCCCTTATTAATAGGTATCTAACTGTATCAACGACAAGGTTTGTTGATATAATGAATTATAAGGGATATGTCTAAATGGGGGTGGCGTGATGTTCGAGGGAAAATGCTTAATTGTCGAAGGCCGATCGGATAAACTTCAAATCGAACCTATTTTAAATGAAGACGTAAAAATACTTTGTACAAATGGTACAATTGGTGTGCATCAATTAGAAGAGCTACTCGACCCATATGAGGGTTGTGAGCTTTATACATTTTTTGATGCAGATACATCAGGTAATAAGCTACGGGCATTAATGGACAGACATTATCCAGAGGCTGAGCATTTACGTACGATGCCAACATATAAGGAAGTTGAGACAACTCCGAGGAAAGTGTTAGCGGCGATATTGCTTCGTGCACATTTCTCAATCCATAATGAATATATTTTGTAAGGTTGCGTGAAAAAAAATGGAAGAATGGTCAAAAGAGCAGTGGAACACGGCTATCCAGTCCGGTGAAAAGGCTGCCTTTTATTTATATACGCCAATGTGTGGAACGTGCGCAGTTGCATCGAAAATGATGGCGGTTATTGAGCAATTGCTGCCACAGCTACAGATTGGTAAGGCGAATATTAATTTTATAGAGCAAATAGCTTATGATAATAAAATCGAAAGTGTACCATGTTTACTCGTATGTGAAGGCGGAGAAGTGATAGAAAAGGTTTATGCCTTCCAATCCGTACCATATTTATACGAATTGTTAAAAAACTAATTGACTGAATATTAATCACATGGTAAAGTAACAAATATATTAAAAAAACAATAAATATATCGAACTCTTATAAAGAGCGGCGGAGGGAAGTGCCCTATGAAGCCCGGCAACCATCACAAACGTGAAAAGGTGCCAAATCACCCAAAGATTTATCTTTGACAGATGAGAGAACGGTTTAGCGTATATGTACGTGACCCCTTCTACTTGTCTTTAAGTGAAGGGGTTTTTTAATTTCTTTCAGCGGGTGTCCTGGAATCGAAAAGGAGTGCTTAGAGGATGTTAGCCTAAAACCATCGCATCCATGCGATAATGGCTAACTGACCTGCATCGGTGCTGCTGTCGCTGCGTTAGCACTACGCTTTCGCGCAAAAAATATCTGCAGGCCTAAGCACAAAGCCGATTCCGGACGTAATTTTTATCTGTGCAAAAGCGAAGTGACAGCAACAATTATGCCGAGGCATAATTGATATAAGAAAAGGAGAATTCGCTATGATCAATCTTCAAAATATTACGAAGAAATACAAAACTACGAATGGCGAATTAACAGCAGTTAAAGACGTCAACCTTTCTATTAATAAAGGTGAAATTTTCGGCATTATCGGCTATAGTGGCGCTGGTAAAAGTACAATGATTCGTTTGTTAAATGGTTTAGAAAAGCCTACATCTGGTACGGTGACGGTTAATAATCAAGAGTTTTCGTCCATAAAGGGGCAAAAGCTTAGGGATGCTAGACAAAAGGTTAGTATGATTTTCCAACATTTCAATTTACTTTGGTCTAGAACTGTTGCAGAAAACATCGCTTTCCCACTAGAAATCGCAGGTGTGCCAAAGGCCAAACGGGAAGCACGTGTGAATGAATTGATTACACTAGTTGGCTTGGAAGGGCGCGAAAAAGCATATCCATCACAACTATCGGGGGGACAAAAACAACGGGTAGGTATCGCTCGTGCACTTGCTAATAATCCAGAGGTATTGTTATGTGATGAGGCAACATCTGCACTCGATCCGGAGACAACAGATGCTATTCTTGATCTACTTGTCGATATTAACGAACGATTAGGTCTAACGATTGTGTTAATCACACATGAAATGCACGTTATCCGTAAGATTTGTCATCGTGTAGCGGTTATGGAAGCTGGTGAAATTGTAGAACGTGGTGAAGTATTACAAGTATTCCAAGCTCCACAAGCAGCCATTACGAAAAAATTCGTTTCTCAAATTACAGATACGAAGGAAACACAGGAAACTGTGGCACAAATTAAAGAAAATTACCCTAATGGACAACTTGTTAAGCTAATCTTTGTAGGAGAAAAAACAGAGCAGCCTGTCATTTCACATCTTGTGAAACAGTTTGATGTAGAAGTAAGTATTGTACATGGTAATATTTCGCAAACGAAAAATGGAGCGTACGGTACACTTATTGTGCAAATTGATGGCTCAGAGGCGAACGTTGCTGCTTCACTGAGTTACTTAAATACAGTCGAAGTACAAACGGAGGTGATTACAAATGCTAACTAGTCTTTTTCCGAATGTCGACTGGGAAAAAATGTGGGACGCTACGTATGAAACATTGTATATGACAACAATTTCTACGGTCATCACATTTATACTTGGATTAGTAATTGGAATCTTATTATTTTTATCAAGTCCCAACCAACTATGGGCCAACAAAATTGTAAACTTTTTAACAGGATCAATCGTTAACATTTTCCGCTCGATTCCATTTATCGTATTGATTATCTTATTAATTCCATTCACGAAATTTTTACTCGGCACAATTCGTGGCGCAGACGCGGCTTTACCAGCATTAATTATTGGAGCTGCACCATTCTATGCGCGAATGGTATTAATCGCCTTACGCGAAATTGATAAAGGTGTTATTGAAGCGGCTCGTTCAATGGGTGCCAAAACGTCAACGATTATTTGGAAAGTATTAATTCCCGAATCGTTACCAGCGCTTATTTCTGGTCTTACTGTAACTGCTGTAGCACTTGTTGGTTATACTGCGATGGCAGGTATTATCGGCGCAGGTGGTCTAGGAAACTTAGCATTCTTAGATGGTTTCCAACGTAATCGCACAGATGTAACTTTAATGGCAACTATTTTAATCTTAATAGTAGTATTTATTATTCAATGGATTGGCGACTTAATTACAACCAAAACAGATAAACGCTAAAAAGAGCATCATACTATGAACATCTAAAAGGTTATCTCGGTTTCATACCGCTAACATATTTTATATAGGAAAAGGGAGAGTAATAAAATGAAGAAGTTATTAACAGGATTATTTTTATCTGTATTAGTACTAGCTCTAGCCGCTTGTGGTGCTGGTAAAAAAGAAGAAAAAAGCTCATCATCTGATGCTGGTGATAGTAAAGAGAATGTAACATTAACAGTAGGTGCTTCTAATACACCACATGCTGTTATTTTGGAAAAAGCAAAACCGATTTTAGCTAAAGAAGGTATCAATCTTAAAATTGAAACATATCAAGATTATGTATTACCAAACCAAGATTTAGAATCTGGCGAAATTGATGCAAACTATTTCCAACACATCCCTTATTTAGAGAAGGAAATTAAAGAAAAGGGTTATGATTTTGTAAACGCTGGTGGTATTCATATTGAACCAATCGGTATTTACTCTAAAAAATATAAATCTCTTGAGGATCTTCCAGAAGGTGCAACAATTTTACTTTCTAGCTCAGTTGCAGATCATGGACGTATGCTTTCATTATTAGAAGCTAAGGGCTTAATTAAACTTAAGGATGGAGTAAATAAAACATCTGCTGAACTTAAGGATATTGTAGAAAATCCTAAAAACTTCAAATTCGATGCAAATACAGCTCCTGAAATGCTTGTACAAATGTATGAAAATAATGAAGGTGATGCAGTTCTTATCAATTCTAACTACGCAATCGATAACGGCTTAAATCCATTGAAAGATGCAATTTCTCTTGAAGATAAAGAATCTCCATATGTAAACATTATCGCTGTACGTGCTGGTGATGAATCAAAACAAGAAATTAAAAAATTAATAGAAGTATTAAAATCTAAAGAAATCCAAGACTTCATTATTGAAGAGTGGAAAGGCTCAGTTGTACCAGTAAAATAAAATGTATCGAAAAAAGGGTATGTAAGTATTACAGCTTACATACCCTTTTTGCTTGTCGACAAAAGAATAAAACAAATGTAATGATCACGCAGAGTTGGTGCTTTCCACGGTTTTGGCTTCAATCTCCTCGTCACTACGTTCCTACGGGGCTTTCAATGCAAGCCCATTCCACAGAAGTCGCCACTCTCTACAGAGGTTGTCAAAAAATTACTATGTAATTTTATATCAAAATAGTGTTTATCTACAGTTTGAAAGGGTATGTAAGTATTAAAGCTTGCATTCCCTTTTTTTTCTTGTTTAAAAAAGGATGTCTATTATCAGAAAAATATAACATTTTTATCGAAAAGGGTCTTCTTTTGTGTTTTATAGCAAAAATATAATATATTTTAAAAGTGACTGATTTACCAAATATTTTATATAGAAATTGATTAGTGATCTTTATTACTATAGTTGTTGTGTTTATAAATCGAAAAAGTGCTAGAAAACATGAAAGAAAATCAAATATTTCTTACATCAACTGGAGTGAACACCAATGAATAAATTAATCATCGCAGAAGACATCATGCAGGAGCATGAGGTGAAGGGTTATTTTGAAACATTGCGTGAGAGCGTCATTCGCTCACGTTTCACAATGACTGCAGTCTTTTTTAAATTAGCTAATTCACCACAAGGAACAGATATAGAACGTAATCAAATTTCAGCTTTCCTAAAATCAAAAATACGAAAAACAGATTTACTTTTCCAATTAGCGGATGGCGTGCATTGGGGAGTTTTTTTTCTACAAAGTAGTGAAGTCGAGGTAAAGGCGTTTTTAAAACGGATTTTTGCAATTCTGAAGCAAGAAAGGAAATTTCAACAAATAGCGTTAAAAGCCTCCATTACTGAAATAAGAAATAATAGTGTAAACTTTGACACTTTGTTAGATAAAAATAAGCAAAAACTAGCAGATGACGAACAGCCGACTTGGTCAATAGAACAAGTTACAGATTATAGTGAACAACCAACTGAGCAAGTAAAAGTAAGCATTATTGAACAAAATGCAATCTTTAGAAAAGTGCTAGAAACAACGCTCAATGATTTAGATATTTCTCATTTTACGTTAGATGTGGCTACCTATGAAGATGGCTATAGTTTTTTACAGTCCGAAAGTTATAAAACAGGCCATATGCATTTAGTTGTCATGAACGATATTTTACCACGTAAAAATGGCTTAGAAATTTTGCACATTTTACGAGAAATGCCGAATGAGAAAAAGTTCATCATTTATATGATGTCAGAACGAAACTCAGAAGGGGCGACACTTAATGCTTATGAAGGTGGAGTCGATGAATTTATCGTAAAACCATTTAATTTACGTTTGTTAGAAGCAAAAATCAGGAGAACATTTGCGAGGTTTTGGCTATGATCGAGCTATCGATTTCTTTTCTTTTAACGGCCATCGTTGTTTTATTAGTCATTTTATTTTTATTTACGATATATCTACTTTTGCAGCATCAGCGGGAGATTCGCTTTGCAGAAACGTATGATACTTATTTACAAAACTATTCACAGCACTGGTACAACTATTTAATCAATGAAGAAAATTTCTCTATAGTCCTTGTACCCCGCGGAAGAGCTCAAGTAGCAGCTATAGAAACAATATTTTCATCGTATTTAAAAAATATAACGAATGAAATAGTTGAACATAAAATCAAAGAGTTTTCTAATCTCTATTTAAAACAGTTTTATAAAAAGGATTTAGCAAGTAAACGTTGGAGCATTAGGATGAATGCTTTATATCGAATTGCTGATTTACAGATAGAGGAATTAGTTGATGCTTGTCAACAATTCGAGAAAGCCAAAATTTCGGAGGGAGAATATTTTCAACTGTTAAAAATTTACTCTCTGTTCCAACCAGAATTATTTATCGAAAAAATTAAAGAATCGAGCGTTAACTATTCTGAAAGCGAATATAGAAGATTATTTGTCTTGTTAGAGGATGATGTTTTTATTCGATTGTTTGAAGACTTTGATAGCTGGACGAAAAATATCCAATTTGCTGCAATTGATACTGCAGCTGTAAAAAGAAATATGCAATATATTGATAAGTTAAAACAGCTATTAACACACGAGGTTCCAGAAATAACAATAAGAGCATTAAAGGGTCTTTACGAAATTGGTGTAATTGATGAAATCGATCCTTATGTCCCATTTGTGACTTCAGATATGTGGGAAGTAAGATTAATGGTTGCCAAACTCTTTAAGCATGCGCCACTAGACTATACCTATGCTTATTTAGAACAGCTCCTTGAAGATGAAAATTGGTGGGTACGCTCACAGGCAGCAAAAACAATTGCAGAAAATAGAGAAGGAATTGCAAAATTACAGCAATTTATGGAGTCTTCAAACGACCAATATGCAATTGAAATAGCACAGGAAATAGTAGTCAGAAGGCAGGGGATCAAATGAAATTAATTTTAGATTATTGTATGTGGTTCTTTGGCGGCATTATTATGTTTTATATGTTATTCGTTATCGTTTCATATTGCACAATGTTTGTAATTGCCATGCTAGATTTACGAAAACGCTATAAATTAGATCCCTCAGAGTATGATGATGCACATATCGATGCCTTCTACTCAAAACCAGTATCCTTACTAGTCCCTGCTTACAATGAAGAGGTTGGAGTTGTCGATACAGTCTATTCATTGCTGAATTTACGATATCCGCAAACGGAAATTATCATTATTAACGATGGTTCTACTGACACTACACTGCAAACGGTCATCGAGCATTTCAGAATGAAGCCCGTTGATAAAATTGTTCGTGCAAGTATCCCTACAAAACAAGTGAAACAAATTTACGAATCAGAAATTTATAAGAATTGTATTTTAGTAGATAAAGAAAATGGTGGTAAGGCGGATGCATTAAATGTAGGTATTAATGTTTCGCAATACCCTTATTTTTGCTCTATTGATGGTGATTCAATTTTAGATGAAAAATCATTACTTCGTGTGATGAAGCCGATTATTTTATCTGATGGTGAAGTGATTGCGGCAGGTGGAAATATTCGAATAGCCAATGGAGCGAAAATGCAGCTTGGTTCCGTTACTGAAACGCACTTATCTAATAATTACTTAGTAGTCATGCAAACAATAGAATATTTGAGAGCTTTTTTTATGGGGCGAATCGCTTTAAGTAAATTCAATCTTGTGCTTATTATTTCGGGAGCATTTAGTGTCTTTTCGAAAGAATGGGCTGTGGAAGCGGGCGGTTATTCAACGAATATTATTGGAGAAGACATGGAGCTTGTCGTGAATATTCACCGTTTGATAAGAAAGAAAAAAGAAAAGAAGCGTATTGAATTTGTACCAGATCCTGTGTGCTGGACGGAAGCACCTCAGACATTAGGGGTATTGCGAAATCAACGTAGACGTTGGCATCAAGGATTATTCGAAAGCCTTTGGAAGCATAAAACGATGACATTCAACCCAAGATATGGCTTATTAGGGTTTATTGCATTGCCTTATTTTTGGCTTGTAGAATGTCTAGGTCCAATTGTTGAGCTAGGTGGTTATATTTATATCGTTGTAGCATTTTTCTTAGGGAAAATCTATTATGAAGCAGCGGTAATGCTGTTGCTGCTCTTCGTTATTTATGGAGTTGTTTTTTCAATAGCATCTATACTATTCGAGGCATGGACAATGAACACTTATCCGAGAAAGAGAGAGCTATTACGAATGATACTTTTAGCATTTACTGAAATTTTTTGGTATCGACCACTCACTCTTTTATGGCGCTGTGAAGGATTAGTTCGGTTTGTGCTAAGAAAAAGCGATTGGGGTAATATGAAGCGTGTCGGCATCGCTGAAAAGGAGAAAAGTGTATGAAGCGAATATATATAGGAATTATTGCTATTCTAATTCTCATTATTACACCTATAGCATGGTGGTATTTGAGCGATGAAAAACCGCTGAACGTCGCGATTCTAGATAAAACGGTTCCGAATGAAACTTATCGAGAGCATTTAGGTGTGAACTGGTTTTTAAACCATTATAAATACACAATCGATGATCATCCGTATGATGTACAAAAAAATTACTATGGTACGATTCCGAATGATAAAACGAAAAGAGTATCTGAAAAAAAGTTTCCGAACGACTATAGCAATTATGATGTTATTTATTTGGCAGATACGTATGGTGTTTATAAGGATGATTTAAATGAAAAAAAGCGTCTAGGTAAACGCTCAGAAAAAATTGTTGGTGGCTTGGAAATGGATGAATGGCAATCAATAGTAGGTCGTTTAGCAAGCAACAAGAAAAGTATGCTAATAGCTGAATACAATACATTTGCGTCACCAACATCAGAGGCAGTTAGAAAAGAGCTACAGGACTATTTAGGAATATCATGGTCTGGATGGATTGGGCGTTATTTTGATGAGCTTGATTATCATAAAAACTCAGAAATCCCACAATGGGTCATAGATGAACATGGTGATAATTGGCCATATAAGGGCGGTGGCTTTCTTTTATTTAATGAAATTACAGAAAAGCTCATTGTGCTGGAACTGGACAAGCATGTAAAAACGGAAGGTATTCAGCTGCAATTTACTGAAGAAGGGAAAAAATTCTTTAATACTTCTGCTAGTGCAGAGTATGGCTATTGGTTTGATATTATCACGCCTAAATATGCAGAGGATGCTCTTGCTAATTATAAATGGGACTTAACAAAAGATGGGGAAAAACTATTAAAGGACAACGATATTCCACAGCAATTTGCGGCTATCGTTTCACAGGAAAAACGCTACACTACAAGCTATTACTTTGCTGGAGACTTTAACGATATGTCACGGGTACCGTCTCTTTACAAAATAAAGGGATTACCGACCATTTATAAATACGCTGAGAAATATGCAGATAGTTCATTTTACTGGTCGATTTATATACCAGTCATGCATAAAATTTTTGAAACGTTTGAGCAAAAAGAGGTTCAAGAAAACGTTAATCATGAAAAACAAAATTATAATGCACGGATTAAAGGTGAATCATTTGAAGTCTTACGCGATGGGAAATGGGAGCCACTAGTCTTTAAGGGCGTTAATATCGGTATGGGGAAACCGGGAGCATTCCCTGGCGAGGCCGCTATTACGGAAGAAGAGTACTATCGCTGGTTCCGTCAAATTGGTGAGATGAATGCCAATACAATTCGTGTCTATACATTACACCCACCAGGTTTTTATCGGGCACTTGCTAAATACAACGAGGAAAACCCAGAGAAACCACTGTATGTCTTGCATGGTGTATGGATTAATGAGGAAGGCTTGTCTGACTCACTAGATGCCTATGATGAAACTACCTTAAAGGATTTCCAAAGTGAAATGAAGCGCATGGTAGACGTTATCCACGGCAACACTTATGTGAAGCCAGTAACAGGACATGCTTCAGGATTATACGATGTTGACGTTTCAAAATACGTTATTGGCTGGGTGCTTGGAATTGAATGGTATCCGCACATGGTAGTCGGTACGAACGAAAAACACGCTAATATAGGTGAATACAATGGGACGTATTTTGAAACAAAAAATGCTGCACCATTTGAGCATTGGTTAGCGGAGCAAATGGATCTTATTACTACTTATGAGAAGGATCAATACAATTGGATTCGCCCTATGAGTTTTACAAACTGGGTAACAACTGACTTACTAGACCACCCATCTGAACCTTCTGAAGATGAAGATTTAGTAGGAGTCAATCCAAATGTCATTTATACAAAGGGTGAGATGCAGGCACCAGGACAATTTGCTTCCTATCATGTGTATCCATATTACCCTGACTTCTTTAACTTCGACCAAAAATATTTGAATTATAAAGATTTCCGGGGCAATAAAAATAGTTATGCAGGATATTTAAAAGACTTACATGAAGCTCATCGTATGCCTGTTCTTATTGCGGAATTTGGAATTCCAGCAGCGCGCGGTATGACACATGAAAATGTTTATGGCTGGAATCAGGGGCATATGTCCGAACAGCAGCAAGGTGAAACACTTCAACATTTATATGAAGATATTATGCATGAAGGCTTGCTAGGAGGTCTTGTTTTCACATGGCAGGACGAGTGGTTTAAGCGAACATGGAATACGATGGATTATGATGATCCAAATCGTCGACCGTTTTGGTCCAATGCACAAACGAATGAACAGCAATTTGGCGTTCTAAGCTTTGATAGATTTAAAGTAAAAGTAGACGGCGATACAAAGGAGTGGAAAGGTACACAAATGTACAATACCGCACCTTCTGATTCCACAGATTTTGCTGTCGATTACGATGAAAGATATTTGTATTTCAAAATAAAAAGTGATGTTTTAGATAAAGCATCACCGCGTATTTTACTTGATGTCGCACCAAAACAAGGAAATACGTCGGCAACATCAATAAAAGATATGACCTTTTCAAATGGCGTAGATTTTATTGTGGAATTAAATAAAAGTGGAGACTCTCGAGTCGTCATAGATGAGTACTATGATTTCTATGATTATTTTTACGGTCACAATTTAAAAATGATTCCGCCTCGTATGTCAACTATCACAAAAAATAGTGGTAAGTTTGCACCGATTAACTATGTGCTAAATAAACAGCTATACTTACCAGAGCAAAAAATTACGACCGATTTTAGTTATTATGAAACCGGGAAGCTTCTTCAAGGGAATGCCAATCCAAAAGCAAAAGATTATAATTCGTTAGTAGACTATACTTGGACAGATGATAATGTTATTGAGCTACGAATTCCTTGGCTACTAATCCAAGCGAAAGACCCGAGTCAGCGTGAGTTTATGGGAGATCTATATAAAGATGGAGTGACAGCTTCTACTAAGGTAGATAATATTTATATTGGTGCTGTCTTTGTAGATAAGGATGACAAGGTTGTGAAATCTTTACCAGAGACCAACGGCCATGTCTTGCCTGCTCTTTCAGCTTATTCTTGGGAACAATGGCAAACTCCAAAGTATGAAGAGCGTTTAAAACAATCCTATTATATTTTACAAAAATTATTTAAAGATTAATCAATTATGCCTCGGCATAATTGCCGCTGTCGCTTCGCTTTCGCGCAGATAAACAATGCGTCCGGAATCGGCTTTGTGCTTAGGCCTGCAGATGTTTTTTGCGCGAAAGCGTAGTGCTAACGCAGCGACAGCAGCACCGATGCAGGTCAGTTAGCCGTTATCGCATGGATGCGATGGTTTTAGGCTAACATCCCCTAAGAACTTCTTTCCGATACCGTGACATCCGCCGGAGGCTTTGGGCCAACAGATGTTTTTTGCGCGAAAGCGTAGTGCTAACGTAGCGTCAGCAGCACGATGTTGGTTACTCAGTCGTGTGTTGCTGTCGCTTCGCTTTCGCACAGATAAATTGCCACAGGACGTGGCGTTCTTAGACTGAGTTCCTCTATTTCAGCTGGTGTTTGGACAACCGTTGTAAAGTAGCTTAAATCCGCATTCATCTCATCACCTATAGAGGTGGGAGACTTTTGCTGAAAGAAGTTAAATAGAGCTTAGGATAGGTGAGTATTTGCCTATTCTAAGTTTTTTGCTTTTTATTGGCTCGTCATCAAAAGTTATGGATGTCTTAAAACGTTTGCCATTATCTATGTTGATCTTCGTTCCGATTGGGCGACTCCTTGGAGATCAACAATAAAGGAACGAAGGCTAAAAGCATCACGTCCTGTGATAACATCTTCGTAGCCAACATAGTGCTGCTACCGTTTCGCTTTTGTGCAGATAAAACCCTTTTTCCGCTGCCGCTTCGTTAGCACTACGCTTTCGCGTATAAAGCATCGGCTGGCCGAGACCCTGCAGCGAAGGGGATGTTAGCTGTGCGAAAGCGCCCAGTCGGAACGGAATTCAACCAGACGTTATGGTAATGGTATTTTTATCAGAAAATAAAAAAGAGTTTTGCAATTCTGCCTATTTCATAAGCTGTATATTCTCTCAACTGTTTATGTTAAATTACTAATAATACATTCGAGAAAGACAGTTGTTTTTTTTAGGAGGACAATATCATGAAGTTTAAATTTGGTTTATTGGCAAAAATTATTGTTGCTATTTTGTTAGCGGTAATACTTGGAAGCTTTGCGCCAGAGTCATTTGTACGTATATTTGCAACATTCAATGGCATATTCGGTAATTTTTTAAAATTTGTTGTACCACTTATTATTATTGCATTTATTGCTCCGGGCATTGCTCAGCTTGGGAAAGGCTCAGGGAAATTATTAGGTTTAGCAACATTCTTTGCTTACTTCTCAACAATCATTGCAGGAATATTTGCCTTTTTTGTAGCGCGCAATGTGTTGCCTAATTTCATTTCAAATGGTGATATGGAAAGCATGAAAAACCCTGAGGAATTTTTAGCACAGGCATTCTTTAAAGTTGAAATGCCTCCAATAATGGATGTCATGGCAGCATTAATTTTTGCCTTTATCGTAGGAATTGGTATGACTGCCATTCAAAGTGATGTTATGAAACGTGGTTTTGAAGAGTTTAATGTTATCATTGAAAAGTTAATTTCATTTGTAATTATTCCACTTTTACCATTTCATATTTTCGGGATCTTCTTGAACATGACATACGGAGGTCAAGTAGCAAAAATATTATCTGTCTTCGCAATTGTCTTCGCACTTATAATTGTGATGCATTGGGTAATATTGCTAGTTCAATACACTGCTGCGGGAACTTTAAATAAGAAAAATCCACTTATGTTACTTCGAACAATGCTACCTGCATATTTTACAGCTTTGGGCACACAATCCTCAGCAGCAGCTATTCCAGTTACATTGCGACAAGCGCAAAAAACAGGAGCTTCAGAAAAAGTAACGAATTTCACAGTCCCACTGTTTGCCACTATTCATTTATCAGGTAGTACGATCACAATCGTAACTTGTTCTTTAGGTGTTATGATGATGAACGGTATGGATATAGGTTTTGCACAATATATCGGCTTTATCTTTATGCTAGGTATTACAATGGTTGCTGCACCAGGTGTCCCTGGAGGGGGAGTTATGGCAGCAATTGGTTTACTACAAACAATGCTCGGCTTCGATGAAACAATGGTTGCACTAATGATCGCACTATACTTAGCGCAAGATAGCTTTGGTACAGCTACAAATGTAACTGGAGATGGAGCATTATCTATGATTGTCGATCGTTTCAACAAAGAGACTAATTCATAAAAGCTGAGTAACGGATAGAACAGCTAAAGTCGCGGAAAGAACCGCCAAAATCGTAGATAGAAACGACGCAGCGACGGATAGAAATATCAAAGTGACGGATAGAATAGTCGAAGTCGTGGATAGAATCATCAAAGCGACGGATAGAAACCAGAGCGGCGGAAAGAATCGCCAAGGAGACGGATAGAAACCAGACCGACGGAAAGAAGAGCCGAAGTGACGGAAAGAATCGTCAAAGAGACGGATGGAAAGGCGAGAGCGACGGAAAGAATCGCCAAGGAGACGGATAGAAACCAGACCGACGGAAAGAAGAGCCGAAGTGACGGAAAGAATCGTCAAAGTGACGGATGGAAAGGCGAGAGCGACGGAAAGAATCGCCAAGGAGACGGATAGAAAGGCCAGGGCGACGGATGGAAATCAGATCGACGGATAGAACAGTCATAGTCGTGGATAGAAACGTCAGAATCGTGGATAGAACAGCCGAAATCGTGGATAGAAACGTCAAAATGATGGAAAGAAAAGCCGAAGTCGTGGATCGAGCCGTCAAATCGACGGATAGAACAGCCAATCTGACTAATAGAACCACCTGAATACAAAAAAATCGCCTGCTACGGCGATTTTTTTTTTTTTTGCTTAGGTCTTGCTGAAATTTAATAAAATTCCGTATTTATTTAGAAATCTATCGAAAATATATAGTTCGAAAGAAAGGAACTTTGGATTTGGTCAGAATTAATTTGTGGTAAGATAGTTATTTTTTCACTTTGTTATGGAATTGTTTAGAAAAAGTTTAGTTTTATTTAGTATGATAGATGTATTGAGGAAGTGTGTGTTTTATATTTGAGAATTTGATGACAAAGAATGGGTGTGATATGAGGGGATTACATGTACAAAGGAATGAATCGTAAAAAAATAGCAATTGTACAGAGCAGTCTTTGAATTACGTTTTCACAATAACTTAGACAAAGGAGTAATTTGTTTATGGGAATAAAGATTGAGTCAAAGGGATTAGCTTTATCAGAAAAAATCAAGACAAGAAGTGCCACAATTGGGGTTGTTGGACTTGGCTATGTGGGGCTCCCACTAGCCTTGGAAATCGTCAATAAAGGCTTTGGAGTAATTGGTTTCGATAAAGACGATGAAAAAATTTCCAAATTAAAAAGTAGTGATAGTTATATTGCTGATATGTCTAATGCAATCATCGAGAAAGCGGTTAAAGAAGATAAATTTGAGCCGACAAATGATTTTTCTAAACTTGTATATGTAGATATCATTATTATTTGTGTACCGACGCCTACGACTGCAGATGGAACACCTAATATCTCGTATATTGTTGATGCAGCTAATGCAATCGAACAAAATATAACCCCTAATACATTAATTATTCTTGAAAGTACAACTTACCCTGGAACAACAGAAGAAGTAGTTCAACCGATCTTAGAAAAAGGTAACTTCATTATTGGACAAGATATATTTTTAGCTTATTCTCCTGAACGTGTGGACCCTGGAAATTTAAATTTTTCAGTTTCGAATACGCCTAAAGTAGTTGGCGGAGTATCAGTAGCTTGTTTAGAAGTTGCCAAACTTTTTTATGAAACGGTTATTAGTACAAAGGTGTTTACGGTAACAAGTCCAAAGGTTGCTGAAATGGAAAAGTTACTAGAAAACACATTTAGGCAAATTAATATTGCCCTTGTCAATGAATTAAGTCAGGTTTGCCATAAAATGAATATCGATGTGTGGGAAGTTATTGAAGCGGCTTCGACAAAGCCTTATGGTTTTATGCCATTTACACCTGGCCCTGGGGTAGGTGGTCATTGTATACCAGTAGACCCTAAATATTTATTATGGGCTGGCCAGCAGCATGGTGTTTCAGCAACATTAATTGAGACGGCAGATAAAATTAATGATTCTATGCCAAGCTTTGTAATTGAAAGATTAGAAAATTATTTAGGTGCACATGGAAAAGAGATAGATGATGCAGAAATTGTAGTTATTGGAGTTTCCTATAAGCCAAATATTAATGATCTTCGGGAATCACCAGCATTACATGTCATTGATAAATTAAAGGAAAAGCGGTGTGGTCTAAAAGTTATTGATCCATTTATTGAAACATTTACAGTTGGTAATGACATGTTTAACACAGTTTCACTTACAAAAGAATTAATTGAAAAAGCGGATGCTGTAGTCATTTTAACGAATCATACAGCTATTGATTATGCATTGATTGATCAACATGCTGCTTTAATTTTTGACACACGCAATACCCATTATTTGTTTAAAAATGAAAAATATCACAAATTATAGGGGGGGTTCTGTGTTCACGAGGCGACTAAAATTATGTAGTCTATTATTCATTTTATTTCTAGCTGGATGTCAATCGTCCGCTCAAACTAATGAGGTTAAACCAGTTGATTCAGCAATTGAAATTAAGGAACCGGATGGAACGATGAGTGAAATTTATAGTCACGCAAGCATTCTAAGTCCAAAGGTAGCATTAACTTTTAATGGACTTGCAGACAATGAAACAATGCAGAAATTACTAAAGGTATTAGAACAATTTAACATGAAGGCAACATTTTTTGTAGAAGGTACGCGAGTGGCGCAAGATCCTGAGTTAGTGAAAGATATTTTAGCTAAAGGTCATGAAGTAGAAAATGGTACGTTAACGTTTACTGATATGACTGATTTAAATTATGAAGAAACATATAAAGAAATTTACTTAGCCAATCAAGTTTTTGAAGAGCATCTAGGTTATACACCAAATTTCGTTCGTAGTCGTTCTGGTGATTCAACTGACAATATGCGTTTAGCAACTAAAACGCTCAATATGAAGGGAGTCGTCGAATCTTCCATTAATCCGAAAGATCGAAATATGCAAAGTGCTGAAGAAATAATGGATTATATTCATCGCTTTATCGATAGTGGATCTATCATTCATTTAAACACGTACATTAATCCTGCGATTATTGATGTTATTCCACTATTGTCTCAATTGGGCGAAGAAAAAGGATACGTTTTTTCTACATTAACGGACGTTTTAGATAAACAATATTTAGTAAAATCCTTAGAGGAAATTGAAGGCTATGATGCTATTAAAGTAAATCCGGATTATAAAAATGTAAAACCGAATATGTACTATCGTAAAAATACTTCCAAAAAAGAAGTTGCTTTAACCTTTGATGATTGGGCGAGTGAGGAGAGACTTAAAGAGATTTTGGATGTTCTTGATAAGTATCATGTTCAATCTACATTCTTTTTAATTGGCAAAGGTGTGGAAAAGGATCCGCAATTAGCGCGATTAATTGTTGAGAGAGGCCATGAGGTTGCAAGCCACTCCTACAATCACCTTGATGTTACGACCATGACACCGGAAGAATTACAAGAGGATGTCGTGATGGCACATAAGGCGTTAACATACGCCTTACAGGAAGAACCTTTGCTGTATTTCAGACCTAATAAAGGTGCTATTAATGAAGAATCAGCGAAAATTATTGCCGCAACAGGTGTCAAATCGATTGCTATGTACGATATTGCATCATTCGACTGGAATTTAGACTATACCGTTTCAGATATTTATAATCGTGTGATGAGTAGGATTGCTCCAGGAAGAGTAATTGTTATGCACATTTTAGATGGTACAAAAACAGTTGAAGCTCTACCAGTAATCATTGAAAAGCTGCAAAAAGATGGGTATAGCTTTGCAAAAATGTCGACTTGGATTGAAGAAGATTCAACTAAGAAAGTGAATTGATAATCATGAATAAGAAAAAAGAGATTTTAACGATACCACGCTCTGATCGACGAATTTTATCGAATATTCCTGATCCAGAAAATGTACGAAATCTCGTTAATCGACGAGGTGCTTCGTATCAAAAGGAAGAAATCGATCCTACAGATGTCAATGAAATATATCGTTTACAGCTGTTAAGTTTACGCTATGAAACTAATTTTGAAGTACAAATTAAAAGAGCAAAGCAAAAGGTTAGTGACAAACATTATGCGGAGGATATTTCGGTTACAGGTATCCTTATATTTTCAAATAGTCCTGATAATTTTTTAATAGATGAAATTATTACGATGAAATTTACTATACCTGGTGGTGCGATGCCGGAGGGCTATGAATCTAAGGTAAAGGTAAAAGCGAAAGTTGTTCGGCATTTTACGAAAGAAGTAGATGGTGAAACTAGATGCTATTATGCATGTGAATTTTTACAGCCTTTAAATGACTATATGACTAAAAAACGTTGGGGACTATCAATTTTTGTGGCAAGTTTATTTCTATTGATTGTTTCTCTTATTGTGATATTAATGAGGGCTGAAAGTGTTATTTATTTCAGATTCAATAAATTCCTATATCTATATAGTATTATTGCTGCAACATTTCTTTTAAGTAGATATTTATTCGGTATTTTCTATAGGAATGTGCCGATAAATCCTAAATTTGAACCGGGCGTTTCTATTATTATTCCAGTGTTTAACGAAGAAGAATGGATTCATAGAACAATTTTAAGCTGTATTAATCAGTATTATCCTGTAGACAAATTAGAAGTTATTGTTGTAGATGATTATTCAACAGATAGAACTGAGGAAAAAGCAAAAGAAATGATTGAACTTATTCATAGCGAGGGTGAGCGATTTAAAACAAAGAATCGCTTAAGTTTCCATAAGCTACCTCAAAATGGAGGGAAGCGTGAGGCTTTAGTGGCAGGAGTACATCTTGCTAAACACGAATTAGTCGTTTTCGTAGATTCAGATAGTTTTTTAGAACCTCATGCTATTCGAAATATAGTGCAGCCTTTCCAAGATCCTAAAATGGGCGGTGTGGCTGGAAGAACAGAAGTTGAAAATAAATTTACAAATGCTCTGACAAAATTGCAAACCGTTCGCTATTATATAGCCTTTCGGATAATGAAAGCTGCTGAGTCTTGGTTTGATACAGTAACTTGCTTATCTGGTCCATTAGCATGTTATCGAAAAGAGCTTATTTTAAAGAACGAGACAGCATGGTTAAACCAAAAATTTCTTGGACAGCCCGCAACATTCGGTGATGACCGTAGTATGACAAACTATATTTTAAAAACACATCGAACGGGATACCAGGACAATGCCGTATGTTCTACAATTGTTCCATCAGATTCAAAAGTCTTTTTATCTCAACAAATGAGATGGAAACGATCATGGCTACGTGAATCGTTACGAGCATTTTTATTTATGTGGAAGAAGGAACCTTTTATGTTTCTTTTCTTCATCATCGGTTTAATCGTACCAATAGCAGCCCCTATTGTTGTTGTTTACAATCTACTTTATGTGCCAATTATGCATGGCGTTTTTCCGACTACGTTTTTAATAGGCTTGTTATTGATGGCAATGCTAATGAGTTTGGCCCATCTTTTCTTTAGAAAAAGTAAGTTATGGACATTTGGCTTTATCTTTGTACTTTTCTATGAATTTATTTTGCTGTGGCAAATGCCTGTTGCATGGGTTACATTTTGGAAATCAACATGGGGTACGAGAGAAACACCTCAAGATGTCATCGCCAAAGAAAAGAAATTAGAAAAACAAAAATTACGAAAATCCCGATTTTCGATTCTAAATAGAAAAATGGGTGAGAAGAAATGAGTGAAAAAAATGTTGTATTAAATCCAGCTAAAAAAAATCGAAGGAAAATAATACGATCCATTGTTCAAGCGATTATCGTTACATTTTTAGCGATTATTTTAATACGTGTAGTGTTTTTAACAGAAAAAAGGGAAGAGGAAACGGTTCCTCTAGAAAATAAAGATGGTTTCATCGCATTATCTTATTTTGGTGTGAGCAGAGGCGAATCTCCCAAATACGTATCTAAAGAGAATTTAAAAAAACAACTAGCCTTACTTGAAAGTCAGGGTTATCAAACAATTACTCAGCAAGATATTTTAGATTTTTATCAGAAAGACAAACCGTTGCCAGAAAAATCTTTGTTTTTATCATTTGAAGATGGACGGACAGATTCAAGTATATTTGCTCAAAACATCATGGAGGATCTAAACTATAAAGCTACGATGTTTACGTACGCCAATAAAATGGATACACGGGACAACAAATTTTTAAAGCCGAAAGACTTATTACTTATGGAGAAAAGTGGCTATTGGGAGCTGGGCTCTAATGGGTACCGTCTGACATATATTAATATTTATAACAATAAAGGACAGTCGTTAGGTGTAATAGATGAAAATAATGTGCCGGATAAAACGACTATCGAATATTATAATCATTATTTAATGGACTTCATTCGCAATCAATATATGATTCCAAGTGAAACGCGACAAGAAATGGAAAAACGTATCCAAAAAGATTACAAGCTAATGCATGATATTTATAAGGAGGAACTAGGAGAAGTTCCTAAGGCCTATGCTATTATGCATGCCAACTCACTTTATAATAATATGGATTCGTTAGTTGGAAGTGCGAATAATAAGCAAATTAAGGATATATTTAAAATGCATTTCAATTTGGAACTAGGGGCATATAATGATGCGGATGCTGATCTCTACAATTTAAGTAGATTACAAGTATCGCCCTATTGGTCTACCAATCACTTGATGATGAAAATCCGACAAGCTAGTAAGCAAAATGTAGAATTTGAAGTCGGAGATCCTAAACGGGCAAAAGAATGGTCTGTAAAGAATGGTGCAGCAGAATATGAAAATAATGAGATTACTATAACATCAGCACCTTCTAGTGAAGGTCGGGTAATATTGAAGGAAACACTTCCAGAGCGATATAATATAAACTTTGCCTTTAAAGGGAATGTCGTTGGACAACAATCTATTTATTTAAACTACGATGAAAAAAATAATAGCTATATTCGGGTGGCATTAATAGATAATGAGATAGTTGTTTCTGAAAAATCACCAAAATCAGGCGTTGTTGAGAAGGAGCGGTTTCTGCTAAATGAAATAAAGTGGAATGAAGAAGAGTATGCATTCAATAAGGCTACTGTATACAATTATCAGGATACGCAAAAAGGTTCTAGAATTGACGAGGAAGAGTATCCGCGAAACTTAACAAAAAAGAGAGTATTTAACATTTATGTAGAAAATGATAAAATTAAGATAGATGTAGATAAGGTATTATCCAAGACAATTCAAGTAAATCCTGACATTCAAGGATCTAAAATTGGATTTGGTGCGTTGTTCAGCAAAAAAGAAACATCGCATGAACAGTATGCAGATGATATTTATGATACACTCATCGAAGATATTTTGATTACAGATGTTAACGATCATACGCTTTTTACTAACCAATATACGAATTTCGATAAAGTAAAGCACAAAACAATGACTTTATTTAATAATGTTGTTGATTTCTTTATTGAAACCTTCTAAAACGGGGGGAACTAGATTCAAGTGAAAAAATTTTTTCTGTTTATCTGTATAGCACTACTAATTATCACAGCTTGTAGTAATAGCAAAGAAGCACCTGTTAAAGCAAGGGAAGGGTTGAAGCACAAAGACAAGCTTCAATTATCTATTTGGTTACCTGAATGGCAAAATAAATCTGCCATCGAGGATGTGAAAAATTCACAACAGGGCTTACAAGACATTCACGTTTTTGGTGCTTATTTTAATGAGAATGACCAATTATTATTAACTGAAGATGCGATAGAAACGTTGAAACAAACGCAGCAACAATTTAATGGATCACATCCTGTTATACTCACGTTAATTAACGATTATGTTTCAGATAACGCGCCATTAGTTCAAAAGGATAGTGCGTTATTACATCGATTGTTTCAAGATACGTCATCAAGGCAGCGACATATTGATAATATTATGCAGGTTGTTGAACAATATAATGTGAATGGTATCGAAATTGATTATGAAAAGGTTGCTAAAGAGGATCTCTCTAAGTACGTCCATTTCATAGAGGAACTTTATGAACAGCTATTAAAAAAGGATGTTTCATTACATGTCGTACTAGAGCCAGGATTTCCATTTAATATTAAATTACCGAGTGGGCCTAAATATACAGTGATGGCTTATAATGTGCACGGGTATCATAGTGGCCCAGGTGCAAAGGCAACCTTTGCATTTTTAAATGACTTAGTAAAAAAAATTAGGAAGTCTAATCAAAAATTAGCGATTGCTTTTGCAACTGGCGGATTCCAATGGGTAAATCAAGGCAAGACGGTTGCTTTAACGGAGGTAGAAGCAGAGGAATTACTAAACAAAACGAAAGCGGTTAAACATCGCGATCAAGCAAGTGGTGCGGCTTATTTCACTTTTTTAGATGAACAAAATGTTAAGCATGAAGTTTGGTACGCCGATCAGGAAACACTTAAAAAATGGACAGCGCACGTGCAAAAGAGAAGCTACAATGAGGTTGTTTTATGGCGTGCCGGAGGTCTAGGCTCAAAAACGTTACAATGGATTAACGAACAATCAGCGGAATGATTGATAGAATTGCCGGAGTGACGGATGGAAACCAGAGCGATGGAAAGAAGAGCCGAAGTGACGGAAAGAAACGTTAAAGCGACGGATGGAAAGACGAGACCGACGGAAAGAATCGCCAAGGTGACGGATGGAAATCAGAGCGACGGAAAGAAGATCCGAAGTGACGGAAAGAAACGTCAAAGCGACGGATGGAAAGCCGAGAGCGACGGAAAGAATCGCCAAGGTGACGGATAGAAACCAGAGCGACGGAAAGAAGAGCCGAAGTGACGGAAAGAAACGTCAAAGTGGCGGATAAAAGTGCCGAGGCGACGGATGGAAGTCAAAGCGACGGAAAGAAGCGCCGAAGTGACGGAAAGAAACGTCAAAGCGACGGATGGAAATGCGAGAGCGACGGAAAGAATCGCCAAGGTGACGGATTGAACCAGAGCGACGGAAAGAAGAGCCGAAGTGACGGAAAGAAACGTCAAAGTCGTGGATAGAAACGCCAAAGTGGCGGATAGAACAGCCCATCTCACGGATAAAGGCACCTTAAACAAAAAAAATCGCCAGCTACGGCGATTTTTTTATTGGAATTGAGAAAGACGTGAAAAGAAATTGGTAACGAAGTCTAAAAATATTTTTTCTGATGGAGCAATTTCGCGGTTTACAGGTGAAATAATGCCGACTGTTCTTGGAATTGTAGGTGATACAATCGGTACTTTTACTGTGAAGCGGGCAGCTGAATCATATAGGGAGCTTTCTGGTAATAAACTAACCCCAATGCCCGCAGCGACAAGACCTTTTAGTGCATCTAAGTCTTCACCCTCAGAGATGACGTTTGGCAAGAAGCCGGCAGCGCGACAGGCATCCATAGCTACTTTATGTAAAATATAGCCATCTGGGAATAATACAAATAAATCATTACGTAAATCAGCAAGTTGAATACTTTCTTTTTTGGCTAATGGATGTTTTGCTGGCAGTAATGCTGCGATGTTTTCAGTAAATAAAATTGTTGAATGGATCGATTCGTCCTTCGGTGGAAGCGGGCCTAAAAAAGCTAAATTTAACTCGCGATTTTTGACTGCATCAATTAAAAAACGATAGGAGCCTTGACGGAGCTGGAATTGCAAATCTGGATATTCACGCTTGAAGGCTGAAATAACAGTGGGCAATACATAGCTAGCCAAGCTCGTTGGAAAACCAATTTTTATCGTACCTTTAGCAGGATCTAAATATTCTTCAACTTGCTTTGCGGCAAAATCGATGGCTTTTAAAGCAGTAATTGTGTGCTCGAGAAATATTTTTCCAATCGGTGTCAATTTAACATTCCGTCCGACACGTTCAAAAAGTGGTGTGCCTAATTCATTTTCTAAATTAGCAATTTGTCGGCTTATTGCAGATTGAGCAACATGAAGATGTTCGGCAGCTTCTGAAATGTGTTCACGCTCAGCAACTTCAACAAAATATCGTAATTGACGTAACTCCACTAGATATTCACCTCTATTAATCGAAAAATACGATTGATTATGCCTCAATTATATACTATTTAAGATGAAAAATGATTGTAAATAAACAAATGTTAGCTAGAAAGCGGGGGAGATGCACAGTAACTTCATTGGAGCTCAAGAAAGTAAGGCGAAGGCAGTTTTCTCAAAGAATGTTGCTAAACGAAAGAGTCAGATATTTAAAAGAGTATGTTATATTTTGGATTGCAGTAAAAGGCGAATGGAATAGTATAATTAGGCGTAATTTAACTTGTTTCGTAAGAGGTGTTTAGTTTGTTTAAAAAGAAAATATTGATTGGATATTCAGAAGACGCTGTCCTAGCAATTATCGAACACTTAGAGAAAAGTAGCATTCCGTTTGAAATAGGAATCAAAGATATTTTAAAGCGGTCGTCTGAAGAATACGAAGGTTTTTATATGGTCAAAGTTCAAAAAAAATGTTCGAAACAAGTAGAAGCTATTGTTGCACAATATGTGTCGCAAGAAGGTTTGAAGCATCGGTATAAAGTGAAGAAAAAGAAAAGTAGAAAATTAGAGAGGAAGGAAAAAGCTCTTTATTTGTTTGCAGCTTTTATATACTTTTTAGCAGCATCGGTCATCGAAATGGGTAAAGCATTAGAAGCGGACATTGTTTCGTCTATCGGTTGCGCCGCTTTATTGATGGGCGGCGTGTTTATGGCGACAAAATTTTACAAAGAGATGAAAAAAGAACCGGGTGATTTGAGAGAGATTAATAAGCTGACGATGATTTTCGGAATTAGTATGATATTTTATGCCGTTTCTTCTTTTATATTTGTACTTCTATATTAATTACTTCCTCTAGATAGAGACCTTGTTCTAGTGTCTTGAATAAGGCTTGTTGGTCCGCTTCTTTAATTTACTTACTACTTCATACATACACAAATCTCCAGTCCGCCTCCTGAACCTGCATTATATTCAATCATAATCGATATTTTCAAGGGGAAAACAGCCAAAGGGAAAAATAAAGTAGATTAAAAAAAATTGCATGATCTACATTTATTAATTTTGGCCCACCCACAGTTTGACATATATATATAAGTTGATTTCCGTTCTGGTTGACGCCCACAGCCGGAACGGAAATCAACCCACTTTATAATGAAGAACCTTAATTTTATGAACTAGTACTCTCGAGATTTCTTTCCTTTATTTGATTCCATTCTAATAAAAAAGGTTATAGTATTGGTATTGTTATTTATACATTTCTGTCACAAAACCGCTACAATTCGCACTTTCTGCGGGGTTTTCACTATGTAGCTAGATGAAACTGATTCTCAATTAGAATTATTTCATTGAAAATGAGGTAAGTTGATTCTCATTGTCAATAACGATTAGCAATAATCTGAAAATGCTTACAAACTCTTTATTTTTAAGGATTGTTTCAGAGAAAATTGAAAGTGATTGAAATGGTTTGCATAGAGAACGATTTTCAGTTAAGATTAGAATGATGATAATTAAGGAATGGTACACCATTCACTGAACACACTATGGAGGTATTTTCATGTCAACTTTAGTTATTAAAGATCTTCACGTTGAAATCGACGGGAAAGAGATTTTAAAAGGCGTAAACCTTACAATTAATACAAATGAAATTCATGCAATCATGGGACCAAACGGAACTGGTAAATCAACACTAGCTTCTGCTATTATGGGTCACCCTAAATATGAAGTAACTTCTGGTACAGTAGAACTTGATGGCGAAAATGTACTTGAAATGGAAGTGGACGAGCGTGCTCAGGCAGGTTTATTCCTAGCAATGCAATATCCTTCTGAAATCGCTGGTGTAACAAATGCTGACTTCTTACGTTCAGCTATCAATGCACGCCGTGAAGAGGGCGATGAAATTTCTCTAATGAAATTTATCCGTGAATTAGATAAAAACATGGAATTCCTTGAAATGCACGAAGATATGGCACAACGTTATTTAAATGAAGGTTTCTCTGGCGGTGAGAAAAAACGTAACGAAATTCTTCAATTAATGATGATTAAACCAGCTTTCGCAATTTTAGATGAAATTGACTCTGGTCTTGATATTGACGCGCTTAAAGTTGTTTCTAAAGGAATCAATGCAATGCGTGGAGAAGGATTCGGCTGCTTAATGATCACTCACTACCAACGCCTACTTAACTACATTACACCAGACCATGTACACGTAATGATGCAAGGTCGCGTTGTTAAATCAGGTGGCGAAGAATTAGCACAACGTTTAGAAGCTGAAGGCTATGACTGGATTAAAAAAGAATTAGGTATCGAAGAAGAAACTGAAGAACAAGAAGCATAAGAGGGAGGACGAACTAGCATGACAGTGGAACTTAACTTGCCTGTAACAGTACAGGACGTGCGCTCGTTCTCAGAAGCAAATGGAGAACCGGCTTGGTTTACAGAACTTCGCGCGGCAGCACTAGACAAAGTAACTGGTTTAGATTTGCCAAAACCAGATAGAACAAATATTACAAAATGGGATTTCGTAAATTTCCCAACTCACACAGTTGACAGTGAAGGATTCGCTTCACTTGATGCATTACCAGAAGAAGCAAAAGGTTTAATTGATCTTGAGGCTCAAGAAAATCTTTATATTCAACGCAATAACACACCAGCTTTCATCAAAACATCGCAAGAACTAGCTGATAAAGGTGTTATTTTTACAGATATTTTAACAGCGGTTCGTGAACATGGCGACCTTGTTAAAAAGTACTTTATGACAGAAGCTGTAAAAGTTGATGAGCATAAATTAACAGCACTTCATGCGGCACTTGTTAACGGTGGTGTGTTCGTATACGTACCTAAAAATGTCATTATCGAACAACCGCTTCAAGTAGTATTCTTAAATGATAACGCAGAAGCTTCATTATATAACCACGTGTTAGTTGTTGCTGAAGCAAATTCTGCTGTAACTTATGTTGAAACATATATTTCAACAGTTGAAGAAGCAAAAGGTCAAGCAAACATTATTGCAGAAGTAGTAGTTCAAGACAATGCACAAGTTACTTACGGTGCGGTTGATGTACTTGCGAAAGGATATACTACTTATGTAAATCGTCGTGCACGACTAGCTCGTGATGCGAAAGTAGATTGGGCTCTTGGCTTAATGAATGACTCAGATACTATCTCTGAAAACATTACACATCTAATCGGTGACGGTTCTCATGCTGATACAAAAACAGTAGTTGTTGGTCGCGGTGAACAAAAACTTAACTTTACTACTGAAGTTCGTCACTGGGGTAAGAACTCAAATGGTCATATCTTAAAGCATGGTGTAATGAAAGATGCAGCACAATCAATCTTTAACGGTATTGGCTACATCGAACACGGTGCGACAAAAGCGGATGCACAGCAGGAATCACGTGTATTAATGCTTTCTGAAAAAGCTCGTGGCGATGCAAACCCAATTCTATTAATCGATGAAGACGATGTAACAGCAGGACACGCAGCATCTGTTGGTCGAGTGGATCCACTACAACTTTACTACTTAATGAGTCGTGGTATCTCGAAAGCAGAAGCAGAGCGCCTTGTTATCCATGGATTCCTTGCGCCAGTTGTTACGCAATTACCAATCGAAGGCGTACAAAAGCAACTGACGGAGGTTATTGAAAGGAAAGTTCGCTAATGATGAATAAAGACATTAAAAGCTATTTCCCAATTTTAGATCAGGAAGTAAACGGTCATAAGCTTGTTTACCTTGATAGCGCAGCAACTTCTCAAAAACCTATTCAAGTAATTGAAGCAATGAAGCATTATTATGAATTCGATAATTCTAATGTACACCGTGGTGTGCATACATTAGGAAATCGTGCTACTGACAAATATGAGGGTGCACGTGAAAAGGTTCGTAATTTTATTAATGCTACATCAACACAAGAAATTATTTTTACTCGCGGTACTACAACTGCTTTAAATACAGTGGCATCAAGTTATGGTCGTGCTAATGTTGCTGAAGGTGATGAAATTGTCATTACTCACATGGAGCACCACTCTAATATTATTCCTTGGCAACAACTAGCAAAGGAAAAAAATGCAACGCTGAAATATATTGAGCTTGAAGCGGATGGCACACTTAACTTAGAAAAGGTTCGTGCGACAATTACACCTAAAACAAAAATTGTGTCGGTGTCAATGGCGTCAAACGTCCTTGGAACAATTAATCCAATTAAAGAAATCGCTCAAATCGCGCATGCGAACGGTGCTGTAATGGTAGCGGATGGTGCACAAGCAGCACCACATATGAAAATCGATGTACAAGATTTGGATGTAGATTTCTTAGGGTTCTCAGGTCATAAAATGTGCGGACCAACTGGAATAGGTGTACTATATGGTAAAAAGGAACACCTTGAAAAGATGGAGCCAATTGAATTTGGTGGCGAAATGATTGACTTTGTTGGACTTTATGATTCAACGTGGAAAGAACTACCGTGGAAATTTGAAGGTGGAACTCCTATTATTGCAGGTGCAGTAGGTTTAGGAGCCGCTATTGATTTCTTAACTGAAATTGGGCTAGATAACATTGCGGAGCATGAGCATAAACTTGCAGGCTACGCGATGGATCAGCTTGAAACAATTGACGGACTTAAAATTTTCGGCCCACGTGACCCAATGAAGCGTTGTGGACTTGTAACGTTTAACCTAGACGATGTACATCCACATGATGTGGCAACGGTTCTTGATATGAACGGTATTGCTGTTCGTGCAGGACATCATTGTGCACAGCCACTAATGAAATGTCTTCAACAAGTAGCGACAGCGCGTGCAAGCTTCTATCTGTATAACACAGAGGAAGATATTGACCGCCTAGTTGCAGGGTTACGTTCTGCGAAGGAGTATTTTGGCGATGTCTTTTAATAATTTAGATCAACTATATCGTTCAGTCATTATGGATCATTATAAAAATCCTCGTAATAAAGGATCTATTGAAGAAGATGCTGTAACGATCGATATGAACAATCCGACTTGTGGAGACCGTATTCACTTAACGCTAAAAGTGACTGACGGTATTGTTGCGGATGCGAAGTTTGACGGTGAGGGCTGTTCGATTTCGATGTCTTCTGCATCCATGATGACGCAGCTTATCAAAGGGAAAAAAATTGAGGAAGCATTAGAGCTTGCTGAAATTTTCTCTAAAATGATGATGGGCGAAGACTATAGCGAGAAATATGACCTTGAGGATGTTGAGGCACTACAAGGTGTTTCTCAATTCCCGGCACGTATTAAATGTGCGACATTAGCTTGGAAAGCGATGGAAAAAGGTGTAAAGCAATAATATCTAAATTTGAGTGAAAGTCACTATAGGTGCTTTCACTCAAAGTAAGATATCCGAGCTTGAAACAAGATAACAATAATGCATGAACGGAGGAGAAACGATGGCTAAAAAAATGCCTGATATTGGCGATTACAAATACGGATTCCATGACAAGGACGTATCAATTTTCCGTTCAAAACGTGGTTTAACTGAAGAAATCGTCCGTGAAATTTCAAATATGAAACAAGAGCCAGAGTGGATGCTTGAATACCGCTTAAAAGCACTTGAAACTTTCTATACAAAACCAATGCCGCAATGGGGTGGCGACCTAGGAGATTTAGATTTTGATGAAATTACGTATTACGTAAAACCATCAGAAGCTACACAAAAATCTTGGGATGAAGTACCTGATGAAATTAAAGCTACTTTTGATAAATTAGGTATTCCAGAAGCAGAGCAAAAATACCTTGCAGGTGTATCTGCTCAGTACGAATCTGAGGTTGTATATCACAACATGAAACAAGACCTTGAAGACCTTGGTATTGTGTTCAAAGATACTGACTCAGCTTTACGTGAAAACGAAGATATTTTCAAACAGTACTGGGGTAAAGTAATTCCTTACACTGATAATAAATTCGCTGCACTAAACTCAGCTGTTTGGTCAGGTGGATCATTTATCTATGTACCACCAGGTGTAAAAGTGGAAACGCCATTACAAGCTTACTTCCGTATTAACTCTGAAAACATGGGTCAATTCGAACGTACGTTAATTATTGTAGATGAAGGCGCTCACGTACACTACGTTGAAGGTTGTACAGCTCCTGTTTACACTACAAACTCTTTACACTCAGCAGTAGTAGAAATTGTTGTACGTAAAGATGCATACTGCCGTTATACAACGATTCAAAACTGGGCAAACAACGTTTACAACCTTGTAACAAAACGTACAGTTGTTGAAGAAAACGGTACAATGGAATGGATCGACGGTAACATCGGTTCTAAGTTAACAATGAAATACCCAGCTTGTATCCTTAAAGGTGAAGGCGCTCGTGGTATGACATTATCAATCGCATTAGCAGGTAAAGGGCAACACCAACACGCAGGTGCGAAAATGATTCATATGGCACCAAACACATCTTCAACAATCGTTTCTAAATCGATTGCTAAACAAGGTGGTAAGGTAACGTATATGGGTCAAGTGCGTTTCGGCCCTAAAGCAAGTGGTGCACGTGCTAACATCGAATGTGATACGTTAATCATGGATAACCAATCTACTTCAGATACAATTCCATACAACGAAATCTTAAATGATAATGTTTCTTTAGAACATGAAGCGAAAGTTTCCAAAGTATCGGAGGAACAATTATTCTACTTAATGTCTCGTGGTATTTCTGAAGAAGAAGCGACAGAAATGATCGTAATGGGCTTCATCGAGCCATTCACAAAAGAATTACCAATGGAATACGCAGTAGAAATGAACCGTCTTATTAAGTTTGAGATGGAAGGTTCTATCGGATAATATGCCGATAAACGTTGGCAAGTAAGGGTTTTACGCTATGGCCAAACCCCTTATTGCCCACAAATTTCTTTTATAAAAATCGGGTGCACTGCACTCGATTTTTTTTATGCGGATGTTGTTTACATAGCTTTACCACCTATTTTACGCAGAATAAAAAACTGTGGGGAAGATCATAAATCGACAAATTTTAATTTGAATATTTTATGAACACTTTAATAAAATCCGAAGCTACTTTGAATGAAAAGGCACATAATTATAAGATATTTATTATATTTAGAGCTATTAATATATATCTTTTGCGAAAAAACATCACAATGTAATGCGACTTTTATCATATTCACCCATAGTTTGCTTAATTTTTAATCCATAGCTATCATACGAGTAGAAATACATTTTCAAAGATAGGAGATTACTTATATGAACACTAAATTTACAAAATTAAGTAAAAGTAAAAAGGGACTAAGTGCGGCAATATTAGCAGCCGGAATCATGGGGATTGCAATGGCGCCAAATGCATCTGCACATGGGTTTGTAGAAAAACCAGCTAGCCGTGCTGCTTTATGTAGCCAAAGTTATGGCGCGCTTAACTTGAGTTGTGGAAGGGTTATGTATGAGCCACAGAGCTTAGAGGCCAAAAAAGGATTTCCACAAGGTGGACCAGTTGATGGTAAAATTGCATCTGCAGGAGGTCAGTTTGATGGCATTCTCGATCAACAATCTGTAAATCGCTGGTTTAAGAATACGATTACAGGGGGACCGAATACCTTTACATGGAAGTACACTGCATCACATTTAACAAGCAAATGGCACTATTATATTACGAAAAAGGGATGGGATCCTAATAAGCCATTAACTCGTGCTGATCTTGAGCCAATTGGAACTGTTGAACATAACGGTACTGAAGCATCCACTAATTTAACTCATACAATTAACGTACCAACTGATCGTAGTGGCTACCACGTTATTTTAGCTGTTTGGGATGTAGCGAATACTGCAAATGCTTTCTATAATGTGATTGATGTTAATTTAGTGAATAATGTGGATGTAGATAAGGAAGCTCCAACTCAGCCAAATGGATTACAGGCAACGAAAGTTACTGCTAACAGTGTCGAGCTAAAATGGAATCCATCTACAGACAATGTGGGTGTTAAAGAATATCAAGTATTCCGTGATGGTAAAGCAATTGGAACGGTACCGGGAACAACATTCACAGACAAAAATTTAAAAGCGAATACAAAATATACATATACAATAAATGCAGTGGATGCAGCTGGAAATGTTTCTAAAGATAGTGAGTCTATAGCTGTAGAGACAATGAATGCAGTTCCAGACACGGAAGCACCAACGCAACCAACTTCGCTTCATGCGATGGGAGTAACAGCCTCAAGTGTAGACTTAATGTGGGGGGCATCAGAGGATAATGTAGCAGTTGACCATTATGTTATATATCGAGGCACACAAGTAGGGCAAATGACTGTAGTTGGAACATCGAAAACTACTTCCTTTATGGACATGAATCTACAATCAAATACAACATATAACTATGCAGTCACTGCCGTTGATACAGCTGGAAATGAGTCTAATAAAAGTTCCATTTTCACTGTGACTACAAAAGAGCAAGGGTCGTCTTATGAGCAATGGAGTCCAATTAAAGCATACACAAAAGGTGATAAAGTAGAGCATCAAGGTAAAATATATGAAGCTGTTCAAAGCTATCAAGGATATGGAGATCCAAATTGGATATTCGCATTGTCTTTATGGAAAGAAATTAAATAATTTTGCGTGTACTCTTGTGGAAAAGCAAGAGTACAGAGCGTTTAGATTGAAGGAGACGAACTTTAAAATTCGTCTCCTTCTTTTGCTCTTCAAGGTAAGTACCTAATGTTGTTTTGGAGGTTCAAAGAGTCGTTATATAGTTGAGGAAAAACGGTTGGAAAATTATCAGTAGGAATATTAAATGCCATAAACGATTCATACATAGAAATATTGTCTTTTTCCTTACGACTCCTAGCCGCATATGCTATTTTATTGTTTTCTGAGTTTGTTACGAATAACTGCGATTCATCATTAGAAAACGGTACCCAATTATGTCCGAAAAAGGGTATTAAAGAATTTATATGCCCAAAAGTATTATTAATAAAGTTAAAGTTTCCTAGAAAATTATCAAAAATTGATTGAGTTAAGTTTTCACCCAATAATTGAGGGGATGTCAATGTAGGAGGATGTAATAGATCTGGATGACCGTAATTTTGTGTATGCTTATGTGTTATGTCCGGGCTTTTTGAAAAAAAATACAAAAACCATACTGCGTGATTTTGCTCGTCCGCTGCTGCACGTCGAAATCTTTCTTTAATCATCAGATCATTTGCTTTATCTGCTATATCTAAATAAGAATCAACAGTTTCTTGTTCATCTTTAAAAGCAAATTCGATTCCGGCCCTATAGTTGTCCGGGCATTCCTCAATTATTTGATAAGAAGGCTTTCTTCCTGTTAAATTCATATAAATTTTGCTAAATTCCTCGAGATGGCGTATTTCATCTTTTTGTATCTCAAGTATTCTATTCTTTTCATCCTCAGTAGGTGCCATCTTAGCCAACTTCTCATAACAAGCAACGGCACTATACTCAGCATTAATGGCCTTCTGAATATCATTTACAAGTTGAGCATCGTTTACCATAGGATAAGTACTATTATGCTGTGGAGCATAATGATAATAGTATTGATTTGGATACATCATTGTCCTCCTTTTGTTTAACTTCTTTCAGCGGGTGTCCAAACATCTGTACCTGTCGCTACGCTGACATCCGCTGAAAAAAGGAACTCAGTCTAAGAACGCCCCGTCCTGTGGCAACGACTGAGTGACCAACTTCGTGTTGTTGCCGCTGCCGCTTCGCTTTCGCGCAGATAAAACCCTTTTGCTGCCGCTACGTTAGCGCTTCGCTTTCGCACAAAAAACATTTGCAGGCCTAAGAACAAAGCCGATTCCGGACGCAATTATGCCGAGGCGTAATTGATCCATCAACTTATCTTATGCATTGTGTATAGGTAATTGTGCAAAGTCATTTCTTGTGTTGCCTAGGTTGGATTCTTCTTTTCATCGAACAATGGAGCATCTTTTAAAAATGCGAGCACCAGTGATAAACGTTGCTTTTCACTACCTGATAGAACCATCTAACAGACGGATAGAACATCATAAAGAAAGGGGAGTCGCCGAAACGTTCGGGAAGCTTCATATTATGTCTCCACTCCAACATTTGATGTAGAATCATCTTGTTTCTCTGTTTTTTCGCTTAGATAAATATGACAAATCATAACCTGCAAATAGCAAAAATCCTTCATTTATGGTACTATATACTAAATATTTTAAGCGAGAAAGAAGTGGGGAATCTGAATTACGGAAAAACGATGCTTGATATTCATTCTAGCGCGGAAGAACTTAAACAGCTTCACAAAATAATTAGTGATTACAACTTACCTATTAGAAGTGAAGATACTTTTGAAAAACAAGCAGTGGAGGTTAGCGATTATTTAAATGAACCTACTTTTATCGAAGCTCGGAATAAAAAACGATCTTTAAACATTATGTCAGGTGTTATTGCATTACCAATCGTTGTCTTTATTGTTTATATGATTTTAGGAAAGTTAAAAATAATAGGTCGCGAGGATATCTTTAAAAATATACTTGATTGGTTCTTAGCGTATCCATGGGCATTTATTCTGTACGCTTTTATATTTGCTTCTATCGTAATTGCACATAAATTAATAGAAAAGAAAATGTATAATAAAATATATCCTAATTTAAAGTTGAAATTATTAGACCAATTAAATCAAAATATTGAAAAGTAGGTTTAACGGAGTTTCTTTCCGCTCATTTCTCTACAACAGTTCCTACCTTAGGAGCAATGAGATGGGCGTGTCAAGCGTAGCAATGTACTGACCTAGAAATTCTAAGATAAATAAAAACACCTTTCGTTGAAAAACTGGTATGACTCCTTATGAAATCAACGTGAAGGTGTTTTTCTATGGGACAAGAATGAATAATAAATTATCTCCCATTCATTTAACCCAGTAACCTTCTATATTTGATATTTGAGTTTAAACTGTTGAGGCTTCTTTTTATTATAAAGAATCGTCACCCATTGTCCTTCCTCAAAAAAAGCACGATTTTTCGTATATGTCCATACTTTGCTCGTGACAGTGATTGATTTATTTTGTAATGACGTAAATTGTACTGTCAACTTTACGCTACGCTTTGATTCTCCTTTTGCATATGTAATCTCATGGCCAACTGTTCGGTGTGAAAAATCACTTTCGATAATCTGTGCGTTCGTTTCAATCCATTCAATTTTTTGATACTTCAGTGGTAATATCCATAGTGCGACAAAAATGATTAGAAAGAAGATAATTACCCCGATAAAAATGTACATTTGCATCCCCACTTTTTTCTTTTTTAAACAAAAGACTATAGGTAAACTCAAAATTTTTGAATATTGTTTTTTCTGTGAAAGGTGCCAGATCCAGTAATGCTTTGGGAACTTTACTTTTATAATACTATACACTTTTTACTTTGTTCACAATTAAATATAACTTGTGGAAATAATAGTTGAAGCTACAAAATCAGCTTTAATTGAGAAACTTAAAGGTCAAAAACTGGTTGCTATTCGTATGGAGGAGGCAACCTTATGAGAAGTATTCTTAAATCTGTATTATACGGAGAGCTTAGTTTAGAGGTTCCTAATGAAGTTAGCAAGAAGCACTTTCTGTAGTGCAATTGGCAGATATGAATCTAGACTATTTATATATACAATTCTCAGCAGATGAAAACTCAGATTCACCAAATACATTAGAACATTTCAAGAAGAATTCAATTGTTCAAAAAATCAATACCTTAAAAAATAATTACGTGTTTGTAAACGTGGTAGACCCTTTTATGGAAGGAGGACCAGCATACAGTCGAATTTAGAAGGTATGTAGCAGTATCTTATAAAATAGTATGTTCAAGTATAGACCCAACAGTTTTTGGATCTATATTTTTTCGTATGTTGTATTTTTTATAAAACAGTTGACTTATTTTCCAGTTGTAACTATAATGGTTACAGCTGGAGGTGATGAAGATTAAAATTAGCAGTCGTTTTACAATCGCTGTTCATATTTTATCAATCATCAAACAAAATCCATCGACCATTTGCACATCGGAATTTATGGCGGAAAGCGTGAATACAAATCCGGTAGTAATTAGGAAAATATTGTCCTATCTTAAAAAGGCAGGTATAGTGCAAGTGCGCCGGGGAACAGGTGGAGCTTTTTTAGTAAAAGATCTGGATACTATCACTTTGCTAGAGGTTTTTCGTTCAGTAGAGGTTGTGGAAGAAGATAAATTATTTCATCTACATGAAAATCCAAATCCTGATTGTCCTATTGGTGCAAATATACAGGCTGTGTTAGAACTAATTTTAGTGCAAGCACAAGAAGCAATGGAGCAAGTATTAGCCAACATTACTATGGAACAAGTGATTACATCTTTAATCCATGAAATTCAACAATCACAATAAATGCATTCTTTTCTTTTCACGGAATGCATATTTATTTGACTTAGTTGTAACTGAAATAGTTACAACTAAAAGAGAAAGGGAGGTTTTTATTGGGTGACTCTTAAAATAAAAGCATATTCGGATTTTATTTGTCCTTTCTGTTTTTTAGGGAAAGGGCCGTTGGATGAAATTGCAAAAGAAAAGGATATAGAGATAGAGTGGATGCCGTTTGAATTAAGACCTAAGCCATATCCAAAAATTGATCCTTGGAAAGAGCCAGCTAAATTAGGTTCGTGGGATTCCTATATTCTCCCTACAGCCAAAAAGCTAGGGATTGATATGCGATTACCGCGAGTATCTCCACACCCTTATACGAATTTAGCTTTTGAAGGATATCAATTCGCTAAAGTATATGGAAAAGGAAATGAATTTCATCATAGAGTTTTCACAGCATTTTTCCAAGAGGAACAAAATATTGAGGATGTAGACGTGTTAACTCAATTAGCAAATGAGGTAGGTCTGCCAAAAGAAGAATTCAAAGAATCCTTGCTTTCAGGTAAATATCGTGAAGCTCATCAAGAAGCTTTAAAGCATGCTTATGAAGAAGCGAATATTACGGCTGTTCCTACACTAATTATTGGTGATGAAATGATCCAAGGATTAGCTAGTAAAGAAAGAATAGCGCAAGTCATTGATCAGCAATTAAAAAATAGGTAATAAAATTTAAACAGTAGCAAATGATGCTGCATGAAAAAGTCTATATATAAATTTGATTGAAATTTGGAGGAATTATAAATGTCAGTAACAACAACTAATTTAAAAGATGCAATTATTAATCGTCGTTCAATCCGTAAAGTGAAAAAGAACGCAGCGATTACAAAGGAAAAAATTGAAGAGCTATTAAAAGTCAGTGTCCATGCGCCATCTTCATTTAATATGCAAAGTGGACGTGTAGTAGTCTTAATGGATAATGAGCACGAAAAGTTTTGGGATATTGTTAAAGAAACATTGCGTGCACGTGTTCCAGCAGAAAATTTTGCTGCAACAGAAGAGCGTTTACAAGGCTTTTCAGATGGAGTAGGAACAATCTTATTCTTTGAAAATCAAGCAACAATCAAACAAATGCAAGAAAACGCTCCTTCTTATAAAGAGCAATTCCCATTCTGGTCACATCAAGGAAATGCTATGCTACAGTACGCAACATGGATGTCTTTAACTACTGAAGGAATCGGCGCATCTATTCAGCACTATAATCCAATTATTGATGAAGAAGTTAAAGAAACTTGGAATATTCCTGCAGAATGGAGCCTAGTAGCTCAAATGCCATTTGGTGAGCCAAATGAACAACCAGGAGAAAAAACGTCATTACCTTTTGAAGATGTAGTGAAATTTTATTAATTAAATCCATATCTACAAATAAACCCCGTTAAGTGATTTACTTAGCGGGGTTTTAACATTTTAGTCGAATGAAAATTCATATCCTACATAGTTGAAAACATTAGTAAATCCTATATTTTCTGCTACAGCGATAGATGGTTTGTTTGAGTCCATACAATCCCAATATGGGGTCGAACCTTGCGCTAAACAATCTTTTACAACGTAGTGAGCTAACTTTTGGGCTAATTTATTTCCTTGGTGAGCTTCTAATGTTTCAATGTCAATACAGTGGACATTTTCAACTACAAAGCCTGAAAAACAAAGACTAATAATGTGATGTTTGTAAACGACACAATATCCAATTCCTTTATTCAAGAAACACTCAGGAGAAGACCAAAACGAAAGAATTTTTGAATGTAAAAATTCGGGATTTTTAATTGCGTTATCGTTAAATAGAGCGTTATCTATTTTTAAAACAGTGTATCCTTCTTTAACATCGGGCTCATTATTTGCTATATAGTTATTTTTATGTAGCTTATAGACTCTTTGCTTCCAACTACCAAGTTCGCGATGTTTAAATATTTTTTCTATCGTTTCATTCCACTTTAGATGGTTACCAATGCCTTCGAAGTAATGTAACCCCACTTTCTTCGCTTCAGGTTACACCTGTAAAATTCATTTTGCTGTAGTTCAGTAATCATTTATATCACTATCCTTTCGCGTTCGATTTTCTATATTTTGACTCATCCTCAAAACGTGGGGTTGATTTCCGCTCCGGCTGGGCGCTTTGTTGCTGCCGCTTCGCTTTCGCACAGATAAAACATTTG
>NZ_JBLLLQ010000013.1:49706-129425 GCF_047737915.1 Lysinibacillus sp. NPDC056185
CCGCTGCCGCTTCGCTTTCGCGCAGATAAAACATTTGTTGCTGCCGCTTCGCTTTCGCACAGATAAAACATTTGCCGCTGCCGCTTCGCTTTCGCGCAGATAAAACATTTGTTGCTGCCGCTTCGCTTTCGCACAGATAAAACATTTGCCGCTGCCGCTTCGCTTTCGCACAGAGCAGAGCTTCCTGGGGGCGTCCGATGAGCCGCTTCACTCGCGTTCCTCTATTGCTGATCCCAAAGGAGTCGCCCGGCCTCCACTCCAATCCGCTTATTTACAGGACATACGTTTTAAATAAATACTTCACTTAACTTTGGACTTTACTTTATCATATAGGTAAATGATGGTGAAAGCCATCTTGCTATACGTATTTATTAGCTGTGTTTTTTTACGATACGTTCATATTTCATTAGAAAGTATATGCTATGATAAATGTACATAGAGGAGGGGGTCACATGATTATAGTTGGATTAACTGGTTGGGGTGATCATCCTTCGCTTTATAGTGAAGTGACTGCCTCAAAGGACAAATTATTCGATTATACAGGTCATTTTTTAACGGTCGAAGTTGATACTTCTTTTTATGCCATACCTTCTCAAGAGAATGTTCGAAAGTGGTGTGAGGATACACCCGAAAATTTTAGTTTTGTTGTGAAGGCCTATCAAGGAATGACAGGTCATTTACGTGGTGACATACCGTTTGAATCGAAGAATGACATGTTTAATGCCTTTATCGAATGTGCCAATGAATTTAAACGTCATGGGAAGCTAGCAATGGTACTAGCACAATTTCCACCGTGGTTTGATTGTCAGACTAAGAATGTACAATATTTATTGTATATTAGGCAACAGCTTAAAGGCTTTGACGTAGCTATTGAGTTTCGTAATCGAACATGGTATGCGGACAATGTCGTGCAGCAAACAATGGATTTTTTACGAGAGCATCAATTCATTCATACCATTTGTGATGAACCACAGGCTGGCGTGGGTTCTGTACCATTTCATCCTACGGTTACTGCAACTAAGGCACTTGTACGTATTCATGGACGTAACATTCATGGGTGGCGTAATACTGGTAATGCCGAAAACTGGCGGAAGGTTCGCTTTTTATATGACTATAATAGTGAAGAATTGCAACAGCTTGGACAGCATTTGAAACATCTTCAATCAGAAGTACAGGATCTGTATGTATTATTTAATAATAATTCAGGGCTTCATGCTGCGAAAAATGCAAAGGAATTACAAGGGATTTTAGCGATTAGAGATGTAGGGTTAGCGCCTAAACAATTAAATATGTTTGAAGGGGAACTATAATGGAATTTTTTGTTTTAGCTATTATTGCATTATTATCTGGGGTAATTGGCTCGTTGGTTGGACTTGGTGGAGGAATTATCTTAGTCCCAGCAACGTTATACGTTGGATTAAATCTAGGGATGATTCCAGATATCACTCCTCAAAAAGTAGTTGGTTTATCGGTTGTCATGATGATTTTCACTGGACTTGCCTCTACATTAAGTTATATGAAATCTAAAACAGTTGATTATAAGAGTGGTTGGATATTTTTTATAGGAAGTATTCCTGGAACGATTCTGGGCGCATGGGTAAATAAGGGGCTAGATGTACCATCATTTAATTTGTATTTTGGTATTTTACTAATCATTTTAGCGACGATATTACTTGTACGTGATCGATTGAAACCTGTAGAATGGTTTGTAAAAAACGGTATGCAACAGGAATTCGAAGATAAAGAAGGAAATACCTTTATATATGGGTATCCCATTTGGTTTGCTATTGCATTAACATTTGGCATTGGCTTTGCCTCCGGATTATTTGGTATCGGTGGAGGTTCGATGATCGTACCTGCCATGATTATTTTATTTTTATTCCCACCACACGTTGCGGTGGCAACATCAATGTTCATGGTATTTTTATCGTCGATTGTTAATTCAGCGAGTCATATTTATTTAGGACACGTTCCATGGCTCTATACGATTCCTGTTATTCCAGGAGCTTATATTGGAGCAAAACTAGGGGCAGCATTAAATAAAAGAATTAAATCAGATACGCTTGTAGTAGCGCTTCGAGTTATTTTATTATTATTAGGAATTCGTTCTATTATCGAAGGTTTAATGTAATATTGATTTTTGATGTCTATAGGTCCGAAAAGTAAAGATGACTTTGATAGAAAGTCTTCTACAGACATAGAAGCTATTTTAAAGAAGAGGTGGCTTAATTGCTGGAAAAAATTCATATTTTTCACACGAATGATTTGCACAGTCATTTTAAGTATTGGCCACGAATGCAAACCTATGTGGAAGAAATGCGTACGAAACTTACAACCATGGGAGAAACATGTTATTTATTTGATGTCGGCGATCATTTAGATCGTTCAAATATTTATACGGAAGCAACAGTCGGTAAGGGCAATGTGAGGTTATTGAATGAAGCGGGCTACGACGTAGTGACAATTGGTAATAATGAAGGTATAACATTGTCCCATGAGGAGCTGTACCATTTGTATGATGAAGCAACTTTTGACGTAGTAGTTGCTAATGTGAATGCCTCTCAAGGATCAAATCCAACGTGGATGAAGCAGTATGTTGTATTAACAACAGCTTATGGCACAAAGGTTGCAGTCATTGCAGCAACGGCTATGTTTGAAATTTATTATAACGAATTAGACTGGGAGATAGATGAGGCACGAAGTACACTCATTCGCTTAGCACTTCAGCTTCGGGAAGAAGTAGATATAATTGTTTGTTTGTCACATTTAGGGATATCAGAGGATGAGCTTTTAGCTGAGGAATGCCCAGAAATAGATGTTATATTTGGCTCACATACACATCACGTTCTCCCTAATGGAAAGCTAATTAATGGCGTTTTATTAACAGGTGGAGGGAAATTTGGACAATATACTGGCCATCTTATGTTAGAATATAATACAAAATCTAGGAAAATTGTTGAAAAAAAGGATACGTTAATTCATAATAATGATTTGCCTGCAATTAAGAATGAACATGAAATTGTTCAATCTTTTGAAAAGGAAGGCAAACGATTACTTGATATTCCAGTATTCACTACGGAAAAATCGTACAACAAGGAATGGTTCCATTATTCACAATTATCCGATTTGTTCGCACGTGCGATTTTAGAGAAAAGTGGAGCGGATTGTGCGTTATTTAACGCGGGTATTTTTTTAGATGGTTTACCTAAGGGAACAGTGACAGCACTAGATTTGCATAGAATTTTCCCACATCCTATAAATGTATGTACGATTGAATTATCAGTTGCTGAAATGAAAGAAATTTTTCAGCAATCTAAAAATGAAGAATGGCCTTATATTGAGCTAAAAGGATTAGGGTTTAGAGGCGTTATTTTTGGGAAGATGTTAACTTATGGCTTTTCAATGAATGAAGATCGGCAATTACTTATCAATGGGAAACTAGCAGATAATGATCGAATTTATAAATTAGTAACACTAGATTTGTTTACGTTCGGTTATTTTTATCCAAGCTTTAAATATGCTAAGAAAAAATATATTCTACCAGAATTTTTACGAAACATTATGATAGATTATGGTCAAAGATTCTTTAAGTAATAGTAGATAAAATGCTTTTAGAATGGATTGGGGAAAAGGTCATGCGATTAATTTCAATCGATGTATTAAAAGAAGGAATGGTATTAGCAAGAACCATTTGGAATGAGGCGGGGCATCCTCTTCTAAAGAAAGATGTTGTCATTAATGAACGTATCATAAAAAGACTTCAACAATTAAATATGCATTATATATATATTGACGATAAAATTTCTGAGGGGATTGAGGTACAAGAAACAGTTCCAACTGTTATTCGAAACAAAGCAATTTCAACCATTAAAGATTCTTTCCAATCAATCGATGGTTTAAATCCAGTAAATGCCTCTTATGTGCTTGACCAACAATCAAAAGCAATTGTCTCAATTGTAGATGAGTTACTGTTGGCAGTTAGAGGTAATGATGAAATTTTAACAATACTAACAGATGCGTATTTATTTGATGAATATTTATATCAACATTCCTTTCAAGTCACACTTTATTCGATAGCGATTGCTAAAGAGCTTGGATACTCAGCTGAAGATTTACGATTAATTGGAATTGGTGCATTGTTACATGATATAGGGAAGCTTATGGTACCAAAAGATATTCTGACAAAGCCTGCTCGCCTTTCGTATGAGGAATTTGAAACGATGAAGCAGCATGCTCGATATGGTTTTGATTTGTTACGTAATTTACATTCCATCTCATTGATTGTTGCACATTGTGCCTTCCAACATCATGAACGGATTGATGGGAGTGGCTATCCACGGGGCTTAGTTGATTTTGAAATACATCCGTTTGCCAAAATTATTGGTGTAGCAGACGTCTTTGATGCGGTGACTACAAGTCGTGTATATCGTGAAAAAATGCTACCTTCTCAGGGCCTAGCCATTTTAGAAGCAGGTGCTGGAACTATATACGAAGCACGTATTGTGAATGCATTGAAAAGGTCTGTTGTCCATTATCCTAAAGGTGTTATTTTGAAATTATTGGATGGGCGTCGAGGTATTGTATCAAGACAAAATACATTGAATCCAGCTTTACCGTGGATTCGTATTTTTGAGGAACAAAATCAACTATTAGCAGCTACATATGAAATTAATCTAGTGGACTATCCAACCGTAATAATAGAAAGCGTTGAAGTGGACTATATTGTACCATTGAAAATCGAATAAAAATCTCCTCCTGTTCATACGTTAAGGAACAGGAGGAGATTTTTTGTTTTTCCCTCGAAAACGAATGAAATTACGATCATATAGTAATCACGGTACCTATAGAAAAAAGGGGAATCGGTTGAATCGATTAACCTTAGTAATTGTGTTTGTTATTATCGGTGTTTTTTTATTTATTTATTATTTAAATGCGAAGCTTATGCCGACCTATTTAGATTATGCTGAAATACAAACGGCTAAGATTGCATCTTCGGTTGTGAGTAAAGCGATTGATTCTCGTACATCAAGTGTTATGGATGTTAATGATATTCTTGTAGAAGTATCCCCTGGCAACCATGCTGATTTGAAGGTTAATACAGAAACGATTAATCGAGTTCGGACAGAAACGGTCAATCAAGTAAAATTGTATTTAGAGCAGGCAGAGCAAGGGGAGTTGTCGCATTTGCCAAATGTTGATGATGTTGAATATGATTATAACAAGATTAATGAAGGGAATGGGGTAGTTTTTTATATGCCGTTGAGTCAGGCGGCTAATATCCCTTTAATCGGGAATTTAGGACCTAAAATTCCGATACGCTTTCATGTCATTGGCAATGTGCATAGTGAAGTTACTTCTTCAATAGAGGAATTTGGTATAAATAGTGCGTATATGACGGTAGGGATTCATATAGAAGTAAATGTGCAAATTATTGTCCCTTTTGCTAGTAAAACTACTACAGTTACTCAGGATATTCCGGTGGCAATGGGCTTAGTAAGGGGAGCAGTTCCAGATGTTTATTCAAATGGTAGTAAAGAGACACCTTCGATTCAAGTACCTGTCTCTCCTAAAAAGTAGAAATGTTTGCCTTCTTTCGGCGAATGTCTTTTGTACCGAAAGCGTAGCGACAGGTACAGGTTTTCAAACACCCGCTGAAATAGAGGAACTCAGTCTAAGAACGCCACGTCCTGTGGCAACGACTGAGTGATCAACGTCATGTTGTTGCCGCTGACGCTTCGCTTTCGCGCAAAAACATCTGCCGCTGACGCTTCGCTTTCGCGCAGATAAAACCCTTTTGCTGCCGCTACGCTTTCGCGCAGATAAAACCCTTTTGCTGACGCTTTGCTTTCGCACAGACAAAAACACGTTGCTGCCGCTAGGTTAGCACTACGCTTTCGTGCAAAAAAGCATTTGCAGGCCTAAGCACAAAGCCGGTTCCGGACGCAATTTTGCCGAGGCAAAATTGATTATGATAGTTGTTGGAGTTCATTTATTATGTTACATTGACAACAGTAAAGATAGTAATATAAAAACTGCACATATTTGATAGGGGCGATATCCGTATGACATCTTGTAAACCTACAAGCAAAGGAAAAGAAGAATATTTAAGAAAACCAGATTGGTTAAAAATTAAATTAAACACAAATGATGAATATAAAGGGCTAAAGAAGCTCATGCGTGAAAAAAATCTGCATACAGTATGTGAGGAAGCACGCTGTCCTAATATTCATGAATGCTGGGGTGAACGACGTACAGCGACAATGATGATCCTTGGATCTGTTTGTACGCGTGCTTGCCGTTTCTGTGCTGTTAAAACAGGCTTACCAAATGAATTAGACCTAGCTGAGCCAGAACGAGTAGCAGATTCTGTAGCTATTATGAACTTGAAGCACGTTGTTATTACAATGGTAGCACGTGATGACTTAAAGGATGGCGGTGCGCAAGTATTAGCTGAAACAGTCCGTGCAATTCGTCGTAAAAGTCCGTTTACATCGATTGAAGTTTTACCGTCTGATTTAGGTGGTTTGCAAGAGAACCTTCAAATGTTAATGGATGCAAAGCCAGATATTTTGAATCATAATATTGAAACAGTGCGTCGCTTAACGCCAAGAGTACGTGCACGTGCAAAGTATGAGCGTTCATTAGATTTTCTTCGTCTGGCAAAAGAAATGCAGCCAGACATCCCTACAAAGTCATCATTAATGATCGGCTTAGGTGAAACACATGAAGAAATTTTAGAAGTTATGGACGATTTACGAGCAAACGACGTAGATATTATGACAATTGGTCAATACTTACAGCCAACGAAAAAGCATTTGCCTGTTAAAAAGTATTATTCTCCAATAGAGTTTGGTAAACTGCGTAAAATCGCAATGGAAAAAGGGTTTAAGCATTGTGAAGCAGGCCCACTTGTACGTAGTAGCTATCATGCTGATGAACAAGTTAACGAAGCAACAAAAGAACGTCAGCTACAAGCAGAACAGTAAAAACAAATGTTGAAATAGAAGGCGGTGTCACTTTGATCAATATTGAAGGATATGAATACGAGATTATTGAAGATTACAAAGAAGCTTTTCAAGAGGAAGTATTCAAGGAACGATACTCAGATATTTTAGCCAGATATGATTATATTGTGGGCGACTGGGGCTATAGTCAATTACGCTTAAAAGGCTTTTTTGACGATAAAAATCAGAAAGCCACTTTCGATACGAAGATTAGTACACTACAAGATTACTTATTTGAGTATTGTAATTTTGGCTGTGCATATTTCGTCTTGCGAAAATCCGGTAAATCTACTCAACAGCCAGAAGCTGTAGTAAATGAAGATCATGAAGTGACAAAGCTTGTTGAGAATGCACAAATAGCAGAATAAACTTTTAAAACCTGATGCAAATTTTGCATCAGGTTTTTACTTTGTTGTGATAGGTTTTTTTTCAATTTGGTAATAATAAAAGTGAATGCAAAAAATTGTTTTATTTTTGGCTTTTCACCAAAGTTGGGATGACACTGATAAAACATATTCCATTGATATAAGTTGATTGGAGTGGAGGCTGGGCGACTCCTTGGGGATCAGCGATAGAGGAACGAAGGCTAAAACCATCACATCCTGTGATAACGCCTTCGTGACCAACATCGTGTTGGCCCGAGACCCTGGAGCGAGCAGGCAGAAGAACGAAGGCTAAAACCATCACGTCCTGTGATAACGCCTTCGTGACCAACATCCTTTTGGCCCAAGCGGCTCATCGGACGCCCCCAGGAAAGCGCCCAGCCGGAACGGAAATCAACCTCACGCTATGGAGATGAACCTGTATATTTGGCTATTATACTAACCTACTTATTTTATATTAAAGGTGTGTGTTGTTTAGATGAAAAAAGCTGTATTTTTGGACCGTGATGGGGTCATCAATGAAGTACTAACGGATCGCGTTAAATTTGTCAATAAACCTAAGGATCTCTATTTCTTGCCGCATGTTTCGAAAGCTATAAAAAAATTGAATAAATACTTCGACTATATTTTTGTAGTAACCAATCAAGGTGGCGTTGGATTGGGGTTTATGAAAGAAAAGCAGCTACAAAAAATACATGAGCATATGATAAAAGAATTGAAGAAGGAAGGGGCCATTATTCACGAAGTCGTATATTGCCCCCATAAACCAAAGTCGGGCTGTGCCTGCCGTAAGCCCAATAGTAAATTAATCGTCGATCTTGGTGAAAAATATAATATAGACATGGCAAAATCCTATATGGTGGGAGATACAGATACAGATATTATAGCAGGCAAACGAGCAGGAACTAAGGGAGTATTTTTAGGTGAGAAAGATCCGCTGGCAGATGCGATTTTTCCAGATTTAATTAGTGCTGCTGATTGGATTATTAAAGATGCAACAGCCTAACGCTAGTATTGTTGAATTGGAAAGACAAAGCGTATAAATCATGTGAAAAAGGATAATTTATTTATTGGAGGTGATTAATTTGACTAAAGAAAATAAAAAATCGTTAGATCGAGAAGAATATGGTTTTGGCTTTGATATTAGTGTTGATGACTTAGGAGTAATTGGGCAAAATCAACAAGCCAAAAAACAAAACGACAATGAAAACAAAGACAAGCCTCGCAATAAGGATAATCCTGCTAAATTAAATAATGAAAAATAGGAGCACAATCCGTCGAGGCATCATTGATACTTAAGATATTTACAAAAAAATTCCGCCAACCTTCTGTTGCTCAGTGCGCAAAGTAGAACCCTATGTTCGCAGAAAAGCGGAATTTTTTTGTATTAAATTCTTAATGGCTATACAAAAAACACCCACTTTGAAGGGTGTTAATTTAATAATTCACGTAAATATTCCCGTAGCTCGACTGTATCTTCCTCTGTGCGATTGTATACGTGTTCAAGATAGCCAGGCTCTTCTACATCATCTGGACCAATTATAGCAAAGCGTCCAAATTGAATATCCATGACAAGCACTTTTCCAAAGAAACGGCCCGATTGCAAAATGGCTAAATCATAACGTAACTTATTCCCTGCAAAACTAACAAAGCGTGTTTTCGTATCTTCTACATCATCATATAAAAAAAAACGTTCCATCTTTTAATCTCCTTCCAGTCCTATAGATATGGTACTATAGAAGAGAAATGACTATCAACTTTTAAAGATTTGAATGGGGGCTTTCCTTGTGTATTTTGTAGATCGTAATAAAATCACAAAAAACTTACAGTACTTAGATGGACTATTAGCAATTTTAGAGTCAGAAGATAGCTGGCTAGAAAATGATATTAAGAAATTAGCAATCGAGCGAATTGGTCACAATGTGATGGAGTCAATGATGGATGTAGGAAATTTAATGATTGACGGTTTCATTATGCGTGATCCAGGAAGCTATGAGGATATTATTGATATTTTAATCGATGAAAAAGTCGTATCTACTGAAATGGAAGCACCATTAAAAGCAGTAGTTGGCTTACGTAAAATGCTTGTTCGTGAATTTATAGATGTAGATGTTCAGGAAGTTGTTAATGTGTTAACAACGACTTTACCAGCATTAAAGCAATTCTCTCCAGCTGTGAATAGTTATGTAACAAATGAACTCGGCCCTGTTTCAGCATTTTTACCAGAGGATCGTCAATGAAAACCTACAAGGCATATTGCTTTGATTTAGATGGTACAGTGTATCGTGGAAAGGATGGCATTCCTTCTGCGATTACTTTTATTCATCGGTTACAACAAACAGGAATCGAGCCATTTTACGTTACAAACAATTCTTCTAAGACAAGAGAGCAACTGCAGGAAGCTTTAAGCGCTATAGGTGTGAATGCACCGTTAGAGCATATTTACTCTAGTGCTTTAGTTACAGCAAAATATGTAGCCTTGAATTTCCCTGGCAAAAAAGTAGCCATGTTAGGTTCTGATGGTATTCGTAAAGCGTTATTTAATGAAGGCATTGAACCTACTGAGGATGAGCCAGAGGTATTTGTTATGGGCATTGATCGAAATCTAGATTATATGGCACTCGCGAAGGCGACAGTTGCTGTGCAAAATGGTGCGACGTTTATAGCAACGAATCAAGATATTAAATTCCCGACAGAACATGGTTTTTTACCAGGTAATGGGTCCTTTGCCCGATTAGTAGGTGAGGTTGCAGACGTTGAGCCAATCTATATTGGTAAACCATCACCTGCAATGCTTGAAGTCATTGCAACAGAGCATGGCTTTAAGAAAGATGAAATGGTGATGATTGGCGATAATTACGACACAGATATTATGTGTGGAATTCGTTTTGGCTGTGACACAATCCATGTAAATACGGGTGTTACACCAACAAAGGCTGTACTTGAGAAGGAGCAGCAACCTACCTATGTGGTAGAAGCTTTAATTGATTAGTTCAAACATAAAAAAAGGATGTTATGTCGATTTTTTTTTGGCATAACATCCTTTTTATATGTTCAAATTTAGTATTAGTAAGTGTTTCATCATTTTATGAATGAGGTATTACGCCTTCATTACCATAACGGATTTTCTTCGATAAATTGATAAATGGCTTTCGTCAACTCTTCAGGAGAATCAGCCTCAACTAGTTCACCATTGACGATTGCATAAAATGATTCAGAACATTTTGTACAGTAACTAAGGCAGCCGTATTCCAAAACGTCGATGTTCGGATCACGCTCTAGTATTTCATAAGTTTTTTGAGAGCCATTTGCCAAATTACTTATACAAAATTCAACCATTGGATTCATACATGTCACCTCACCAAAGTAATGCTACTAGCTTTTAAAACATTCGTCAATGATTTGAGTTAATCATGAGATAAAAGCAGATACTAAGTGATAAAATTGTGCGCACGCCAATGATTTAAACTATCTTTACAAAAGTGAAGAGAAGAAAACAGTATTTAAGGAAAATTCGAACAATAGCGACAATATGATGTAGAAATCGTTCGAAAAAAGCAAGTTAGTATTTATTTTGTGAAATCTTTCACAAAATTGCATTCTGATATTGTGAAACTTCTCACAATCGGTTATACTCATTTGTGGATACTTTGTGAACAATTAATATAAGAGATATAAAAGGAGACTATTATGGGAAAATTAGTACTTTTAGGTGGCGGCTACGGCAATATGCGTCTTATGCTTCGATTATTACCAAACGTTCCATTAGACACAGAAATCGTGCTAGTAGACAGAGCGCCTTTCCATAGTTTAAAAACAGAATTTTACGCATTAGCAGCAGGGACTGCAACAGATAAAGAAATTCGTGTAAGCTTCCCAGAGCATGAACGTTTATCGGCTGTATACGGAGAAGTTGTTGAAATTAATCGTACGGAAAAAGTAGTCATTCTAGAAAATGGACAACGTATTGAATATGATGATTTAGTAATTGGTCTTGGCTGTGAGGATAAATATCATGGTGTACCAGGTGCAGAGGAGTACACATATAGCATTCAGACAATGGCGAAATCACGTTCAACATTCCAAGCACTTTGTGGTTTACCAGCAGGCTCTACAGTCGGAATTGTAGGAGCTGGCTTAAGTGGTATTGAGCTTGCAAGTGAGTTGCGTGAAAGTCGATCAGATTTAAAAATAAAGCTATTCGACCGTGGTCCTCGTATTTTGAAGGACTTTCCAGAAAAGTTAAGTAAATATGTAAAAGACTGGTTTGTAAAACATGATGTCGAAGTCATTGCCAATTCAAATATTACAAAAATTGATCAAGGTAAAATTTACAATCACGAAGAAGAAATTGCACTTGATTCTGTAGTTTGGACTGCTGGTGTACAGCCTGTCAAAATTGTTCGCGATTTAGAAGTTGAGAAAGATAGACAAGGGCGTCCGCTTGTAACACAGTATTTCAATCTTCTTGATGATGAGCATGTATATGTTGTAGGTGACTGTGCTGCTTCAGAACTACCTCCAACTGCGCAGTTAGCAGAGGAGCAAGCAGAACAAATCGTCAAAGTACTTCGCATGCGTTGGAAAGGCGAAAACTTACCTGAGAAAATGCCTGATATTAAATTAAAAGGGTTCATGGGAGCTCTTGGTAAAAAACAAGGCTTTGTTTATTTAGCAGATACAACAGTAACAGGACGTATTGCACGCTTGATGAAATCAGGATTATTATGGTACTACAAACGTCAAAATGATTAATTTATTATAAAAAGGAATTGTTTCAAAATTTACTTTTGAAACAATTCCTTTTATTTCTTTTAAACGGTTTCGTCAGGAACGAAACCTAAATTTTCAAGTGCAGTAAATACAGGCTTTAATTGTACATAGCCTTCGCCCACTACTTCATCATTTATAAGGACAAGTGGATAAAAAAATTCATCTTCTTGAATGCGTGTAGCATAATCTTGATCGCGCTCATTCTCAATTGGTCCTTCAATATCGATATAGCGAATATCATATCCTTGGTTTGGGTATTTTCGATCTATGGCTGCTTGTAGCCACTCATATGTATCCTTCGAAGATGGCGCATTGACACAACTTGCGCAGATTACCGCTGTTCCGTAAATTTCAATCATTGGTTTCGTTTGATTCATTTCATTTCCACTCCTCGTGATTCTATATTGGATTTTTTCTGTTGCTAACATTATAATCATTATAAGGAAAGGAGTCGAGACAAATGGCAGAAGCAACAATTAACGATCAAGTTCAAGAGGTATTAGATAAATTACGCCCATTCTTACTACGTGACGGTGGAGACTGTGAATTAGTAGATGTAGAAGACGGCATTGTAAAATTACGTTTATTAGGTGCATGTGGTAGTTGCCCAAGTTCAACAATTACACTTAAAGCTGGTATCGAGCGCGCATTATTAGAAGAAGTACCAGGTATTATTGAAGTAGAGCAAGTATTCTAAAACGACTTAAAAAAGTTCTAGCTGATACATTCAGGCTAGAACTTTTTTTCTTAAACTTGGCGAGCATGTTCCTTTTCTTCTCGAATAATTGCCCATTGTTCCTTAGCCATATCAATGATTTTCGCTTCTCCACCAATACTTTGCTTTTCGATGACCTTTGAAAAGAAGCGTGTAGCATTTTCTAAATCACCGATACGTCGTGATAGTTCGGCAATCATATACATAATTCGTATATCTGACATTTGCGTTGAGCTGTAATCCTCAGTTGAATAAGAATCCATATAGTAATCTCGAGCCATTGTCATAAAACGTTGCTCTTGGCCTTCGTTTTTTAGTGAACGATATAGCCATGCCAGACGTAATGTAAGCCCAGCTATAGCGACAAATTTTTCTTTCTTAATCGTACCGCAAAGAAATGCTAATTTATATGCTTGTATTGCTTGGAATACAGTGCGTTCGCCCTTAAAATCATGGTGCACCCATTTCTCTGTAATTTGCGTACGGATATCATCTTGCGTACCAGGGGCAAAATATTTTGAAAAGTCTTCTGTAAATGAAAATCCGCAATGTTCACAAACAAATACATTATAATAAAGGGCATTTACACCGTCTGCATAAATAGGATGAAAATCTGTTTCTGTATGATCTACTTTAATGAATTTAGAGCGTACTTTTAATGTTGGAAATTCTTTTTTGCAATTAAGACATTGAATTTTTTTTTCGTAATAAGGTGAAATCTCCATATTTTATACCTCTTTCATCGACTTATTATAACTATTATACCAATGTGGATTTTATAAACATGGATAAAAAATACTAAAAATGTGAAAAATATTAGAATTTTTACTAAAAACCCTTTTGGAGCTGAATGTTTGTCATACAATAGTCAAAATTGATATGATAATAAGTAATAAGGAAGGTGATTGGGATGACAAGTAAGCAAGTAATTGAAGTTACTGAAGCGGCTGTCTTTCATATTAATGAAATGATGGAGCACAATGAAGAGCGAGGTTCGTTTTTACGTGTAGTTGTAAATGGTGGCGGATGCAGTGGCCTATCATACGGTATGCATTTTGATAAAGAGAAAAAAGAAGATGATTTTGAAGATATACAACATGGTTTAACAATTCTTGTTTCCCGTGAAGATGCGCCGATTTTAACGGGGACAAAAATTGACTATAAGCAATCGCTAATGGGCGGAGGCTTCACAATCGACAATCCAAATGCTATCGCATCATGTGGCTGTGGCACGTCTTTCAAAACGGCGAAACGTGAAGGTACGCCTGAGATTTGTGATTAAAAATAAACTATCTAGATGTTTGTAGATACTAAGCCTTTTTGATTTGTATGTTGGAAAACATAGCAAATTGAAGAGGCTTTTTTGTATGGTTTTCTGGAGAAGAAATAACCTAACCACAAACCCCTAGTTTTGATGGGTGATGGTCAATTCATAATAGTTCCCATGGATATAGACCAAATTATTAGAACGAATGATAGTGTAAGCCAAAATGTATTCTTCGTTGTCTTTTCATCCTTCTTAATTTTAGTTAAAATGCTGACAAGATTTAAACAAAAAATGATCCCGAGTATAGGCATGAAGTAAACGATAATAAACGCAAAAATAATCAATTTTCTACCTCCACATCATGTATGACTTCTTATTGCGGATAGAATATTCTACACCTCTCAACGTATCGAGGTGAACGATTATTCGTCTGTTCATTTCTCAATGGGTGTGAGAGTACTCTACAGAACTAAAATGACAACATTGAGATCCTTACTGTATTGATTAGTAATTTGATTTCTAAAAATAACTTATAAAATTATTTTCTCTCCAAGATTATCTAAATCTCTTTTGCAATTAAAAATAATTAGTATTTTATGTGGTGAGCCTTCTGTAATCCGACCAAAATCAACAACTTGATGAATTTCAATTACATCATTCGTATATTGCTTTTGAGAGTTCCTAACTTCATTAATCTTTTCACTAATACTATCAATAGATTCCCAACGTACAATATTAAGATCGGTCGAGATTTGATATGTTTGAATGTTCAAATTCTTTTACCTCCTTTTATGTGGAATGAATCTATGTTAACAATATATACCATTTTAGGGGGTGTTGTATAGATTTGTTATTTCTTTTGAGCCATGATGACCGAACGTGAGAGGGTTTGAATACGCTTGACCATATTTCACTGTTATAGCAGACGATATAGATGACCAGAATCAGTTCCAAATGAAACAGTAATAATGTTAGGTAATTGGTAAAAATGCTATACACAATAAAAAATGCACTTACTAAAATTAAATGAAAAGGTGTTGAGCAAACATTCGCAAATTTACCGTAACGTCAGGTGCTGTTATTTTAAATCAGCAAAATCAATTACTTTTAAAAAAAGATCCTATTAGAGGGTGGGAATTACCAGGTGGATGTGTAGAAAAAAATGAAACATTAAAAGATACAGCTATTAGAGAAGTAAAAGAGGAAACTGGAATTGAAATCGAAATTATCAAGTTTTGTGGGGTTTCACAAGAAATAAAAAATAGTGTTTGTAATATGTGGTGGTTAGGAACTCCTGTTGGCGGTGAATTACAAACGAGTTGTGAAAGTTTAGAGGTCGGTTTTTTTGATGTTGAGGAGGCTTTACTATTAATAGAAAATGAAGATTTTAAACATGAACTATTACTTTGCTTAAACTATGGAGCAGAACCTTTTTATATTTCTTTTTAAATAAGAATAAGCCACGACTATTTCTAATCGTGACCTTATTACTGCACCGATAATTCACAATTAGTGAAGTTGTGTTAATACATAATCATAAATTTCATCGGATGGTTTATTAAGAGCTATGGAAAACTCTGAAAAGATAGTATCTTGTAAAGATTGCAATAATTTTTCTTCCTGGTTAGGGAATTTTTTTTCATTGGTCTTATATTCGAGCTTTTTTCGTAACAATGTGTTTAACAGCTTGGCTTGTTTTTGGCGATTGCCAGATTTAATGATTTCTAAATGAAATCTCATTCGATGTGTATTTTGTTCAATCCATTCCACACCAGGTGATGTGAATGAATGTAAAATACTGAGGGCTTCTTCTTTTTTAATAACATCTCTAAGCTGTTTTTTGGAATTGTCAATAGGGGTACGAATGATTAATTGCGGTTCATTTAGTGGTTGTAAAACATAATAAGATTTAGTAATGTCGTTAAAGGTTTGTTCACAAATATCTTCAATAGAACAAAGTCCATGTGATGAGTAAATGACTACATCGCCAACGTTGTACATGTATATCCCCTCCAACAAACTATATTGTCAACTTAGTTGACTAAATCTATTGTAAGCAATTAAAAGGTTTTTGTCAACTTAGTTGACGACTGCTGCTGTTTTTTGTATATTAATAACGAAAAATAGGAAATGAAGGTGAACTAGTTGAAGGACGAATTGCAGAATCGAGATGTAATTGATTTGTTGAGCGAACGTCACGAACTACTTCGAAGATTTGCTGAAGAGAAGTGGAATAAGCATAACGATATTTATATTTCAAATTCGGAATGGTATATTTTGGGGATAATTTATCGAAAACAACTTACGATTTCAGATGTAGCTAAAAATGTTAAATTTTCTAGACAAGCAACCCATAAGATAATAAAGAGTTTGGAAGTTAAAGGGTTGGTGACAGTGATGAGTGTCGAACATAGTAAAAAACATAAAGCTATTCGAATGACTGAATTTGGTGAAGAGTGCTATAAAAAAAATCAATTATGTAAAGCAGAAATAGAAAAACAACTGGTCAATACAATTGGAGAAGATCAGGTCATCCGATTAAAAAATATATTAAAGCTTAATTGGGATATCGAGCAGTTGGAAGCATAAGTATTCGAAAATGTTTGGTGCACATGAATAACAAAGTTTATAACATAAAAATGTAGAGTACTATTTTACGGGTAGGCTACATTTCATAAGCCACTTTCGTTCAGCGCGAAAGTGGCCTTTTTTTAAAATCAGTTACTTTACCTTCTCGCGCTCTACGAATGTAGCGCTATTGTCATTTGCTAAATTGTAAATGGCGCTTTTTTCATCTAAGCCAAATTGTCCGTTTTCTCTAATAACAAACTTTTCGTTATTGTTCGTTTGGAAGTAATAAGTGCCTGCTGCACCTATTTCATACTCATAAATGACTTCCTTAATATCCTGCCATTCATATGTAATTTGATGATGAAATTCTTTGAAAACAATTTGTGTATTCTGTATAGCGATATAACTTAAAAGAGAAAAATAGCCTAAAATCAGACCGCTCACGATTGTTATAATCGAAATCAAATAGGTGTATTTATTTCTTTTAAATCCAAGCATGATCAACGTTAAAATAATGAACGCGATTGCTAGGAAAAGCATAGTGAAGTTGCTTGTTGGAGTAATCAGCACGATATTATCTTTACTAAAATAAAATGTTTGGGAAATGGTGAATGGCAACAAGAAAACAATGAAGGGCAATAGTAAAAGTAACACTATCGCTATAATAAAAAGTTTTGCATTAGGTGATAATTCGTTTAACATAAATCTCCTCCTTGCAATAGAGTGAATATTCCGCTCTTTATAAAGTGTAACATATTTACAAATTAGTGTATATGTGTATTTTGAGATTGTGAAGTAGCCATAAAATTCTGATTTAATACTTCTATATATGGAAAATTGGCCGTTATAATAGTGATATAGGGGTGAAGCTTATGAAAAAAGATAGAGGAAAAGTTTGGTTAGGTGTTGCAGGGGTAACAGTAAATGAGTTAGGACAATGGCTAGTTGTCAAAAAGGCATATAGCGGATTAAAGGGAAGATGGTCATTGCCGGCTGGTTTTGTCAATGCAGGCGAAACAGTAGATGAAGCTGTTGTTCGCGAATTAAAAGAAGAAACGGGTATCGATTGCTACGTATCAGGCTTAATTGGTTTTCGAACGGGTGTGATTCGTGGTGACATTAGTGATAATATGGCGATTTTTTATTGTCGGATGAAGGATGAGCAGCAGAAGATTTGTATTCAGGAAAAAGAATTATTAGAAGCGAAATGGATGTATCCAAAGGAGCTTGCAGAGGATGAAATGACATCAGTGATGTTAAAGGAAATGGCATCTAACCAATTTGAAAAGCATCAATTAGAAGGGATTGAAGGCATTAATCCAGGAGATGTCTTTGGCTATTCCTCTTATAAATTGTTCTTTAAAAAATAAAGTGACAGAGGAGGGGACCTATGATGGAGCTATTTTTGTTTATGTTAGAGCGAGTAGGGCTAATCATTGTGTTTGCCTTTTTAATGTCAAGATGGCGGCTCTTTCGGGGAGTGTTATTTCAAGATCAAGGGGTTAAGGAAAAGGTTTGGCTTATAATTATTTTTAGTGCTTTAAGTATAGTTAGCAGCTATACAGGGATAAAGATCGAAAGTGGGTCCATCAATCCTTTAAATCAAATGATACATAGCACGATTAATGCAGAAGAGGCCATTGCGAATACGAGGCTAATTGGCGTAGCGATTGCAGGTATTTTTGGTGGACCACTTGTTGGTGTTAGCGTGGGGATTATTGCAGGGATTCATCGTATTACCCTTGGCGGTTTTACAGCGGTTGCCTGTGGTGTTTCGACAATACTAGCAGGATTCATTACTGGTAGTTTAAGTAAGCAATTAAAAATACGTCAAACCTTCTCCTATAAAAAAGCTGTTATTATCGGAATTTGTGCAGAGACTTTACAAATGATTATTATTTTAATAGTGGCAAAGCCGTTTGAACAAGCTTTGCAATTAGTTTCTTTAATAGCGCTACCGATGATTTTTATGAATGCCTTTGGGATTTTGATATTTTTCATTATTATCAAAACTTTTATTGATGAAGAAGAGCGCACAAAAGCATTACAAACACACCAAGCCTTTTCTATTGCCCAACAAACAATTGAACATTTTCGTAAAGGGTTAAATGAAGAATCCTGCCGAACGGTTGCGGAAATTATTAAAAGAGAGATTGAGGTTGATGCAGTCGCGATTACGGATACAAATGGAATTTTAGCGCATGTAGGAGTAGGTGAGGACCATCATGTTATTCATCAAGAAATAATGACGGCTTTAACGAAGCGTGTATTAGTAGAGGGACGTATTATTACAGCGATGTCCGCAAAAGAAATCAATTGTCCACATGAAGATTGTCCATTAAGTGCTGCGATTGTCTTACCATTAAAAGTACAGCATAAAACGGTAGGTACTTTAAAGTTATATTTTATCAACGTTTCTACATTAACAGGGGCGAAAAAGGAGCTTGCTGAGGGCCTCAGTCGACTATTTTCATCGCAACTTGAATATGCTGAAATTGAGCAGCAAAGAAAGCTATTAAAGGATGCCGAAATTAAAGCGCTACAAGCACAGGTTCATCCTCATTTCTTTTTTAATAGTCTCAATACTATTTCAAGTTTGATCCGAACGGATGCCGATGAAGCTAGAGCATTATTGATAAAGCTTAGTACATTTTTTAGGAGTAATTTGCAGGGCGCTCGTCAAATGCTGATTCCGTTAAAAAATGAAATTGACCATGTGGAGGCGTATTTGTCGATTGAACAAACGAGGTTTCCGAACCGCTATAATGTGCAATTTCACTTAGATGAATCACTTTTTGACGTGCAAATTCCCCCATTTACCTTGCAGCCACTTGTTGAAAATGCCATTTATCATGCCTTTAAAAATCGTAAGGAAGGCAAAATTGATGTGAAGGTGCAACGAATTAATAATAAGCTATTGTTGTTAACAGAGGATAATGGCTGTGGGATGGGAGAAGAGCAGGTTAAACAGCTTGGCAAAACGATCATGCAATCCGAGCAAGGGACAGGGACAGCTTTATGGAATATTTATCAACGTATTCATGAAATTTATGGAACTGAGGCGGATTTTCATGTTTCAAGTACGCTGGACGTTGGCACAAAAATTATGATTCAGCTGCCGTTAAAAGCCACAAGATGGGAGTAGAGAAATGTTAAATGTCTATATAGTAGATGATGAACCGTTAGCAAGGGCTGAATTGCGCTATTTATTGGAGCAAACAAAGTTAGTCCAGATTATTGGAGAATCGGAGAATCTGGAGTACATACTGCAGAATCCGCAGTTTGAGCAGATTGATTGTGTGTTTTTAGATATTCAGCTAGGCGTAAATAATGGCCTTGAATTAGCAAAACAGCTGCAGCAAAGCATACTTAAACCTGAAATTATTTTTGCTACTGCTTATGATGAGTATGCATTACAGGCATTCGAAGTGAACGCCTTTGATTATATTTTGAAACCATTTGAGCAAGAGCGTGTACGAAGTGCAATTGAAAAGCTAGTGGCGAAAAGAAGAGCGACGCAGGCTAAAACGATGGAGAAATTAAAGGATTTACAATTGGACAAGCTTGATAAATTAACAGTTTATATAAATGATCGAATCTTACTTATTAATATACAAGAAATTTTATATTGTACGTCTGAAGATAGTAAGACGATTGTTGTCACTGAAAAAGGGAGATATTTTGCTTCAGAGTCGTTAGCCGTTTTGGAGAAAAAGCTCACTTTAAAAGGTTTTGTGCGTGTCCATCGGGCATTTATCGTCAATTTAGAACATATTGTAGAGCTGGAGCCTTGGAGTAGCTCTAAATACAATTTGATTTTGCATAATAGACATTCGATACCTATCAGCAGGCTTTATATGAAGGATGTGCGCAAGATTTTCCAGCTATCAAAATAACTGCATTTCAACGGTAGAAAACACCCTTTCAACTTAAAATTCTGACATTTCGGTGAATTTTACGAATAATCTTTTAATTCATTTGCTATGATGTGGAAAACGTAAAAGGAGTGATAACATGAATGCTATTACAATAGTAATAGGTTCCATTTGTGTTCTGATGATTAGCTATCGTTTGTATGGCATATTTTTCACAAAGAAGGTACTTAAGATAAAAGATGATACGCCCACCCCAGCACACGCTATGGAGGATGGTAAAGACTATGTTCCGACGAATAAATGGGTAACATTTGGGCACCATTTTGCTGCGATTGCGGCAGCTGGACCGTTAGTTGGGCCTATTTTAGCTGCACAATTTGGATATTTACCAGGGCTCCTTTGGTTGTTAATTGGTGCAGTTATCGGTGGTGCAGTACATGATGCGGTAGTGTTATTCGCTTCTATGCGCCACGGAGGAAAGTCGTTATCAGAGGTAATGAAGAAGGAATTAGGACCTGTTGCAGGATTCTGTACAGGCCTTGCAATGCTTTTCATTATTACTATTACAATGGCCGGGCTATCGATGGTTGTCCTTGGCGCGTTGGAGCGAAATCCATGGGGAACTTTTGCGGTAGGGATTACGATTCCAATAGCGATGCTTGTTGGTATTGCTTATCGTAAAACAGGAAATTTAATTGTTACGTCAACAGTTGGTTTTATTTTGTTAATGATCGGTGTATTTGTTGGACCTATGATTCAAGGAACAGCATTTGGTGATTTTTTAACGTTTGATCGTAATACTTTAGCTATTATTCTACCTATCTATGCTTTCTTTGCGGCGGCATTACCTGTATGGCTCTTATTAGCGCCGCGTGATTATTTAAGTAGTTTCATGAAAATTGGCGTATTTATTGCGTTAATCATCGGGGTCTTTTTCGTGAACCCAGTTATTCAATTTCCACCAATTACAGAGTTTATTCATGGTGGTGGTCCAGTAATTGCTGGTCCAGTATGGCCATTTGTCTCCATTACAATTGCCTGTGGGGCTATTTCTGGCTTCCATGCGTTTGTAGGCTCTGGGACAACTCCGAAAATGATTGATCGCTGGGAAGATATTCGTATCGTTGGTTTCGGTGCTATGCTCGTAGAATCTTTAGTAGGGGTAATGGCTTTAATCGCAGCAACGGCTCTTCATCCTGCAGATTATTTTGCGATTAATTCAGCCCCAGCAGTCTTTGCTACTTTAGGAATGGAGCCGGTACATTTACATGCATTAGCGGAAAGTATTGGGATGGATTTAGAAGGACGTACAGGTGGAGCTGTAACGCTAGCAGTTGGGATGACTGATATTTTCACAGGGATTCCTTGGTTTGCTGAAATGTCTTCTTACTTCTATCAATTCGTGATCATGTTTGAAGCGGTCTTTATTTTAACGGCTATTGATGCTGGGACACGTGTAGCGCGTTATTTAATTCAAGATTTTGGCGGCAATGTATACAAACCGTTGAAGCGTACAAATTGGCTTCCAGGTACAATCTTTGCAAGTGCACTTGCATGCTTTATGTGGGGCTATTTATTGTATTCAGGAGATATCAGTTCGATTTGGGTATTATTTGGCGTTTCGAATCAGTTGATGGCAACAATCGGTTTAGTATGTGGTGTAACAATAGTCTTAAAAGTTGCAGATAAGCGAATCTACGCCTTAACTTGCTTTATCCCATTAGCCTATTTATATGTCACTGTAAATGCAGCTGGCCTTTGGATGATTAAAAATGTTTATTGGAATACAGCGGCTGCTGGATACAATATGTTAAATGGTATATTGTCTGTTATTATGTTAATTTTAGGCTTAATAATTGTGATAGCTGCCTTTAAAAAATGGGCAGAGCTTTGGAAGTCACCAAAGTATTTATTATCACAAACAGCTTCATAATTAAAATCGAGAAACTATTGAAAATTAGTCGTATACTAGTTTTCAATAGTTTTTTAATTTCTTAATTATGGTTTATCATCAAAATAGCGGATGGCATTTGTTAAAATGTTTGCCATTTATAAGTTGATGGGAGTGGACTTAACGACATAATAAAGTAAAAGAATTCACACTCAGTTTTATGCATGAATCTTTTTCGCTCTTTGGTAGGTGGATGTCGATAAAATTCAAAAGTTGGGCGATAAAACGTAAAGGTGTTCCGATAAAACTCAAAAGTGGTATGTCATGTGAATCAGTTGATTTTCGTTCCGACTGGGTGACTCCTTGGGGATTAGCGTCACAGATGAGACAGCACATAGGGGAACGAAGGCTAAAACCATCATGTCCTGTGATAACGCCTTCGTACCAACACCATACTGTTGCCGCTGCCGCCTCGCTTTAGCGCAGATAAAACCTTTTTGCTGCGCTACGCTTTCGCGCAAAAAACATTTGTTGCTCGAAGCGGCTCAACGGACGCCCTCAAGCGCCAATCAACCACACGTTATGGTAACAATCCCTAAATATGACGAACAAGCGAAATCAAGGATATGTTCATTGAAAGCGTTGTAGTAATCATGTAAACTAATGAGAGGAAAACGGAGGTTATACATACATGGATGGTCCAGTTTCATTAGTACAGTTAATTATTTCAATTTTGTTATTTTTCGTCATGTTCTTTGGTATTGGATTTTTATTGAATATGCTTCTGCGAATGACATGGTTAATGGCAATAGTGTATCCAATTGTTGTTATCTTTATTATCGATGATGTAAGCTTTTTAGATTATTTTTTCAAGCCAGGTTCCGCATTTCCAGCACTTTTAGATAAGTTGCAAGCACTGCAGTTTGTAGATATTTCAATCTTATCTGGTGGCTTTGCCGGTTCAATTGTTGCGGGAATTGTCATGATTTATTTGCGTAAAAGTGGTTATCGAATGTTTTAACTTATTTCAGCAAATGTCCCCCACCTCTATAGGTGATGAGATGAATGCGGGTTTAAGTCACTTTTCAGCGGGTGTCAATACACCTGCTGATTTTTTTTTGAATGTTTCCGATAAATCTAGAAAAGTTTCCGATAAAACGTGAAAAGATTCCGATAAAATCACGAAAGATTCCGATAAAACGTGAAAAGTTTCCGATAAATCTCAAAATTATTCCGATAAATAAAAAACACAGCCTCAACATGAGGATGTGTCTGTTTTCACAAAATAAACTGGTATGTGATGATGGCGATAAAAATGCCGGTTAATGCCCCAAAAACTACCTCGCTCCGTTTATGGCCTAGCAATGTTTTTAGCTCTTCCATTTTTTCTTGCCCATCCATTTGTGGCCATTTTTTTAAATCATGTAGCAATGTTTGAAAGTCTTTACGTAGTTGATTTAATACGGCTGCATGCTGACCTGCCTGGAAGCGTACTCCACTTGCATCATACATGACGATAAATGAAAACATAGCGGCTACGGCGAAAATTGGGGAATCTAATCCTGTTTCATAGGCAATAGAGGTTGTTAGTCCTGTTACGGAAGCGGAGTGGGAGCTAGGCATTCCTCCGGTGGAAGTAAATAATCCCCAGTTAATCTTGCCTGTCATAAAAAAATGAATAGGGATTTTTACAAACTGTGCAAAGAGAACTGCAAAAAGGGCAACGAGTAAAGGGGTATTTTGAAGTAAACTCATAATCATCACAACCTTCACTTATAATTGTTTTTATTATAACATTCATTATTTTCTAAAAGCCAAATATTACGCGTTTTCTGAAACTTAGGTATAATAAAATAGTGAATGGAGGAATTTAACATGCATATTGTCAAAGAAGCAAAAACATTTGAAACGATTTCGACTGAAGTGTTAGTAGTAGGAGTCACTAAACATCGTGAGCAAATGCAGGATTGGGCAAGCTTTTCAACATTTTATGGAGAATCCCTTGATATGTGGATTAGTGCAGGGGATGTATCTACTGAGCTAAAAAAAATAACGAAATTGCCATTCTTGAAGGGCCACGCAAATCTTAAACGCATATTATTTGTTGGTTTAGATGAGCGAAAAAACTTAACAGAAGGCGATGTTCGTGCAGCATTTGGATCGCTTGGCAAGGAACTAAGAGCCTTAAAGGTTAAAGAATATTCCATTTGGCTTGAGTCGTTTACGACAGAGTCGATTACTGTAACAGATGTTGCCTTTTTAGCTGGTGAAGGAACAGGACTTGGTTATTATTCAATTCCTCATTACAAAACAACATCAAATGAAGTAGAGAAACGTATTGACGCTGTTCACATTGTGACTACTGCTAATGATTTAGATGAAGTGGTGGCAGGCTTTGAGGTTGGTGCTATTTATGCAAATGCTGTAAATGAAGCACGTAGTTTAATTAATTTACCACCAAACTTACTGACAGCGACAGACTTAGCTAATTACGCAGAGTCCCTTGCAGTCGAGTACGATTTTGAAGTGGAAATTTTAGATAAAGCACAAATAGAGGAGCTTGGTATGGGTGGTATTTTATGTGTCAATCAAGGCTCCCATGAAGAACCTCGTTTAATAACATTAAAATATAAAGCGACTGAAGACTTTGACGATCCAATTGGCCTTGTCGGCAAAGGGGTTACGTATGATACAGGTGGCTACTCCTTAAAGCCAAAAGATGCAATGGTAGGCATGAAGGGTGATATGGGTGGTGCAGCAGTAGTGCTAGGTGCCATGAAAATCATCGGTGAATTACGTCCTAATAAAAATGTCGTTGCAGTTATTGGTTCTACCGATAATATGGTATCTGGCACAGCATTTAAGCCAGATGATGTCATTACGACATATAGTGGTAAGACAGTAGAAGTTTTAAATACCGATGCGGAAGGACGTTTAGTATTAGCAGACGCTACTACATATGCTAAACAACAAGGAGCGACTTCCCTGATCGATGTTGCAACGTTAACGGGTGGAGTAATTACAGCACTTGGTATGGATAAAACAGGTGCCCTTTCAAATGATGATGAATTCTTTGTTGCTTTCATGGAAGCTGCACAGGAGACTGATGAATTTGTGTGGCGCATGCCTTTAACAGAAAATGATAAAAAACGAATTCGTAAATCAGATGTCGCTGATTTAAATAACTCTCCTGGTCGTGATGGACATATGATCTTTGGTGGAGGCTTCGTTGGAGAGTTCGTTGGTGACACACCATGGATTCACCTAGATATAGCAGGAACATCAGATGCGATTGCTGCACATGACCTAGGTCCAAAAGGTGGTACAGGAGTAATGGTACGTACACTAGCAAATTTTGTGCAACGTTTGGGAGAAGAAAAATAGAATAGGCAATAGACATGTGATAAATGCATCCTCCTACATAAGATAGAATAAAAAAAGGGAGGAAGCTTATGACATTCTTCGGAGGTTTTCCAGGAGGCTTTATGCCAGTAGGTGGGCCGTTTTTCCGACCGCCATTTTTCGGGCCGCCATTTTTTGGACCACCATTTTTCGGGCCGCCATTTTTCGGCCCACCGTTTTTCCGACCGCCGTTTTTCGGTCCGGGTTTCAGACCAGGTTTCAGACCAGGTCCACCATTTAGAGGTCCTCGTAGATTTTAATTCAAATAAGATAGATCTCAAAAAAACCAGATGTCAGCAAGTGACACCTGGTTTTTTCTTTAATTAAGTAAATAAAATAAATATCATATTCTAGGCACTAAATAAACTGTTGACAGAATATACTACATTATATATTATTCTTATTATATTACTAAGAATTAAATACGTAGCTGACTAGCAAACTAGAGGCTCAAATTATTCACAGACATTGCTCTGTCCATGAATGATTTGAGTCTTTTTTTTCTATCTGACAAGGGGGAGTGAAATCAAATGGGAAAAGTTTTTATAGTGGGTGCTGGTCCTGGTGATGTTGATCTTATCACGGTAAAAGGATTACGGTGTATCGAATGTGCTGATGTCATCCTGTATGACAGACTCATTAATAAGAATCTACTATCCTATGCTAAACAAGAGGCTAAGCTTATCTTTTGCGGTAAGCTACCGCAGCAGCACGCCATGATTCAAGAGCAAATTAATCAATCACTTGTCAGCTATGCACAGCAAGGATTGATTGTGACGAGATTAAAGGGAGGCGACCCCTTCGTGTTTGGAAGGGGGGCTGAGGAAGCAGAGGTGCTAGCTCAGCATAATATTCCATTTGAAATTGTGCCTGGCATTACTTCAGGGATAGCAGCTCCTGCCTATGCTGGGATTCCTGTTACACATCGTGACTTAAGCTCAAGTTTTGCAGTGGTTACTGGACATATGAGAGAGGGCAAGGATGATGCCATCCGATGGGAAAGTCTGGCGAAAGGGATTGATACGATTGCTATTTATATGGGGGTCGGTAACCTTCCCTATATCCGTCAGCAGCTACTTAAGTATGGCCGTGATCAAGAAACACCAATAGCGCTCATTCATTGGGGTACATTTTCTCAACAAAAAACAGTCACAGGTACTTTAGCTAATATTGAAGAACTAGTGCAGCGAGAAAATATTCAAAATCCAAGCGTAATTGTAGTAGGGAAAGTTGTGACTTTGAGGGAAACAATTCAATGGTTCGAGCAAAACATTCCACAGCCACAGTTAGCAGAAATTTCTGTGTAAGGATGTGGGGTTATGCAAGCCATTTTATATATCGCTCATGGAAGTAGAGTAAAGGCAGGAGTAGAGCAAGCTGTAACCTTTCTAAAGAGTGTACAACAGGAGATTGACATACCGATTCAAGAAATTAGTTTTTTAGAACTCGCGACGCCGACAATTGCTGAAGGTATAGCAAGCTGTATTAACCAAGGGGCTACAGCTATAGCGATCGTGCCTATTTTATTGCTTGCCGCTCAGCATGCAAAACACGATATTCCGAATGAAATTGAAAAAGCAAAAAAACAGCATCCACAAGTGCGTTTTACATACGGTGAACCACTTGGTGTCCATGAACTATTAATTGATACATTACAGACTAGAATTTTAGAAGCAAGGTGCCCTACTAACGATGCAAGTGTTTTACTTATAGGTCGTGGGAGTAGTGATCCTGAAGTAAAGAGTGATTTAGCCAAAATTGCGGCAAGATTACGTGATAAATATGCTTATAAAGCCGTAGACACATGTTTTTTATATGGAATGGGTCCTACGTTTGAAGAGTGGTTACAACAAGAGAAGAAAAGGACCAATCAAGTATTTATAGTGCCGTATTTGTTGTTTACTGGGGTTTTGCACCAAAGCATAACAAGGCGATTACAAGATTATGAGAATAAGAACGTTATGTTATGTGAAAGTTTAGGCTATGACGACAATGTAAAGAAAGTTTTAGTGGAACGTATTTATCCATTGTTAAAATTTACCGAGGAAGGTGTTTTGTAATGATAGATAAAAGAACTGAAAATGTAAATCTAGCATTAGATAATGTTCGCCAAATTTTAAATACTGTGAACCACGGATCGATTACATTGATTGTGCAAAATTCCTATGTGGTCCAAATTGAAAAGAAGGAAAAAATCCGACTTCGATAATAATGTTTTTGTCAGACAAAATATCAAGAGTAGAAAATGATACGAATACGTGAGGTGGCAAGATTGAAACTGCAAGTAGTGAATAGTCCATTTAATGAGGAGCAGGTAAAGCTGTTAAATGAGCTGCTTCCTAAACTAACAGGAGAACAGAGGGTGTGGTTAAACGGCTATTTAAGTGCACCACTAGCAACTATTGATGCTGTTGTCGAAGAAGCAACGCCGATAGTAAAACCAAGCACCAAGACAGTGACGATTTTATATGGTTCACAAACAGGCAATAGTCAGGGGTTAGCTGAAAAATATGCCTCAGCCTTGAAAGATAACGATGTCGACGTAACCATTTCATCGCTAGCAACGTTTAAACCAAATAATTTTAAAAAGGTAACGAATCTTTTGCTCATTGTTAGCACGCATGGGGAAGGGGATCCGCCTGATCAAGCGATACAGTTCTACGATTTTTTGCATAGTAAGCGTGCTCCTAGGTTAGAGCATCTTCATTATTCTGTACTAGCCTTAGGAGATAGTTCTTATGAATTTTTCTGTAAAACAGGAAAGGATTTTGATGAGCAGCTTGCAAAATTAGGGGCAACTCTAATCGTCCCTCGCACAGATTGTGATGTAGATTATGATGACACGGCTGCACAATGGTTTTCTGCTGTTCAGCAGGAGTTGTTGCAACAGACCGATTTAGCTGCTACATCTACTACACAAAATCAGACAGTACAAGGAGACACTACATATTCTCGTAAAAATCCGTTTTATGCAGAAGTACTTGAAAACATTAATTTAAACGGCCGAGGATCAAACAAAGAAACACGCCATATTGAATTATCCATCGAAGGTGCAAGTTTCCACTTCGAACCAGGAGATAGTATCGGTATTCAACCAGATAATGATGAAAATCTAGTAGATGCTTTAATCACTGCGCTACAGTTTGATCCACAAACGGATGTAACCGTCTTCGAAGAAACGCTACCATTAAAGGATGCATTACAAAAAAAGCTAGAAATTACTGTACTGTCAAAGCCGTTGTTACAAAAAATTGGTGCCTATACGATCCATGAGCAATTTACAAAGCTACTTGAGGACTCTAATTCCTGGAAGGACTATGCAAAAGGAAGAGATTTACTTGACGTTGTGCAAGACTTTGCACCATTTATATGGGATGCGCAGCAATTTGTAGATTTACTACGTAAAATTCCAGCACGTCTATATTCCATTGCAAGTAGTCAAAAGGCAAATAGTGAAGAAGTACATTTAACAATTGGGAAAGTAAGCTATGAGACGAATGGACGACAACGTCTTGGTGTTTGCTCCGGAAGTGTAGCGGAACATATTCAAATTGGAGATACATTAAAGATATATGTTCATAAAAATCCGAACTTTAGATTACCGGAGCATGAGGATACACCGATTATTATGATTGGTGCTGGCACAGGTGTAGCCCCGTATCGTGCATTTTTGGAGGAGCGTGAGGAATTAGGCGTCGAAGGAAAAGCGTGGCTAATTTTGGGGGATCAACATTTTGTCACTGACTTCCTTTATCAAACGGATTGGCAGCGTTGGCTTGCTGCAGGCACGCTCAGTGAAATGCATGTCGCCTTTTCACGTGATACAGATAGAAAAATATATGTTCAACATAAAATTGAGGAAAATGCTGTCGCCTTTTATGAATGGCTAGAGCAAGGAGCTATCATTTACGTCTGTGGCGATGAAAAATCAATGGCTGCTGATGTTGATGCAACAATACTTCGCGTTATTGAACAACAGGGACAAAAAACGCCAGAGGAAGCGAAAGCCTTTGTTCAAGAGCTAAAACAGCAGAAACGCTATCAACGTGACGTCTATTAATAAAGGAGCGATAACAAATGACAGGAAAAATTATTCTACCTCCACAACCAGGGAAGCCTAGTGATGTAGAACGTATTAAAACCGACAGTAATTATCTACGCGGGACATTAGAGCGTACGATGAACAATCCATTAAGCTCAGGTATTCCAGAGGATGATAATCGTCTAATGAAGTTCCATGGTAGTTATTTACAAGACGACCGCGATCTTCGTAATGAACGCCAGCGTCAAAAGCTTGAGCCTGCCTATCAATTTATGGTGCGTGTACGTACACCGGGCGGAGCAGCTACTCCAGCACAATGGCTTGTAATGGATGAAATGGCGAGAAAGTATGGTAACGGCTCCTTAAAATTAACGACACGTCAGGCATTCCAAGTGCACGGTATTTTAAAATGGAACGTCAAAAAATATATGCAGGAAATTAATGAGGTGTTATTAGATTCTCTAGCTGCCTGCGGAGATGTCAATCGTAATGTCATGTGTAATGTGAATCCCAATCAATCCGCATTACATGAGGAAATCTATAATTGGTCTGCCAAATTAAGTGAGCATTTACTGCCTAGAACACGAGCTTACCATGAACTATGGCTAGATGGTGAAAAGGTAGTTGACACTCAAGATGAAGAAATTGAACCTATATACGGTGCGCAATATTTGCCACGTAAATTTAAAATTGGTATTGCTGTTCCGCCAAGTAATGATGTGGACGTATTCTCACAAGATATAGGGTTAATTGCAATTGTTGAAGAGGATAAGTTAATAGGCTTTAACATAGCAGTTGGCGGAGGGATGGGCATGACACATGGCGATCATGAAACATACCCACAGCTTGCTCGTATAATTGGCTTTATCACACCTGATAAACTACTGGAAACAGCGGAGAAAATTATTACGATTCAGCGCGATTATGGGAATCGTTCGGTTCGTAAAAATGCACGTTTTAAATATACAATTGATGCTAGAGGACTTGAATGGTTTAACGAAGAACTAACACGTCGTCTAGGCTGGGATATTCAAGAGGCTCGTCCATTTACCTTTAATCGTACAGGTGATGAGTTTGGCTGGATTAAAGGTGCAGAAGGCCAATGGCATTATACATTATTTATTCAAAATGGTCGTATTAAGGACTTTGAAAATTATGAGCTACTAACAGGATTACGAGAAATTGCGAAGGTGCATACGGGTGATTTCCGCTTAACGCCAAACCAAAATTTAATGATTAGTAATGTAACGCCGCAAAAGAAGAAAAAAATCGCTGCTATTATTGAGCAATACAAGCTTACAGATGGTGCACACTATTCTGCATTGCGTCGTAATTCGATTGCTTGCGTATCGTTACCAACATGTGGTTTAGCCATGGCAGAAGCAGAGCGTTACCTGCCTTCTCTTATTACAAAAATAGAAACAATCATCGATGAAGCAGGCTTAAACGATACAGAAATCGTTATTCGCATGTCAGGCTGTCCGAATGGTTGCTCACGCGCAGCAATGGCTGAGATTGGCTTTATCGGTAAAGGTCCAGGAAAATATAATATGTATTTAGGGGCGAGCTTTACTGGTAATCGTCTCAATAAAATTTATCGCGAAAATATAGGTGAAGAGGAGATTTTAGCGGAGCTTCGTCCAATCCTTCTGCGCTATGCGAAGGAACGTCAAGATGGCGAGCATTTCGGTGATTTTGTTATTCGTGCTGGCTATGTAACAGCTGTTCACGACGGACGAGATTTTCATCATAAATAAAATAGTAGCCCTGTAGCAAATTTCTTTGCTACAGGGCTTATGTTGTTGTGTCTTATTAAATAAAGTCTGGGTCTTCGGCAAAATGAGGGGTTGATTTCCGTTCCGACTGGACGCTTAGTTGTGTGACTAGTAGCCTAGAACGGAAATCATCATCATTTAAAGCGGCAGAACATTTCACAATATTTCCTTGATCATTTTGTTTTTCAACACTAAGAGCCGTGTAGCAGAAATTTGCTACACGGCTTTTTTAAATGGAAAAGTCTTCGGGGATAAAGACTTTTAATTGCTTTGGTCTGACAAATACATGGTCACCAACCTTAAGCTGCAGATTAGTAAATTGTTCTTTAGTCAGTTCTGCCTCTAAAAATTCATCTATATCTTCACGACGTAGCTCAATCTGCACGATAGGTCCGAGCAAATGAATATGGCTTACTTTGACGGGGACGGTGCCAGGTACGTTAGTTTTCTCAATATGAATATCATGGGGACGTACATAGCCTACTGCATGATCCTCTGTATGTTCTTGTACGCCAGGTACATCAATCGCAAATTCACCATGCAGGAGCTTACCATTATGTAACCGTCCTTTAAAGAGATTCACATTACCTAAAAAATCATAAACAAAAGGGCTCTTTGGGTTTGTGTATACGTCGTCTGGGCTACCAATTTGCTCTATCTTGCCGTTGTTCATCACGACAATTCGGTCTGCAACATCAAGTGCCTCTTCCTGATCGTGTGTAACAAAAATGCTTGTTATATGAAAATCATCGTGAAGCTTTCGTAGCCAGCGCCGCAATTCCTTGCGTACCTTAGCATCCAGTGCTCCAAAAGGTTCATCTAATAAAAGCACCTTGGGCTCCACGGCGAGAGCTCTAGCAAGTGCAACACGCTGACGTTGCCCACCTGAAAGCTGAGTTGGGTAACGATCAGAAAAATTATCTAGTTTGACGAGTCGTAGAAGTTCCATCACTTTGTCCTTAATTTCAAGTTTAGAAGGTCTTGTTTTACGAGGGCGTACTTTAAGACCGTAAGCGACATTATCAAAAACTGTCATATGGCGAAAAAGCGCATAATGCTGGAATACAAAGCCTACATTTCGCTCCTTTGGATGACGATCTATCATCGATTGACCGTCAAATAAAATCTCGCCAACATCTGACGTTTCAAGCCCAGCAATAACGCGTAGTAAAGAAGTTTTGCCAGAACCAGATGGGCCGAGAAGGGCAACCAGTTCCCCTGATTGAATATGAAGTGAAACATCTTCTAAAGCTTGAAAGGAACCGAATTTTTTAGATACATTTTTAATTTGAATGCTCATGCTGACAATACCTCCTTTAGGCAGATTTTGATTTCCAAGCAATAATATCTTTAACGATAAGTGTAATAATGGCGATCACGCTCATCAATGAAGCAACGGCGAAGGCTGCTGCAAATTGGTATTCATTGTATAAAATTTCAATATGAAGGGGCATCGTATTTGTCATCCCTCTAATATGCCCTGATACAACAGAAACGGCACCAAATTCACCGATTGCCCGAGCATTACATAGGGTAAGGCCGTACAATAAGCCCCATTTGATATTTGGCAATGTCACATGCCAAAATGTTTTAAAACCATTGGCACCAAGTGAAATGGATGCCTCCTCCTCAGAAGTGCCTTGTGTCTGCATAAGAGGAATAAGCTCCCGTGCAACAAAGGGCAACGTGACAAAGACAGTAGCTAGGACAATACCAGGTAGCGCAAAAACAATGTTAATGTCATGTTCAAATAGCCAATCCCCAAATAGTCCCTGTGAGCCAAATAACAAAATAAATACTAAACCTGCAATAACAGGAGATACTGCAAAAGGAAGATCGACAATCGTAAGTAATAGATTTTTCCCTTTAAAGTTGAACTTTGTTAAAGCCCAAGCAGCCATAACTCCAAAGATTGCGTTTATTGGTACTGCAATCGCGACGACAGTTAAGGTTAACTTAATAGCCGCCAATGCATCTGGATGTGTGATAGCTGCTACATATACGTCTACTCCTTTTTGAAAGGCAGTGGAAAAAATTGATACTAGCGGAAGCACAATGAACAATGCTAAAAAAGCTAGCGCAATAAAAGTTAGCGTATATCGGACAAAGCGAGGCTCTTGTAAGGCAGCAGACTTTGTCACTGCATTATTTTTTTCAGGAGCAACTTGCTGTATAAATGTTGACTGTTCCATAAATACCTCCTAATGTACAAAGCGACGATTTGCCAACCATTGTATTAAATTAATGCTAAATAATAGGATGAAGGACGTGACAAGCATGATCACTGCAATAGCAGTTGCACCAGCGTAGTCATATTGTTCGAGCTTTGTCATAATAATTAATGGCGTAATTTCAGTCTTCATCGGCATATTCCCGGCGATAAAAACAACAGAACCATACTCTCCTAGTGCACGTGCAAATGCTAATGAAAAACCTGTTAAAATGGCAGGAGCAAGCTCTGGAAAAATCACTTTACGAAAGGTTTGTAGACGAGTTGCTCCAAGGCTTGCAGAGGCTTCCTCAACCTCAGCACTAATATTGTGTAAGACAGGCTGCACAGTACGAACGACAAATGGTAGCCCGATAAATGTAAGGGCAATGATAATGCCGAGTGGTGTAAAGGCAATTTTAAAATTGAAAAATTGACCAATCCAACCATTTGGTGCATAGAGTGATGTTAAGGCAATGCCTGCTACAGCAGTTGGTAAAGCAAATGGTAAATCGACAAGCCCATCGATGATTCGTTTAAAGGGAAAGCTATAGCGCACAAGCACCCAAGCAATGATTGTGCCAAAAATAACATTTAATAAACCAGCAGCGAGAGCTGTACTGAAGCTTACCTTATAGGAAGCAACAGCACGAGGGTCGGTCACAATATTAACAAACTCTGTCCAGTTTAGAGACATTGTATGAATAAAAATCATCGATAGTGGCAATAAGACTAGCAAGCTAACATATAACATGGTATAGCCAAGAGAAAGGTGAAAGCCAGGGATAATGCGGCGTGTTTTCTTATTAACAGTTAAACTACTCATAATAGATAGTTCTCCTTATTGAGGTACATAAATTTCGTCGAATGTACCACCATCTTTAAAATGTTTTGCTTGTGCTTCTGCCCAGCCACCGAAATCATCGATTGAAACAAGTTCAAGTTTTGGGAATTGCTCTTGATATTTTGCTAGAATTTTTTCATCTCGTGGTCGATAGTAATTTTTAGCAGCAATTTCTTGACCCCGCTTACTATATAAATGCTTTAAATAAGCCTCTGCTACTTCGCGTGTACCTTTTTTATCAACGATTTTGTCAACAATTGCCACAGGAGGCTCAGCTAAAATACTTAAAGAAGGTGTAATGATGTCAAACTCATCCTCACCCAATTCATTAAGCGATAAATAGGCTTCATTTTCCCATGCAATTAAAACGTCACCAATTTTACGTTCAACAAAAGTTGTTGTAGCGCCGCGTGCACCAGAATCCAGCACCTCCACATTGCTATATAGAGCTTTCATAAATTCTTTTATTTTTGCCTCATCATTGTTATATAATTTCCCTGCATAGGCCCAAGCGGCTAAATAATTCCACCGTGCACCACCAGATGTTTTAGGGTTTGGTGTGATGACAGATACATCGTCTTTTATTAAATCATCCCAGTCTTTAATACCCTTTGGATTGCCTTTGCGTACTAAAAAGACAATAGTCGATGTATAAGGTGTAGAGTTATTTTCAAATTTTGTTTGCCAATCTTTTTTTAATAGGCCTCGAGCTTGTGCAATCTCATCAATATCGTAAGCTAGTGCTAGTGTCACAACATCAGCCTTCAGACCATCGATTACAGCTCGACCTTGTTTACCAGAGCCACCATGTGATTGTTTTATCGTTACATCTTGACCGGTTTCATCCTTCCATTTTTTTATAAAATCTTTGTTGAACTCCTCGTAAAGCTCACGTGTTGGATCATAAGATACATTTAATAGTTCTACAGGTTTTTTGGTATCCTGAGCACCTGTATCTTTTTCCGAAGAGCTACTACCACAACCTGTTAATGTCAGCGTTAATGCAGATATCAATGCTAACGATTGGAAAAGTTGTTTTCTTTTTTTCATAAAATATATCGCTCCTTTTTTGTCTAGAGAAACAAAAGGCCATCTACCAATACGATTTATAATCGTCATAAGTAGATGGCCTTCAGATCCTCTGATCAGCATTTTATATTGGTTTGGTTCAAAGCTTAGTTATACATTAAACATATATTTCCTATTAGTCAACATGGAATTAAAGATATTACTTTTGACCGGGATAAAAAATTTGGACTCATTGAAATGAATTTTTACAAAAGCCTAGTTGACTACTAGGTGTACTTTAGTATATATTGGGTAATAAGAAAAATGATTGTAGAACGGGGTAGGCAATACTGGTGAACAATCATTACATAATAAACTAATAAGCTGGCTAGTAAAACTAGAGGCGTTTTAACAAAGACATATCTATATATGTCTTTCGTTAGAACGCCTCTTTTTCGTTATGAGGGGGATTATATGCTAACATATGCAACTTGGCATGAGCCAACATTGAATTTTCAGGTAGACGAAACGTATAAGGGTGCATTGGAGGTTTTACAGTGGAGTTATGCTGAATATGGTGAGGATATCGTCTATGCATGTAGCTTTGGGATTGAGGGAATTGTCTTGATTGACCTTATTTCAAAGGTGAAGCCTAATGCTACGATTATCTTTTTAGATACAGATGTTCATTTTAAGGAAACATATGAAACAATTGATAAAGTAAAAGAAAAATATCCGCAGCTTAACATTATTATGCAAAAACCTGCACTGACACTCGAACAACAGGCAATAGAATTTGGTAATGAATTATGGAAGTCTAACCCAAATAAATGCTGCGAAATTCGCAAGATTGTGCCGTTACATGAAGCGTTAGCTGGAGCAAAGGCTTGGATTTCAGGCTTACGACGTGAACAATCACCAACCCGACAAAATATGAACTTTATCAATCATGACGATAAATTTAAATCCATTAAAATTTGTCCACTCATTCATTGGTCATGGAAGGATATCTGGCGGTATGTTTCAAAGCATAATTTGCCGTACAATCCTTTACATGATAAAGGCTATCCAAGCATTGGCTGTGAGCATTGTACAAAACCAGCATTTACAATGGATGATTTGCGTTCAGGTAGATGGCAGGGGTCTGGTAAAACTGAGTGTGGATTACATGAGTAAAGGAGTTTTGCCATGCTTGAATATGTAGCAATAGCGATTAGTTTATTTTTTGCGATGAATATAGGTGCTAGTGGAGCGGCAGCCTCAATGGGAGTTGCTTACGGAGCAGGTGCCATCAAAAAAGCTTGGCAAGCATTGTTCATTTGCTCAGTAGGAGTTTTTTCTGGGGCAGTTCTTGGAGGTGGAGAGGTAGTAAAAACAATCAGCTCCGGCATAATGCCGCAGGAGTACATTACAGTAAAGATTGTCATTATTATATTGGTTTCTGCGACAAGCTCACTATTTCTCGCCAATCTTTTAGGCATTCCGTTATCAACAAGTGAAGTGACAGTAGGAGCAGTTGTAGGTGTAGGGATTGCCTACAAAGTGTTATATATTAAATCATTGCTTGTCATCATATCGTTTTGGGTAATAGTGCCAATCATAGCGTTTGTCATTGCATTTGTCTTTGGGAAGTGGCTGTATAAATTACGAGTTAAAGGTTTGTTAAAAGATCATCCAATATTAACGATTCTCCTTGTGTTTGCAGGATTTTTCGAAGCATTTTCAGCAGGGATGAATAACGTAGCAAATGCAATTGGGCCTCTTGTTGGTGCAGGAATGATGAGTGTAACAACTGGAATATTGCTTGGTGGGGCATTTGTGGCGCTTGGGGCGGTGCTACTAGGAAAACGTGTGCTTGAAACAAACGGAAAAAAAATTATGCGCTTTGAAAAGGCAGAAGGAATATTAATATCGAGTACAGGTGCATTTCTAGTCGGTATAAGCTCTATCTTTGGGCTTCCCGTACCATTAACACAAGTAACATCCTCTTCGATTATCGGAATGGGGATGGCTAAAGACGGGAAACAAATTTTCCATAAGCATATTGTGAAAAAAATAATCCGTATTTGGATTGTCTCGCCAATCCTTTCTTTAGCCATTTCCTATTTTTTAGTACAACTTTTTTTAGAGAAAGATGTCTATGCCATCGTATTAATTGGCAGTATCATTGTTGGAACACTGGGTGTCATTAGCTTAATGCGAACAATGCGTGAAGAAGAGCGCTCAATATACGATGCGGGTGAAGGAATTTAAATATCCGGTTGAGGAGGAAAGCTGATCAAATCAGAGGAGATGCCGATCACTTTTGAAAGGAAGCTGATCAAATCAGAGGAGTAGCCGATCACTTTTGAAAGGAAGCCGATCAAATCAGAGGAGTACCCGATTACTTTTGAAAGGAAGCCAATCAAATCAGAAGTGTACCCGATCACTTATGAAAGGAAGCCGATCAAATCAGAAGTGTACCCGATCACTTATGAAAGGAAGCCGATCAAATCAGAGGAGATGCCCGATCACTTTTGAAAGGAAGCCAGTCAATTGCAGAAGCCTCAATTTGCCTAAGACAAAAAATCAATAAAATATGCAAATACACTTAAATATAAAACTGAGTAATTCAATAGAACTAGGAGGAGATTTTGATGAGTTTACAACCACATGGTGGACTATTAGTGCAAGCCTTTAATCCAGAGAAGGATGTAACGCATATAAATAAAGTTATCGAGCTTGATGCCATTGCACTGAGTGATTTAGAGTTAATTGCTATCGGTGGTTACAGTCCAATTGAAGGTTTTTTTACGCAGGAAGATTATGAATCCGTTGTTGAACATACACGTTTAGCGTCAGGCGTGGTATGGAGTATTCCGATTACATTACCTGTAGCAAGGGATGTAGCGGCAATATTGCAGCCTGGTGATGAGGCAAAACTAGTATTCGGTGATGCTGTTTATGGTGTTATTGAAGTTGCCGATATTTATGAGCCAAATAAACGGAAAGAGGCATTGTTAATATACGGCACGGAAGATTTACAGCATCCAGGTGTTAAAAAGTTGCTTGAACGTCCAAGTATTTATGTGGGCGGAAAAATTACATTAGTAAAACGTCTAGAGCAAAAGTTTCCTAGCTATTCATTCGATCCGCTTGAAACACGAAAGCTTTTTGCTGAAAAGGGTTGGAAAACAATTGTTGGCTTCCAAACACGGAATCCTGTGCATCGAGCACATGAATATATTCAAAAGGCTGCACTTGAAACAATTGATGGATTATTTTTAAATCCGCTAGTTGGGGAAACGAAGTCAGACGATGTTTCAGCTGCAATTCGCATGGAAAGTTACGAAGTTTTACTACAAAATTATTATCCTGAAAAACGCGTGCAATTAGGCGTGTTTCCAGCTGCAATGCGTTATGCAGGGCCAAAGGAAGCTATCTTCCATGCACTTGTACGAAAAAATTATGGCTGTACGCATTTTATCGTTGGGCGTGACCATGCAGGTGTTGGTGATTACTATGGCACATACGATGCACAAAAAATCTTTGAACAATTTACGGAAGATGAATTAGGAATTGTTCCTTTAAAATTTGAGCATAGCTTCTATTGCAACATATGTGAAGGCATGGCAACGACAAAAACTTGTGCACATGATAGCTCAGCACATGTTATTTTATCGGGTACTAAGGTTCGTGAAATGTTACGTAATGGCGAAGTACCACCAAGTACATTTAGTCGTAAAGAGGTTGTGGATGTACTAATTAAAGGGATGCGTAAGGAGGTTTTAAAGTGAGTTCAAACATCGTTTGGCATGAAGCGTCCATTACGAAAGAGGAGCGTCGTACACAAAACAAGCATCAAAGCTTTATTTTATGGTTCACTGGTTTATCAGCATCAGGAAAATCTTCTGTGGCGAATGCCTTCGCGCGCCGACTCTTTGAACGGGGCAATCAAGCATTTGTCTTAGATGGTGATAATGTTCGCCATGGCTTAAATAAGGATTTAGGATTCGACGAAACAAGCCGTAAAGAAAATATACGGCGTATTGGAGAGGTATCTAAGCTTTTTGTGGAAAATGGACAAATTGTTCTAACTGCTTTTATTTCACCTTATCGAGAAGATCGTCAAGTTGTCCGTGAGCTTGTGGAAACAGGGGAATTTATAGAGGTCTATGTGAAGTGTTCTGTTGAAACATGTGAAAAGCGTGATCCAAAAGGTCTTTATAAAAAAGCACGTAATGCAGAAATCGCTAACTTTACTGGGATTAGTGCACCCTATGAAGAACCGGAAAACCCAGAAATTATTTTAGACACAGAACGCAATTCTATCGAAGAATGCGTAGAACAGCTCACAGACATATTAACTTTAAAAGGATATATATACTAAATCTGTTTTCTTAAAGAATCTGCTTACTTATGATGAGCAGATTTTTTTAACTTCTTTCAGCGAATGTTTTCTGTACCGAAAGCGAAGCGACAGCAACAATTATGCTGAAGTATAATTAATTGGTAGATTTACCTGTTTATTATAGAGTGATTCCATATATTGTGAGATGATTAAATCATCAAACGTTATAGGAGATGAAAGAAATGAGCATACATATTCAACTATTAACTGAGGATGTTGTAAACCAGAAATTATTAAATGAAATATTGGAACTATGGAATGAAAATGCCATAGAAACGGCAGATTGTGAATTAGGGGAGAGTGAAAGGAAGGGAATTCAAGAACAGCTGGAACAATATATTCATTCAAAATATGGGGCCATTTGTATAGCAACGAATGAAAATAATGAAATGATTGGTTTTGGATTGGCATCGATCAAAAAGGATTTTATTTACGATATGAACTACGGTCAAATAGACGAGGTTTATGTAGTACCAGTATATAGAAGACAGAAGGTTGCTAAACGTCTAGTAGATGATTTAGTGAATTGGTTTAATGACGAACATAATACTACTGTAGTAAATGTCTATGTAGATTTAAAAAATGACTTAGCACTAAACTTTTGGGAAGGCATTGGTTTAGAGAAGGAATTTTTTATGCTATCAAATAATTAAAAAAGGTGGCCAATGAAGTTAGTTTATTCATTGGCCAACTATTTTTGAAAAGTTATTTAATGCCTTGTTCCTTTTTCATCCGATCAATTTCAGGTCCCAGCTCGTCGTGTATTGTGCCTTTCCAAGGTTTTACGCCAGCGATGTATGAGGAGCGAGCCATAATATGCCCTCCGACAGGACCTGTGATAAACAGGAACAGTATACCGAGCAAAATGCGGGGATTAAAGTGATCTTCAATCAGCCAAAAGTGAAAGAATACGCCAATGAGTACGCACATGACACCGAGCGTTGCACTTTTAGAAGCAGCGTGCGCACGTGTGTACAAATCAGGTAAACGGACAAGACCAATGGCTGTCACGACTATAAATAGCACCCCTACAGAAATGAAAAAAATAACTAAACTATTAGCGAGAATTGTCACGTTTAATGATATCTCCTTTCTCTATGAATTTAGAGAAAGCAACAGTACCGATAAACGATAAAATCGCTAACAATAATATAATCTCCAGGAAGAAGCTTGTTTCAACCAGTACTGAAAACAGTCCAATTAGCGAGATTACTGATACACCTAATGAATCCAATGCTACTACACGATCGGATGCAGAAGGTCCTTTAACCATTCGATAAATGACTGCAATCATTGATAAGCAAATCACTACAATCGAAGCAATAATAAATGTTGTCATGATTTACTCACCTCCAAAATCGCTTTCTCAAATGAATCTCGAATTGCTGTAATCGCTTCATCGACATCACTCATATCGATAGCATGTACATACAAAGTTTTTGCATCATCTGATACATGCACTACTATTGTACCAGGTGTTAACGTAATAAGACTGGATAATAAAGTAATTTCCCATTCTTCTGTTAAAACAGTCGGATAGGCAAAGAATGCAGGCTGCATATCCAACTTAGGCTTTAAGACTACTTGAAGAACTTGTATATTCGCTAACACTAACTCCTTTAAAAAGAGTAACGTCAGTTTAATCATTGCCCATATACGGTAGACGTAAAGTCGGGTAGTAAAAAACCTACGCATAATAATGAGCAATATAATACCGAGAATGAACCCAACGATAAAGCCTGTTGCTGTGTAATTAGAAGAAAGGAACATCCAAACGAAGGCAAGTACAACATTTAAAATAATTTGAAATGCCATATCTCTAATCCCCCTTCATTACAGCATCTATATAAATAGATGGATCACTTAATAGTTTTGCCGCATCGTCCATAAATGGAGTAATCCATTCAGAGCCTACACCATAGGCTACAGTAATGAGTACTAAAAGCACAGTAGGCACAAATAGAGTATTGTAGACTTTTTTATCGACAGTACCCGTTGTTTCTTTTTCTTCACCCCAAAAGGCATAAAGGAAAATACGAATAACAGACAATAAAACGAGAAGAGACGAAGCTAAAATAAAAATACTGCTCCATTTACTGCCTGCTTCAAATCCTCCCTGTACAATCAACAGCTTTCCAACGAAGCCACTAAGTGGAGGAATCCCTGCTAGACCAAATGCTGCAATTAAATAGCACCAACCAAGAGCAGGATATTTATTCATAAGACCGCCCATTTTTCGTAAATCAGATGTACCCGTAATGTAAATCACTATGCCTATTAACATAAAGAGCGCTGCTTTTATAAGCATGTCATGAATTAAATAGAACATTGCACCTTTTAGGGAGATTTCATTCATTTGAGATACACCGAATAAAATAACACCTACAGCTATGACAATATTATAGATAATGATGAGCTTTACATCGTGATAGGCAAGTGCACCAATACAGCCCGCAATAATTGTTGCAACTGCTAATGCCATCAGTAGATCATGGGTATACGATAAATCATGAACAAAGAACAATGTATATGTTCGAGTAATCGCATAAATGCCCACCTTTGTTAGTAGTGCACCAAATAGCGTTAGTACTGGTATAGGTGCTGCTGCATAAGAAGTTGGAAGCCAAAAGTATAGCGGGAAAATAGCCGCTTTTAACCCAAATACCATTAAAAATAGTACAGCGATAACAGTAACGATACCTGGTTGATTAATTTCAGCAATCTTTACTGCAATATCTGCCATATTTAATGTACCTACTACAGAGTAAAGGTAGGCAACTGTAATAACAAATAATGCAGATGAAATAACATTAATTAAAATATATTTAATAGAACCTTTAAGCTGTCCTTTCTCGCCCCCAAGAACGATGAGTAAATAAGAGGCCATTAACAATACCTCGAAGAATACGAAAAGGTTAAAAATATCGCCTGTCGTAAATGCCCCGTTAACCCCGGTTAAAATAAACATAATTCCAGGATAGTAGAAGAAGCGTTCACGTTCTTTTGTGATGGAACCGAAGCCATACCAAACAACAAAAAGTGCGATCAGCAGCGTTGTTGTGACAAGCAGTGCGGACACCATATCAGAAACCATCGTAATGCCATATGGCACAGGCCAATCTCCGAATGTCACCTTTTGGATACCGTCATTTTTCACCTTTAAAAGTAGTGAAATCGCTGATGTAAGTGCGAGCCCTATACCAAGTAATGCGAATGAACGTTGGTATTTTAAGTTTTTTTGCCCAAACATTAAAATCATACCGAAGAAAAACGGGATGATAATTGGCAGTAGAAGGAAGTTATTCATCCTCATCACTTCCTTTCATTAAGCTTATATCATCTGTCTCAAGCTCCTGATAAGAACGGTATGCTAGTACAAGGAAGAAAGCTGTTACCCCAAAACTAATAACAATCGCTGTTAAAATAAGCGCCTGTGGTAATGGGTCTGCAAAAGTTTTTGCCCCTTCCTTTAAAACAGGTGGTGCTTCTCCACCAAGCCCGCCCATCGTTAAAATGAGAAGATGAGCGCCATGACTTAAAAGGCCTGTCCCGATAATAATACGCAATAAGCTTTTAGATAAGATTAAATAAACCGCTGCCATAAACAGAAAGCCTATGACAAACGCCATCAATATTTCCATTATTCATCCTCCCCAATCGTTTGAATAATGGTCATCGTAACGCCGACAACAACCAAATAGACACCGCTATCAAAAAGCATAGCCGTGTGTAATGACTGTTTGCCTAGAAGCGGTAAATCGAAATAATCAAAGAAATGTGTAAAAAACGGTTGACCTACAAACATTGGGAAAGCGGCTGTTGCCAGTGCAAGTAGTAAGCCAATTGCTGTTAAATACGTATAATTTATAGGTAAAACCTTACGAACCGTATTTAAATCAAAGGCAAGGACTAAGAGTACAATAGCACTCGATGTTAAAAGTCCACCAACAAAGCCGCCTCCAGGTGTGTAATGACCAGCGAGAAAAATATGAATGGAGAAGAAGAAAATAATGAAGAATACAATTTTTGTTGTAAATTGTATAATGACATCATTTGTTTTCATGTGTTTTCTCCTTTCTATTCATGCGTAGCTTTATCATTGCTAAAATGGCCATTCCAGCAATAGCTAGTACTGTAATTTCAAATAATGTATCAAAGCCACGGTAGTCTACTAAGATCACGTTGACAATGTTTCCACCGCCTGCTTTTGAATAAACTGTTTCCTCATAATACTTCGAAATAGTTGGAATCAATTTTTGTGAATGTGCAGACAGTGCTAAAAGCGTAACCATAACACCGACTGCAATGGAAACAATCGCGCGATTTAATTGGAATCTCATGCGCTCTTCTCGTTTTCCAAGCTTAGGCAGATGATAAAACGCTAGTAAAAATAGCGCAACAGAAATTGTTTCAATGACAAGCTGTGTTAATGCTAGATCAGGAGCATTAAAAATAACGAAGAATAATGCTACTGTGTAGCCCACTGCACCAAGACCTATAATGGCTGTTAAACGTGATTTTGCTAAAATAGTAATGGCTGTTCCAACGACTAACACCAAAACTAAAATGATCTCGTAAGGATGAATAGGTGCAGTATCTTGGAAGGAGACTGTAAAAGCATTCTTCACAAATAAAGAACCTATTACAATTGCTGCAATGCTACTAAACATATACAGCAGGTAGTGACGCATAGAGCCCGTCATATAAAGACGTGATACGCGATTTAACCCAACATCTAGTCCGAGCATAATCTTGTCGTATGCATTATTTAATGTTAAAGCTCGTGGGAATTTTTGATAAATGCCCTGCCATTTCGGTAACGCTACAAATAGTAGAACCCCAACAATTACTATGCCAAACGTCATGAGCAATTCAGGTGTAATTTCACCATGCCAGGCTGCTACATGAATATCAATATCCTTCGGTGAATCATATAAGAATGGCTGAATAGCTTGTACTGCTGGCTTTACAAAAGTATCACCAACAAGGTTCGGAATAAAGAATATTGTTACGACTAATGCTGCTAAAATCATCGGCGAAATTAGCATGCCAATCGGTGCCTCGTGTGGTTTATGAGGTAATTTTTCTGGTGTATATTTACCAGTAAATGTTCTGAAAACAAAATAGAAGCTATAGACAAATGTAAATATACTAGCAATCCAAGCAACAATCGGGAAGAGTGCTCCCCATGTTTCAAAGCCTAAAAATTCGAAATTTTGCAGTGCAAGCATGGCAGTTAAAAACATTTCCTTACTTAAGAAGCCATTAAATGGCGGTAGACCAGCCATTGATAAGCTTCCGATTGCCGCTACTGTAAAGCTAAGCGGCATAATACTCATTAAGCCTCCGAGCTTACGAATATCACGTGTACCTGTTTCATGATCGACAATACCAGCAATCATGAATAGGCTTCCTTTAAATGTTGCGTGGTTAATAAGGTGGAAAATCGCCGCAAAGGCAGCAAATTTAATAGTATCTGTTGCCCCGTTGCCATGAAACGCCAAAGCACTTGCGCCGAGCAATGACATTATAAGTCCAAGCTGACTCACTGTAGAGAAAGCAAGGATTCCTTTTAAATCTGTTTGCTTCACAGCAAAGAATGAACCCCAGAATAGCGTTAAGATACCTACGCCTGTAACGAGCCATACCCAAAGCTCAGAAACAGCGAAAATAGGTGTAAAGCGTGCAACTAAATAAATACCTGCCTTTACCATTGTTGCAGAGTGAAGGTATGCACTTACTGGTGTTGGCGCTTCCATTGCATCTGGTAACCAAATGTAGAATGGGAATTGGGCAGATTTCGTAAATGCTCCTAGAAGTATTAAAACGAGCGACCAGGTGAACAGCGGATGCTGCACTAAACTAGGTGCCATGATAATAAGTTCACGGATTGAATACGTTCCTCCCATTATATAAAGAAGGATGAATCCTCCTAACATCATTAAGCCGCCACCGACTGTAATCATCATTGACTTAAGTGCACCAAAGCGAGAGGCATCACGAGAATACCAATAGCCGATCAGTAAAAATGATGAAATAGATGTTAGTTCCCAAAAGAAGTACAGCGTAATTAAATGATCTGACTGTACTACTCCTAGCATTGCGGTCATAAATAATAATAGGTAAACATAAAAATTATGTAATTTTTCTTTATGTTTGTCTAAGTAAAAAATAGAGTAAAGTACGACCAATGAGCCAATTCCAGTAATCAGTAATGAGAACAGCAAGCTAAGTCCATCTAAATAAGAAACGATGGAAATATCAAGCGATGGAATCCAAGGAAGCTCTTCAAGAAATACTTTACCATCTGCTACTTTTCCGATATAAGACGCGTAAATAATCGCAAGTGTAGCAGGTACTGCAAGAACAAACCAACCTGTGTGAATATTTTTAATGCTTTTATATAAAAGTGGCACAAATATTGCAGCAAGCATTGGAATGAAAATATAAAGTACTTGTAACAAAAAAATCCTCCTTTATGCAGATAAGTATGTTAATTATATCGCACTTTTTGTATGAATGCATATGCACTCATATGATTTAGCTTGCGATAGTGGAAGAATTTTGGATATATTATAAATAGGAAGTTATCAATAATAATAAAGGAAAAAAATTTTATGAAGAACCCTTATATTTATGGTTATCTACCATTAATTACGATTTTATTGTTTAGTTTGACATTTGGAATGTATGCAGTAAGTGAATCGTTGCTAGTTTTTCATGCAATCGGTGTGTATTCCGGCATGCGTGAGTTTTTATCCGATTTCGAGCTCCGTGTATTCTTGCTAATTGTCTTTGCAGTAATCTTTTTTATGTTATTTTCGGCATTAAAATTAGTAGGGGAAACTATTCATGAACTAGGAATGTTGTTTTTCTCAAAGGATCATGATGGTGCGACAGTTAATCAAGCACGAGGTGGATACATCATTTTATTGGTTGGTGCAATCTGTTCAGCCTTTGCTATTCAATTTATTTACGTTTTAGTAGGTATTTTTATCTTAACTGTTTTTATCTACTTTATTTACCTTATCTATAAAATGAGTCATTTTATGTCGATGGGTGGAACGATTGGCTTATTAGTATTTGAGCTTTTTATGTGGACAATACTATTATCGCTATTAGTTTATGTTGTTTTAAAATTGTATAATGGTATTTTGGCAAGCTTACCGTTTGCTCATTAAATGCCGTGGTTTATTAAATTACATAGTAACGTTAAAACAATAAAGGAGCAGCCCTAGAGTGAAGAATTTCACTCAGGGCTGCTCCTTTTAACTTCTTACAGCGGTTGTCCAAACATCTGTACCTGTCGCTACGCTTTCGGTACAAAAGACATCCGCTGTAAGAAGTTAAGCCTCCGGCGGATGTCACGGAATCGGAAAGGAGTGCTTAAAGGATGTTAGCCTAAAATCATCGCATCCATGCGATAACGGCTAACTGACCTGCATCGGTAAAAACGCCAGGTCCTGTGGCATTACCGAAACGACCGACATCGTGTCGGCTCTCACGCAGGCCTAAGCACAAAGCCGATTCCGGACGTATTGTTTATCTGTGCGGAAGCGAAGCGACAGCAACAATTATGCCGAGGCATAATTGATTTTTATTCCAGTAAAACATTAAATAGCTTGTGGTGAATCTTATAAGATTCTAAACTCTCCATAGATTGTGGCTTATCGTAGCCAAGCCATACTGCTGCAGTGTATTCATCATTTAATCCAGCAAGCCAGTAGTCGCGATAGTCGTTAGTTGTTCCCGTTTTGGCACCGACATAGTTACTTCTACTATAAACGCCTTGTCCTGTACCTTTAGTAACAACATCTGTAAGCATCGAACGCATATACTTAACCGTTTTCGGTGACCAAATTTGATCGCGTGCTGAATCCCAGCTGTAAAGCTCCGTGCCATCAGATGCTGTTACTTTACGGATGCTATGGGCAAGTACGTATGAGCCGTCTATAAAGCTTGTATAAGCATCTGCTAGCTCAAGTGCTGTAACACCATACGTTAACCCTCCCAAAGAGGCAGGAGCATAATCATGGTCTTTTGCCACGATGGAGCGGAAATGAAAGCGATCTAAGTAACTAAAGGCTGTGTCAATTCCGACTGTGTTAAAGAGACGAAGAGCCGATGTATTGTAACTATTTCGAAATGCTACTCTAATTGGTACATCACCGTATTTAAAGCCTCCATAGTTTTGCGGACAAAATGAACCGACACAATAACTGCCACCACTTACTATAGAATCAGGTGTGTGAGCTGTCGTTTCAAAGAAAGGAGCGTACACCGCTAACGGTTTAAAGGCAGAGCCTGGCTGACGCGTACCTTGAAAGGCACGATGATAACCAAACTTCTCGTAGTTTTTCCCAGCATAAAGACTAACAACTTCTCGGGATGTATTATCAATAACTGCTCCAGCTGCTTGTAATTTACCTGAGCCTAGAATTGCAGTCATTTTTTTCTCATCATGTGCTTGTTTGTCTGGGTCAAGCGCGGTATAAATCGTTAATCCATTTTGGAATAATGTATTGAGTCGATTGTCTAGCTGCGCTTTGATTTTTTTCTTCTCTTCCTCGCCTTGTGTATTTGCAAGTCGATCTGAATAACCTTCTTTTTCTGCAACTAACCATCTAAGCTCTTGTAGGACATACGTGCTGTACATAGGGTAGCTTTGCGCTTTATTCTTTACATTTAACGTTATAGTTTCAGCTTTATATGTAGTGGCATCTTCTTTTGTTATAGCGCCACTCGCTGCGAGTGTATCTAATAACCGCTCTTGCCTCGCTTTTGTTTTATCAAAGTTTTTTAAAGGATTATAAAGCGAGGGGTTATTTGGAATGGCAGCAATAAAAGCAATTTCAGCTATAGATAGCTCTTGGAGTGGTTTTTGAAAATAATATGTAGCTGCTCCACCAATTCCATAAACTTGATTGCTAAAATAGGCTTCATTAAGATACATCGTTAAAATCTCGTCTTTATCAAATTCTTTCTCAAGCTCATAGGAGTAAAAAATCTCTGTTAATTTTCGTTCATATGTTTTTTCATCGGATAAATAACGCATACGAACGAGCTGCTGTGTAATGGTGCTAGCACCTTGAGAAGCTGAATTTGAGCTTGAATTAGCAACAACTGCACGGATGATCGCACTGAGGTCAAAGCCGATATGCTCATAAAAATGAGCGTCCTCACTTGCGATAAAAATTTCCTGGGCAATTTTTGGGGTTTCCTGTAATGTTAGAGGTTGACGCCATTCGACATATTCCTCGCTAAATGTTTTGCCGTTTCGATCAATAAGTGTTACTGGAAGCTGTGGCTGTACTTCCGGTAAATGAATAGCACTAGCAATTTCCTCCTCATGCGCTTGTGCCGCATTGATCTCTGTCCTAATATTTGTACTAATCCACCAAAGGACAGGTAAGGACAGTAAAATGATAAAAAAACCAAAAGCCTTTTTCATGTGTGCCTCCACTCTAAATATGAGTCACTCAACAGAATAACATAATTTGGATAGTTTCCAAATACGCGTTACGACCTATTTGTATTTATCAAATAATTAATTTTGCCATGAAGTTGGAGATGACGCTTGTTAAAGCTTATTAATGATTGGAGTAGAGGCTGGGCGACATAATAAAGTAAAAGGATTCACACACAGTTTTGTGTAAATCCTTTTTGCTCTTAGGAAGGCGAATGTCGATAAAACTAAAAAGTTGGGTGTTATTTTATAGGAACGCGCGTTCCTATAAATAAGTTGATTGGAGTGGAGGTTTGGCAACTCCTTAGGGTTAGCGATAGAGAACGAAGGCTAATAGCAGCAACAAAGATTACGCTCTGTTTTTTTGTCTGTTACTTATGAAAAGAGGAATTATACATAACAATCCAAGGAGAATGAACAGGATTAAGGTGTTGATTGGATTATCTTTTACTTTTGTATCTTCTATGTGTTTTTTTTCAAATTCTTTTACCTCTTTTGTTGTATTTACTTTATTGTTTGGAACAAATTCATTTTTATCGACATCATAGTAATAGAATCCGTGTTTGTTAAAGGTGAAAAAGTCATCTCTAAACGTCTTATATGAACTTGAAATCATCGCTAAGTTCATTTTTTCCGTATCAATCATTGGTTTTACATATTTTTCACTTTCTGCTTTAAACAATTCTTTTTCTTTTGTTAATAAGCTGGCTGCTTCACTTTTTACTTTTTCTACATCTTGAAGCGTTGTTGCTTTTTTCAAACCCTCTTCAATAAAGGCTATTTGTTCCTTTTTCATTTTTTCTTCAAATTCTTTTGTTTTTTGCTCTAATAATGATTGATCCTCTTTTACTGTTTTAATCAGTACCGTTTTTGTTTCTTGTGCTAATATTTTGGCGGAGTCGTTTTTGTAATAATTAACTTCTTTTTTATTTTTATCATTTACTGAATTCAGGTGCTCTTCTGTAACGGTTTTTGTTGCCATGCTGGCAGATGAAAAAACGATACTCAACATACATACCGACAGTCCGATTACACTTATTTTTTGTATGAATTTCATTTCAATCCCTCCGTTTTTTTCTATCATTATCCATATAATCCATTTTTACGATTGACCAACGGAATATATGAACAATCATAAAAAATATACTAAGGGGGTTAATATGAAAGAATATTTCTTAACCAGTACTGTGATAACGCCTTCGTGACAAACAACATGTTGGCTCGAGATCCTGCAGCGAAGCGGCAGCAACTGGGTTTTGTCTGTGCGAAAGCGAAGCGTCAGCAACAAATGTTTTCTGTAGCGAAAGCAAAGCGTCAGCTACAAATGTTTTCTGTAGCGAAAGCAAAGCGTCAGCTACAAAGCGTCCAACCGGAACGGAAATCAACCCCACGGTATGGTGATAAGCTAAAAAATTAAAAGTGCAAAAAATCGTCAATACTTTGGTGAAGAAAACCATTAAGAAGTATGTTAGACTAAAATGAGGTCAGAAATGATAGTGCTATCATTTTCATTGAAACTGAAATTTTACATTTAAAGGAGAGACTTCAATGTTTCCACAATTAACAACAGAAGTACTAGAAGGCGAAGTACTTGTAGAAATGAAAACAACATTAGGTGCCATCAAAATTAAATTATTCCCAGAGCATGCACCAAAAACTGTTGAAAACTTCTTAGGCCATGCAAAATCAGGATACTATGACGGCATCATTTTCCACCGTGTGATCCAAGACTTTATGATTCAAGGTGGTGACCCAACTGGTACAGGTATGGGCGGTGAATCAATTTGGGGTAACTCTTTCGAGGATGAGTTCTCTGAAAACGTATTTAATCTTCGCGGTGCCCTTTCAATGGCAAATGCGGGTCCAAACACAAATGGTTCACAATTCTTTATCGTACAAATGAAGCACCTTCCAAGTGATATGCTTCGTCAATTACAAGGTGCTGGCTTCCCAGAAGAAATTATTGAAGCATATGCTCAAAATGGTGGTACTCCTTGGTTAGACCATAAACATACAGTATTTGGTCATGTTGTTGAAGGAATGGACATCGTAGACAAAATTGCAGACGTAGAAAAAGACATGCGTGATAAACCAGTAGAAGATGTGAAAATCGAGTCAATTACAGTTTTTGAATAATAATTGTAAGGACGTGTAAAACATGAAACATTTAATGTATCAATTTTTATATTTCCCAGAAGATAAATCAGGCTACATTCCTGCAGCTTTTGAATTTTTAATAATGCTTATTTTATGTATTGTTGTCTTTACTGTTTTCCGTAAGATTTCTAAGAAACAAGAAATGAAATCAAAGGAAATCGAAGCACGTATTCTTTCAGAGAAAAATAATACAAACAATCAGCAAAATACTTAACTGTATTTAGCGGGTGTCTAAACACCCACTGAATTAGAGGGATTCAGTCTAAGAACGCCACGTCCTGTGGCAATTTATCTGTGCGAAAGCGAAGCGACAGCAACACGGTTTTATCTGTGCTGTCGCTTCGTTGCACTACGCTTTCGCGCAAAAAAACATCTGTTAGCCTATAGCCTACAATTATGCCGAGGCATAATTGATTGTACGAGATGCCTCGCAGCCTTTAAGGACTGCGGGGCATTTGTATTTTCGCATTTATTTTATGCCAAAACACCTCATGTATTGTTTTCTTAGTACCATTCTCCATATGAGATATATTTTCTAAACAAAAAAAAGGATATCTCGGGAAAACTTGAGATATCCTTCGCTATTTATTTTCTATTGCTGAAGTGCTTGCTTAAAGCGCTGAACACCGTCTTTCACTGTGTCAAATGAGCAAGCGACGTTCATACGTAGGAAGCCACGACCCTCTTCACCATATTTTGTCCCAGGCTCTAATGCTAGCTTGCCATTTTTCAGCAAGCGTTTCATGATTTCTTTTTCATCAAGCCCTAATTCTCGATAATCAATCCAAAGTAAATATGTGGACTGAGGTTTATTAATATGGATGCCAGGTAATTGCCCTAATTCAGAAATCACATAGTCCATATTAGTTGAAATATAAGAAAGCATGTCATTTAACCATGGGGAACCCTCTGTATAAGCAGCATGAAGTGCAACAGAAGCAAAGGTATTTAAGGAGCCTTGCCCACTAGCCATATGAACTGCTTCTAGTAGCATACGCTTTTCCTTATCCGGCACAATCATATAAGCGACTTGAATACCAGCTAGATTAAATGTTTTTGTCGGTGCCATGCACGTAATAATACGATCAATTTCATCACCAGCGATTTTTGCTAATGGTGTATGTTTTGAGCCATCTAACATTAAATCAGAATGAATTTCATCGGAAATAATCACTACATCATATTTTGCACATAGTCGTACGATTTCCTTTAATGTAGCTTCATCCCATGCATAGCCTCCAGGATTATGAGGATTACACAATATGTAGGCTTTCACATTTTGAGCGAGTGCTTGTTCAAAGGCTTCAAAGTCATAGACAAATGTGCCATCTTTTTCTACTAAAGGACAACTAACAATCTCTCGGCCATTACTTTTTGGAATGTTATAAAATGGTGGGTAGACAGGTGAGGAAATAAGTACTTTATCTCCTGGATTTGTAAATGCCTTGATACTATCCGCTAAAGCAGCAACAACACCGTTACAGAAAACAATTGAATCTTTGTCAATGTGCCAATCATGATGAGCATTCTGCCAGTCTACAATCGCTTGCACTGCTTCATCACTAACAAAGCTATAGCCGAAAACTGTCTTTTCAGCATGCTCTTGTAGCGCTTTTGATACGGCTACTGGAGCAGCGAAATCCATATCAGCTACCCACATTGGTAGTATGTCTGAAGCATCTTGTAGCCCATATACATTTTCCATTGCGTCCCACTTTACAGAGTTTGTACAACGACGTTTAATAGTTTGATCGAAAATAGACAAGCAAATCACTCTTTTCTTTTTTATTTACTATGGTATCATACGAGTATGATAAAAGGATAATAGGTGAGTATTTTGGAAAATATAAAAATGAATCAAGCAGCCGTACGTCTGCTAGAGGAGTGGGATCCATTCCACTTAGGTCCAGATCATTATGATACTGAAACTGCAGATGTTGTAGCAGCATTGCAAGGTATTGATGATCCATCTACTCTTGCAAAGGTTATTCAAGAAACATATGAGCATTCGTTTGAAGAATGGATTCCATTTGAAGATTGTGTAGCCATTTCGTACAAACTTATTGCGATAAAATTTGAAGCAAAATGCATTATTTAACTTCTTTTTAGCGGGAGTCAAAACATCCGCTAAAATAGAGGAACTCAGTATAAGAACACCACGTCCTGTAGCAATGACTGAGTGACCAACATCATACCGCTGCCGCTACGCTTTCGCGCAAAAAACATCTGCCGCTGCCGCTGCGTTAGCACTACGCTTACGCGCAAAAAACATCTGTTGGCCTAAGCACAAAGCTGAATCCGGACGCAATGATGCTTTTGCTTTTCTATAGAAAACGAGGTTGTCACTTTCAATTGAGAGACAACCTCGTTTTTTTATTTAAACAAAGGTAAGATCCCCTGGATGAAAATAATTACTATCGCTATTGGAGAAACATACCGAATTAAAATATACCAAATATTGAACATCAGACTAGATGAGGCAAGCTCCTTACGAGAAATATCTTTTGTATAATAATAGCCTGCAAAGATAGAAATTAGTAAGGCTCCAATTGGCATACCAATATTATTCGTCAAGAAGTCTACAAAGTCGAAAATAGAACGATCTAAAATTTTTACATCAGATAGGATACCGAATGATAATGCACTTGGAATACCGACAATAAAAATAATAATACCGCCAATCCAAGCGATTTTTTTACGCTTTTCAGGCTTATCTCCAATTGCGATAGCCACGACAATTTCTAACATGGAAATGGAAGAAGTAACTGTTGCAAATAGTAAGAGTACGAAGAAAATCGTTAAGAATAGACCACCAAGAGGTAATTGTTCAAAAACAGCAGGTAAAATAATAAAAACGAGGCCAGGGCCTTGATCAGGAGTATAGCCAAGTGCGAACACTGCTGGGAAAATTACTAGACCTGCAAGTAAAGAAATAATGATATTCATCGATGCCACATTGATGGCTGAATTTCCAATCTTTTCTGATTTCGACAAATAGGAAGCATATGTGATCATTACCGCAATCCCAACACTTAACGAGAAGAATGCTTGTCCAAGCGCTTTTAAAAATGTTTCCGCATTTAAATAGGACCAATCAGGGACGAACATAAATTTGACGCCTTCCATTGCACCGTCCAAAGTTAAAGAACGTATAACTAATACGATGAAAAAGATGAATAACAGTGGCATCATCCATGTACTAGCTTTTTCAATACCGCCTTTAATACCAGCTGATACAATCACTACAGTTAACAACATAAATAACCCTTGAACAATCACCGCTTCAAATGGGCTTGAAATAATGTTACTAAATAAATCTGCATAATTACCATTTGAACTATTGAAATGGAACGTTAGGGAACGGCCTAAATAGCTTAAAATCCAGCCACCAACAACACTGTAAAATGAAAGTATTAGACCGGCAATAATCATGCCGCCCCATCCTATTAAGTACCATGGTTTTCCTGGCGCTTGTTCCTTGAACGACGTGACGGCATCCTTTTGCCCGCGACGTCCAATCATAAATTCTGCAATTAATACCGGCAAGCCGATGAAAAATGTACATAGGATAAATAATAAAATAAAAACACTTCCGCCGTTAGTACCCGCCATATAAGGAAACTTCCAAATCGCTCCTAACCCTATAGAACTTCCAGCGGCAGCTAAAATAAACCCAATTTTAGATGTAAATTGATCTCTCGAAGACACGAAAATAAATCCTCTTTATACTAAGGTTTCATTTTACAGCAATATTCTCGTTACACAAGCAAATTTCAGAAATGACTTATAGATATTCTAAAATAATTTCGTTTGTGCAACCGGGGTAATTTTAGAGGCGTAATAAGTGTTTGGGTAAATTATTAAAAAAGTGAAATTCGTTTAAATATGTAACAATTAGGAGGAATGATTCGTTACATGTGCAAAAGGGGGGATGACTGTGACAGAAACTGAATTAATAGAACGGGCTCAGCAAGGAGACAAAGACGCCTATATAGAGCTGATCCGAATACATCAACGAACAGTTGAAAAATTTGCTTTTCAATGCGGCGTACATAGTGATGATTTAGCAGATGTTTCGCAGGAGGTATTTGTGAAGCTCTATCGTTTTTTACATCAATTTCAGCAGGATCGTTTTACGACATGGCTCTATAAAATCACATTGAATGCAACACGTGATTATTATCGCAAAGAACAACGAGAGCAGGCAAAGGAAGAAAAGCTAAGTGCTCAGCAACAAATGCCCTCATCTTCAGCAGAAAAGCATGCCCTTAATTTTGAGGAGGATAGGCTATTACATAATGCCATTAACGAACTGGATGAAAAATATCGTTATCCTCTTATATTATTTTACTTCCATGAATTAAAGTATGAGGAGATAGCCGAGGTACTAAATATTTCGTTATCAACTGTCAAAGTTCGTATATTACGTGCAAAGGAAAAGCTCAAAGCGGTGTTAATGCAGGAGGGGAGTGTTGAAAATGGATGATAAACAATTTGAAAAACGAATGGAGCTTCTAAAAAAATCCTATGATCGCATGGAATCACAGTTAGATCCAGAAGCCGTTTTCACACAAATCGAAGCAGAAAATGCAACACAACATTCGCCAGAAATCATAACAACAAAAAAGCCCCCCTTAAGATGGCAAAAGCCAGCTGTCTGGATAGCAAGCATTGCAAGTGTACTTTTAGTGGGTGTGCTAGTTTCTTCGTATATGATTAATCAACCAACAATCACAAATAGTGAAGAAGATGTTTCTTTGGAAGAACCACAGAAAGCTGGAAATAAAAAATGGATTGAAAATATTACTAAAAAATACAACAGTAAAAAAGAACAAATAAGAAGAGAATTAAAAGTTTCCATTGATGAACTAAATGCATTTGAATTTATTAAAGAGGCTGATGCTAAGTTAGACTTTTATACAAGAAATAATTTGCGTTTACTTGAAAGCGATAAGCAGTATTTAAAAGATGCAGAAGAAAATGTTCTTAATGAATTAATGACACCTAGGAGAGCGATAGAAACGATTGAAGAACGGAAACAATTATCTTTTGATGAATCTTTAGAGGTATATCGCTTATATGAAAAAACGGTCCTAGAACTAGAAGGTTTTTACAGCAATCTTCTTGTACAATATGAACCTCTTTTGAAGAAAAAAATGGATATCAATCAATATCCATCAGATTTAAAAGCAATTTTTGAAGCTGCAAACAATCAATTTATGGAACTGAAAGTGGATGATGAAGGTAAGTTTTATTTTAAAGCTAATCCTATTAATGGCGAATTTGTACAGGATTCTATTCAGCAATTACATCCAGATATTTTTGGTTACTTTGAGTATTTAGAAAAGGGGCATTTATTATTAGCAGATGATTTAAGGTATACACGGGAAGAAACTGCTAAATCCTTAAAAATAATGGAGCGTTCGTTAATAGCAGATGTGGACGCAGGCTCATCTACTTATAAGGTTTTAAGACAAAGTTTTGAAAATACATGGTTGGTGTTGTTAAAGGGAACTGCAAGCTATCCTGCTCTTACAAAAGATGGGAAACCCCATAAAGAATATATGAATTTCTTGCAAAAAGTAGCTAATGGAACATACGGGGAAGTAATGAAAAAAACTGCTTCAACAATTTTGAATGAACTGCAACAGGACAATCGCTCAAATACTTTAGCTCAGTTATCAGCTTACGATATTTGGACAATCATATTGCAAACTCGAGAAGAAACAGCAGGATTTATTAATGATAGTGATTTTACTATTGTAAGTATTGATGAATCACAAATAAAGAGTATATATGAGCAATATAAAAAAAGCGATACAGAAACAATTATCAATCAATTACGCCCATTAAATATGGTTTCTCTTTATTTATATGCAGTAACTATTGGAGACGAATCTTTACAAAAAGCTATATTAATGCCAGAAACGAACATTAATACAAGTTTGTTAGACAAAGTTAAAAGTTTAGATATCTTTAGTCAATTAGGAGAATATGATGGTATGTATCCAATGGTTGCTGTTCGTGTTTCTGGAGAGTATCAGGATATGTATGGTAGACAATTTCTTATTAAATTATCGCAAAATAAAGAAGGTAATTATCGCATAACAGGAATCATGGATTGATGGAATGAATTTTTGCCCCACTAATACACCTATGTTATAATTTGTGGTGATATATACGTAGCAAACAAAAAGAAAGTGGGCAAAGGTTATGGGACAAAAATATGAATTAGGGGACGTGTTGACTGGTAAAGTTACAGGTATACAGCCGTATGGTGCATTTGTTGCGCTTGATGAAGATACACAAGGCCTTGTACATATTTCCGAAATTACGTACGGCTTTGTAAAGGACGTTAGTGAATTTTTGTCAGTTGGGCAAGAGGTTGAAGTGAAGATACTTGAAATCGATGAAGATGCCGAAAAAATTAGTTTATCGATTCGTGCTTTGCAGGAGCGCCCAGCTACATTGCGTAAAAAAGATGTACTACCACGTAAATCATTGCAGGACCGTGTAGATGAATCGGATGCGAATGGTTTTAATTCCCTAAAAGATAAATTACAGGACTGGATCGAACAGTCAGGACAATAAAGTAAAACTGTAATCAGTGATCTCCACTGATCGGGCGTTTACTGGCAGTTATTTTACCTAACTTCTTTGCTTTTGCTGAATTTTGAGATAGGAATCTGACGCTTTCGGTACAGATAAATTACTGCCTGTTAATGCGGGATAAAAAAACGAGGATGCCTTTAAAATATGAAGGTACCCTCGTTTTTTTTGTATTCAAATATAACTATTGATTTTTTATTTTTCGAATTCGATATTGTAGGTTTTGACGACTCATGCCGAGTGCACTAGCGGCCTTTGTAATATTGCCTTCATATAAATTTAAGACGTTTTGCACATAATATGATTCGGCTTCACGCAAATAAGCATCGAGCGGCATAACATCGTTCTGTTGCTGGAACATAAAGAATTCCGGCTCGTGATTAGATGTGTCTTGCTGCTGTACCTTGAAACGAAAATGCATTGGTAATAAATCTGAGGTAACTGTTGATTCAGTGGTCATAAATGACACAATTTCATCTAGTAATAGCTCAAGCTCTTTTAAATTTCCTGGCCAATCATATTGCAAAAATAAATCCTGTACATCAGGTGCTAGATTCGCGACATTTGAAGCGAAGCGTTCTCGATGGCGGTTAAAGTAATCATCTACGAATGGAAGAATATCTTCTTTTCGATCTGTTAGATTTGGGATGGTAATAGCCATTGTAGCAAAGAAATAATACAGTGATTTTGAAAGTTTCTTCTCCTCAATCAATGCAATAGGATCGCTTCCGACACTTCCGATGAGCATGTATTTAGACTGTGGAAGAGATTGTAATATCTCTAAAAGTTGCTCTTGGATATCTAGACTTAAAAAATCTATGCGTTCAAAGAAAAAAGTGTATGCTTTGTCATCTTGTAAGAGCTCCTGTAATTTGTCTAAAACAGATTGAGCAGAGCGACGACTCACTAGAGTTACAAATGCTTCAGAATCAGCCGATACTGCATGGTGCATGCCCTCTGCGACTAAATCCTTTCCTGTACCCGATTCTCCAATTAGTAATACCGGTAATTTCACAGCTGCTGCTTTTTTGGCGTTTGCGATAATTTGTCGCATCGATTCGGATACAGCTGTAATCATATCGAATGTTAAAGGTTCATCATATCGACGAAGAGGCTGATAAACTAGCTTTTCGAGTGATGTAATGTCACGAGCAAATTCGATCGCTCCAATTAGTTTATTTTCAACATAAAGTGGAAAAGTATCATTAATCGTTGTAATTTCATGACCATTTTTATTCCAATAAGTTTGTTTTACATTGATCTCCTTTTTGCCTGTTTGTAATACTCGCATTAAAGTACTTTCATGCTGGCGGAAGGAAAACATTTCAATAACAGAGCGATCTGCTAATTCATCAAAATGGAAACCTTCAATTTCTTTCATCTTTGTATTATAAATAATTGTTTTGCCAGAAAGGTCTACAGCATGAATACCAACAGATACATTTGTTGCAATGAACTCATAAAAAGGGAGTAAAGGTTCAAAATTTTTCATAAAATGTGCACCTCAAAAAATTTTTTACTTGAAATATGCAACGAAATTTTGCATTATAATAAGTGTAAGAATATTCTAAACGCAAAGATATTTTGCGTCAATGTTTTTTGCACACTTAAAACATATCTCACGAGGGAGGATTAAGTATGATTTCATACAAACACGAACCATTCACAGATTTTACTCAAGAGGCAAATTACAACGCTTATTTAGAAGCATTAAATAAAGTTGAAGGTTATTTAGGTCAAGACTATCCACTTATAATTGGTGGAGAACGTATTACTACAGAAGATAAAATCGTTTCATATAATCCAGCAAAGAAAACAGAAGTAATTGGTCGCGTATCAAAAGCAAACAAAGAACTAGCTGAAAAAGCAATGCAAGCTGCAGACGAAACATTCAAAACTTGGAAAAAAGTAGATCCAGCTATTCGTGCAGACGTACTATTTAAAGCAGCGGCAATTATCCGTCGTCGTAAACATGAATTCTCTGCACTTTTAACAAAAGAAGCAGGTAAACCATGGGCTGAAGCTGATGCAGATACTGCAGAAGCAATTGATTTCTTAGAATACTATGGTCGTCAAATGCTACGTGTTAAAGAAGGTCAACCTGTAGAAAGCCGTCCTGGTGAATACAACCGTTATGACTATATTCCATTAGGTATTGGTATTGTTATTTCACCATGGAACTTCCCATTCGCTATTATGGCAGGGACAACGGTGGCAGCTTTAGTAACAGGTAACACTGTATTATTAAAACCAGCTTCAACAACACCTGTAGTTGCTTATAAATTTATCGAAGTGTTAGAGCAAGCTGGTCTTCCAGCAGGAGCTGTGAACTTTGTACCAGGTTCTGGTGCAGAAGTAGGTGACTACTTAGTTGATCATCCAAAAACACGTTTCATCAGCTTCACAGGATCTCGTGATGTAGGTTTACGTATTAACCAGCGTGCGTCTGTATTAAATGACGGCCAAATTTGGATTAAACGTGTTATCGCTGAAATGGGCGGTAAAGATACAATCGTTGTTGATAAAGAAGCAGATCTAGAGCTTGCAGCACAATCTATCGTAAAATCAGCATTTGGCTTCTCTGGTCAAAAATGTTCAGCATGTTCTCGTGCTATTATCGTTGAAGATGTCTATGACCAAGTTGTTGACCGTGTAGTGGAATTAACAAACACGTTAACAGTTGGTGATCCAACAGACTTCAACAACTTCATGGCAACAGTTATTGATCAAGCAGCATTCAATAAAGTAACAGAGTACATTGAAATCGGTAAAGGAGAAGGTCGCCTTGTTGCAGGTGGTACAGCTGATGATTCAGTTGGTTACTTCATCCAACCAACAGTATTTGCAGACGTAGATCCTTCTGCACGCGTTATGAAAGAAGAAATCTTTGGACCAGTTGTAGCTATTACAAAAGCTAAAGATTTCGATCAAGCAATTGATATTGCAAATGATACTGAATACGGCTTAACTGGTGCGGTTATTACAAATAATCGTATGAACTTAGAAAAAGCACGTGAAGATTTCCATGTAGGTAACTTATACTTCAACCGTGGCTGTACTGGTGCAATCGTTGGTTACCAACCATTCGGTGGCTTCAATATGTCAGGTACTGACTCAAAAGCAGGTGGCCCTGACTATCTACAACTTCACATGCAAGCAAAAACAACTTCTGAAATGCTATAACTTCTTTCGGCTGACCGAAGAAGTTGCCTCCGGACGCAATTATGTGGAGGCATAAATTATAAGAGAATCTGCGAGACTCCTCCTGGTAAAGTGAGTCCGACAAGAACCGCAGGCGCTAATGTCGAGGTGGCTTACCTAGGAGTAGTGTGCAGATTCTTGCTTTTTATATTCAGAAAATGCTGAAATTATTCTATTGAATTTACTTATAGAAAAACAGAGTCTACCAGAGATTTTCATCATGAACGTAAGGAGAGAAAACTATATGACAAAAACAAATCAAGTTATTGAACAAACTCAAAATTTTGGTGCTGCAAACTATCACCCGCTACCAATCGTTATTTCAGAGGCTGAAGGTGCTTGGGTAAAAGATCCAGAAGGTAACAAATATTTAGATATGCTATCAGCCTACTCTGCTGTAAATCAGGGGCATCGTCATCCAAAAATTATCGCAGCGTTAAAAGAACAAGCTGATAAAGTAACATTAACTTCTCGTGCATTTTATAGCGAAAACCTTGGTGAATGGTATGAGCTTGTTGGTAAATTAACGAATAAACAAATGGTATTACCGATGAATACAGGTGCAGAAGCGGTAGAAACTGCATTTAAAGCAGCTCGTCGTTGGGCTTATGATGTAAAAGGCGTAGAAGATGGCAAAGCTGAAATCATCGCATGTAATGGTAACTTCCATGGTCGTACTATGCTTGCTGTATCTTTATCATCTGACGAAGAATATCGTCGTGGCTTCGGTCCAATGTTACCGAATGTTAAGTTAGTAGATTACGGTAACCTGGATGCATTAAAAGCAGCAATTACTCCAAACACAGCAGCGTTTTTAATTGAGCCAATTCAAGGTGAAGCGGGTATCGTTATTCCATCAGAAGGCTTCTTAAAAGCTGCTCGCGAGCTATGCCGTGAAAACAATGTTTTATTCATTGCGGATGAAATCCAAGCTGGTTTAGCACGTACGGGTAAAATGTTCGCATGTGATTGGGAAGAAGTAGAACCTGATATGTACATTTTAGGAAAAGCTTTAGGCGGCGGTGTATTCCCGATTTCTTGTGTAGCTGCAAATCGTGAAATCTTAGGTGTATTCAATCCAGGATCACACGGCTCAACTTTCGGTGGTAATCCTTTAGCATGTGCTGTATCTATTGCTTCAATTAAAGTATTACTAGATGAAAAATTAGCAGAGCGTTCACACGAACTTGGTGAATACTTTAAAGGGAAATTAAAAGAAATTAACAACCCAGTCATTAAAGACGTTCGTGGTCGTGGTTTATTTATCGGAATGGAATTAACAGAGGCAGCACGCCCGTACTGTGAAAAGCTTAAAGAATTAGGCCTATTATGTAAAGAAACACATGATACTGTCATTCGATTTGCGCCACCACTTGTTATTTCACAAGAGGATTTAGATTGGTCAATTGAGCAAATTGAAAAAGTTTTTAAAGTTTAACAAAATGTTCACATTTCAATTCGGAAGTATGTTACAATGATGCCGATATACTATCATTATAAAAACAAAGAGGCGATTTAATAATGTCTGAAAACTTAAATCTGTTCACATCAACTCAAGAAGTCATTCAAGAGGCTCTAAATAGACTTGGCTATGACGAAGCAATGTATGAATTGTTAAAAGAACCGCTTCGCATGCTACAAGTGCGTATTCCAGTGAAAATGGATGATGGTACAACAAAAGTATTTACTGGTTACCGTGCACAACATAATGATGCAGTAGGACCAACTAAAGGTGGGGTTCGTTTCCATCCGGCCGTATCTGAGGAAGAAGTTAAAGCGCTTTCAATGTGGATGACATTGAAATGTGGTATCGTGGATCTACCTTATGGCGGTGGTAAAGGCGGTGTCATCTGTGACCCACGTCAAATGTCTATGGATGAAATCGAACGATTGAGCCGTGGATATGTACGTGCAGTTAGTCAAATCGTAGGACCAACAAAAGATATTCCTGCGCCAGACGTATTTACGAATGCACAAATTATGGCTTGGATGATGGATGAATACAGCCGTATGGACGAATTCAACTCTCCAGGTTTCATCACAGGTAAGCCATTAGTGCTTGGTGGTTCTCAAGGTCGTGACCGTGCGACTGCACAAGGTGTAACAATCGTTATCCAAGAAGCAGCGAAAAAACGTGGCATTGATATAAAAGGTGCGCGCGTTGTTATTCAAGGCTTCGGTAACGCAGGTAGCTTCCTAGCGAAATTCATGCATGATTTAGGTGCAAAAGTAATCGGTATTTCAGATGCTTATGGTGCACTACATGATCCTGAAGGTTTAGATATCGACTACTTATTAGATCGTCGCGATAGCTTTGGTACGGTAACAACATTATTTGAAAACACAATTTCAAACAAAGAATTACTAGAACTTGATTGTGATATTTTAGTGCCAGCTGCTATTGAAAACCAAATTACTGCTGATAATGCAAACAACATTAAAGCAAACATTGTAGTTGAAGCAGCGAACGGTCCAACAACTTCTGAAGCAACTAGAATTTTAACTGATCGTGGCATTTTACTTGTACCAGACGTATTAGCATCTGCTGGTGGTGTAACAGTTTCTTACTTCGAATGGGTACAAAATAACCAAGGTTATTACTGGACAGAAGAAGAAGTTGAAGAACGTCTTTACAAAAAAATGGTTGATGCGTTTGAAAACGTTTATACAACAGCGACAACACGTAACATTAACATGCGTTTAGCAGCTTATATGGTAGGTGTTCGCCGCACTGCAGAAGCTTCACGCTTCCGTGGATGGGTTTAATCAATAGATAAATACAAAACGAGTCACTCCTAAGTAATTAGGGTGACTCGTTTTTTTCTTGGGGCGATTTGAATTTATTCGTTTGGATAAGATGCTCCAGCCGCTTTTCTAACATCGCTTTTCTTACTTTCCGCTCCTTTTGTATAAGCATATATTTCAATATACCTAATCCACCGAAAATAACAACAAACCAAATAATTGCAATATTTAACATATTCATAAGCAAAATTCCTTTATTTTATATACTATCTATACTATACAATGACTAACTAAACAAAATCTAAACATATAGATAGATTGTGTATATAGGTGGATAGAACTAATGTATAGATGAATAGAACTAATTGTTCAGATTCTGTTCAGGAAGACTATAGTAAATTGAGGTATGACGGTGTTGAAAATTTGAAAGGGGCGAAAATATTTATGAAGAACAACGGAGTTTTAAATAGGTAGGAGGGAAAAGGATGCATATCAAAACGAAACAGAAAAAATGGTGGAAGCGTTCACTTACGGTCATGCTTTCACTTACACTTGTGACAAGTAGTGTTTCGCTGACAGGGTTGCCTAAAAAAGCGCTAGCAGCGGATCCTGTGAATCCGGGTGGTGTAAGTACACAACCAGTACTATGGTTGAAATCAAATGAAGGTGTAAAAGAAAGTGCTGGAAATTTAACACATTGGGCTGATCAATCTGTAGCACCAGTGAATTTTACACTTGATATTCCAACAGGACAAGAAGAGAGAACACCGAAGTATAACGAAAATGGTGTGAACTTTAACCCAAGTGTAAAATTTGATAACTTAAATGCAAAAAATCACTATGATCAATCTGCTAAATTAATAGGAGATAAACAGATTACTTTCCAGTCTGGTTATGCTGTTTATAAATGGCCTGAAGCTGGGACTGCAGGGGCACTTGTTGGTTCTACGGAAATAATCAAGTACGGTACTCAGATTTTAGGTGGGGGATCTGGAGAATTTTTCGCAGTAGGGACAGGTGCAAACTCTACATGGAGCGGTTTTGGAGTTCCTAACAGAAAAAGATTCCAAATGGCAAACTATGAAATGAATGATGATGGCACAAAGCCGTTAGCAAGGGTAGATGGGCAGCCAACTATTATAAAAGAATACCTTAACTTTACTCGACATACATTTACACCTGTTATTGGAGCTACTAAAGGTAGTACTAGTAACTGGTCAGGCCTCCGTGCTGATGTGGCAGAGGTTATTTTGTATGATGGGGAAACAAGTGCAGATGCTGCTAAAATTGAAACGTATTTAGCCGTAAAATATGGCATTACGTTAAATGATGGTGCTAGCAATTACGTTGCGACGAATAACACGGTTGTGTGGGATGCAAACACCAAGTATCAACAAAATATCGCTGGTATCGGTCGTGACAATGCAGAGGACCTTGAGCAAAAGCAAAGCCGAAGCATTAACGAAGGTACACAGGTTGCAATTGGTGTTGAGGCACTTACAGCTACAAATTTGGCTAATCAAGGTACGCTTACAGATGGACAATATTTGATTTGGGCCGATAACGGCAAGGATCTAGCGTTCACAAAGCAAATCGGCACAACTAACAAAAATCATGCTGAACGTATTTGGAAAGTACAAAATACAGGAAGTGTGGGTGAAGTAGAAATTGCCATTCCAAAGAGTGCTCTTCCAGAAAACACAACATTACGAGTAGGAAGCAGCGATACAGATTTTGCACTAGCGACTGAACATACATTAACAGAGATTACTTTAAATGGCGCACCTCATTATGCTGCAAAAGCGACATTAGCCAATGGTCAATATTTCACGTTTGCAGCGGATGCACCAGCACCACTAAGCGTGAAAGTGGAAGAAATCACAGCGAATCAAAATCAAATTATCGTGACGTTTGATAAAGACATCAAATTAACAGCACCTGAAGCAACTGGATTTACAGTGACAGTAGGTACTGAAACAATTACACTAACTGATGCCGATGTGAAAGTAAATCCAGCTGATCCAAAGCAATTACTGATTACATTACCAGGGACAGATACCACTGGTAAATCCGTAAAAGTAGAGTATGACGGACAAGGAAAATTAACAGGTACAGATGGTGTACCGGTAAATAGCTTTGAAGAAACTATGACAAACACTGCCATACCATCTCTAGAAATCACGGATCCAACAGGTAAAGTGAGCACTAAGAAACCAGACATTAAAGGAACAGTAGATAAAGACGCAACGGTGAAAGTTGTGATTAAAGATAAAGACGGCAATGAAGTACCAAATGCGAGTGGGAATGCGACGGTTGATGGAAGTGGCAATTGGGCATTCACGCCAAGCATTGACTTAGTAGATGGCGACTACATAATCGAAGTCGAGGCAAAAAAAGGCGACAAGATAGCAAAACAAACGGTAAACATGACAGTAGATACAGCAGCTCCAAATCCAACAGTGGGAGTAACAGCACCAACAGAAACGGTGAGTACAGGTAAACCAACATTTACTGGAACAGCAACACCAGGTGCAACAGTAAAAATCAAAATTTCTGATAACATAACGTTAACAACAACAGCAGATGAACATGGAAACTGGAGCATCACACCGAACAAAGATATACCTAACGGCATATACAATGTCGAGTATACAGCCGAACTTAATGGTCATACATCTGGCATAGTATCAAAACTTTTAACAGTCGATGCGCCAGATAAATCACTTTTAGCGACACGAGTGGAGATTGTCGAAGGCTTAACAAACGAAGATTATACTCCTGAAAGTTGGAATAACTTAGAGCCAGTATTGAGTGCAGCAAAAGCTGTATTGGACAATCCAAATGCAACACAAGCTGACATAGAAGCAGCTTACAATGCTTTAAAAGCAAAACATGATGGATTGGAGTTTGTAGATCAGGATAAAACAGTTGATAAAACGAATCTGCAAAAAGAGCTTACAATTGCCGCTGGATTTAGCGAGTTGAATTATACGCAAGATAGTTGGTCCGCATTTGAAACGGCAAAAAAAGGTGCTCAAGATGTATTCAATGATCCACAAGCAACCCAAGAAGAGGTGAATGCAGCTTGGGAAAAATTAGTTGCAGCGCGTCATGCATTAATAGATGCCCCGACTGCTCCTACAGTAGATAAAACAGCATTGCAAGCTAAAGTAGATGAATCAGCGAACTTATCGGCAGGTAGCTATACACCAGAAAGTTGGTCAAACTACCAAAAAGCGTTAAATGATGCAATAGCTATGTTGACAAAAGGAAGCGCTACGCAAACAGAAATAGACGATGCCTTACAAGCATTAACAGCAGCGCAGAATGCACTTGTAAAGAAACCTACACAACCAACATCAGGTCTAGGCTCACTAACACCATCAACAGGCGCATTAAGTCCAAACTTCTCATCAAAAGTCACAAATTACACAATGAATGTGAATTACGCAACGTCTCAATTAACATTTACAGCACTCCCGAGCAATCCAGATGCTACAGTGACGATGACTGTGAATGGACAAGTTGCGACAAATGGTCTTGTTCCACTCCAAGTCGGTGCAAATACCGTAGTTATTACGGTTCAAGATGGTACAGGAGTCAAACAATATACAATTACGGTTTATCGTGCCGCTGACTCGTCATCAGGCTCAGGCGGTGGCGGAGATACATGGACGACAGCTCCACCAACAGCTCCAACACCACCAACAACGACTGAACCTGGTACAACTACAACGAAAATCCAAGTGGCATTAGAAATTGATGGCGAAAACCCACTGGAAAAAACAACAGTAGAAATTGAGCGCACAAAACATGCCAAGGGTGAAATCACAGATTTTGTGGTATTAACAGAAGCGAACTCGAAGGAAGCTGTAGAAAAAGCGAAACGAATTGGCAATAACATTGTTCGTATCGTCATTCCGGATGTCAATGATGAAGTAGATAAAGTAACGATAGAAATACCGAAACGATCTCTTCAATTACTACATGACAATGGTTTATCATTAGAATTTGCTACAGAGAATGGACTGATTGCAATTCCACTCAGCTCAATGGACGGTGTGAATGATAATTTCTACTTCCGTTTAGTACCTGTGAAAAAGGAAAGTGAGCGTAAGGCGATTGAAGAACGTGCAAGAGTGGAGAAGGTTGTCCGTAAAACACTGCAAAGCAATAATGTACGTGTCGTAGCTCGTCCAATGACGATTGAAACGAATATGCCAAGTCGACCAGTACAAGTGACACTTCCATTGAAAGGTGTTAATGTGCCAGCAGCGGCAGCTGAGCGACAAGCATTCCTAGACCAATTAGCAGTCTTTATTGAACATTCGGATGGCGAGAAAAAAGTTGTATTCCCTGAAGTCGTGACAAAGGCGAAGGGTGAACTTGGCTTACGTTTCACAGTGGACAAGTTTAGTACATTTACGATTATTCAGGTGGAAAAGCAAGCTATTCACCACCATGAAGCATACATTAAAGGCTTCCCTAATGGTACATTTGGTCCGGAGAAAAACGTGACACGTGCCCAAGTGGCAACGATGATTGCGCGTATCTTAGGCTATACAGATGGCCAAGCAGTTAGCAAGGCACCATTCAAGGATATTCCAAGTAATCATTTCGCAGCTGGCGCAATTGCCTTTGTCAAAGAGCACGGTATTATGAATGGGGATGTGGATGGCAACTTCCGCGCAAGTGAGAATATCACACGTGCACAAATGGCTACAGTGGTCGCGAACTATAAGCGGCTGCATATCGAAGAAAATGTAGCAATTACATTCAATGATACAAAAGGCCACTGGGCGCAATGGATTATTGAAGCGAATCGTAATGCAGGCATTATTAACGGTCGCGCAGACAGAAGTTTCGCACCAGATGAGCACTTAACACGTGCCCAAGCCGTGGTGATGATGAACCGTATGTTTGAACGCGGTCCACTACATGGTGTGACAACACCAAGCTTCCCAGATGTAAAGGCATCTCACTGGGCGTTTAACGAAATTGAAGAGGCTGCAAAACCTCATGCATATTTCATCGATGAAGAGGGGCAAGAGCAGATTAATTGAATAAGTATGGGCAATTACAGGCTAAGTATTTTTTAGCCTGTTTTTCAGTTATTTATTGATTGAAAAGATTTTTTTGGTAATAAGTTGATATTTTTAAAAGATCTGTTCAGATTCTGTTCAGGCATCCCTTATAGACTAAATAGGAAAATCATGAAGCCGATATTTAGTGAAGGGGAGAACATAAAGATGAAAAATAGCACAACACTTTACGACAAACTATTTAAAGCAGCTATGGCTACAACTATGGCAATAAGTGTAATTGCTGTTGTGGCATCAAACATGGCAAAAGCCGTAAATAGGAAGTATTTACGGATGTCAAAACAACCTCTGACTACTATGAATATGTTAATGAATTGTTTGAACGTGGCTTTGTGAATGGGTAAATTATTAAATAACTTCCCAATTATTGTTCAGAATTTGTTCAAATATTTTATAATAGAAAAAATTACATAAAAAAATAAATGACTAAGCAATCGAATGTATGTAAATAAATCAAACGATAGTAGGAACATAATAATGAAAAAAGATTTTGTAATAGTGTTTAGTATCTTCATGCTATTTGCCATAGTTTTTGTGATAGGGAATAGGCATTATTTTTTAGAAAATAATGACAGCATTGTGAAACAGGGAATGGCGGTTGTTTCAAATGAGCAACTTGAAAATAATAACACCATAAAGCTCAATGGAGATTGGTCCTTTTATCCAAACGTTCTGATATCGCCTCAACAGTCATTAGATGATTTCGAAGAGCAGCGTATATCTATGAAAGTTCCTGATAAATGGGAGGATTATTTTCAATTCAATGAAAAAGGTCCTCTTGTCGGTACATATCATCTTGTAGTAAAGGTTCCTACAGAAGGGCAGTATGGTTTGTTTTTTCGCTATATTCACTCATCTAGTCGTGTTTTCATTAATGGTATTAAGGTTGGGGGAAAAGGAAACCCAAGTACGTCTTTCTCAAGCTTTCAATCAGAAAATGATGATACATTTATTGCCATTGGGCAAAGTGACGAGCAAGAGCTTGATATATTAGTACAGGTAGCTAGCTACAATAAATATCCAACAGCGGGAATGATTTATCCTGTTGAATTTGGAACAAGGGAGAGCATACAGAACTTCTACGATCACAAGAGGTTAATTGATGTATTGGTGATTTTTGGATATATCGTTTTTGGCATCATTTATCTGACTATCTATGGACAAAGTCGCAAAAGAAAAGAAGAATTGTTTTTCGGACTTTATATGTTACTGATAGGTTTTCAGTCGTCCTTTACTAATCACAAGATTTTCTTTCAAGTTTTCCCTATAGAAGAAACGTTTACCCAGTCACGATTACAGCTCGGTGTTATCCCTCTAATAGATATTTGTCAAATACTTTTTCTTTATACTATGTATCCACAAGTGGCGAATAAAAAAACTGTCAATACAATTGTTATTTCACTAGGTTGCGTTTTTTTTCTATATGGTATTTATAATCCATTTTATATAGATACAAGTGAAATGACTGCACAAGCAATGATTATTCGACAAATTACATACGTAGCTTTGATTATTTTGTTAACTGGCTACACGCAATTGATGTTAATCCGTGTTATTTTGAAAAAACTAGAAGGTGCGCGATATATATTAATCATTTTTGCAGGAGGTTGCTGTTATGCGTTATTAGTAATCATTAATTTTTTAATAGAAGTACCTAATGAGTATAGTAAATTGTTATTTTTGGGTTGTACATTAGTTGGCTTCACTTTACTCCTAAACTATCGTATGAATCAGGCCTTTACGGATGCACAGACATTATCAAAAGAGCTATTAGTACACAATCAAATGAAGGATGAATTTTTACTGAAAACCTCCCATGAATTGCGCACACCGTTAAATGGGATTTTGAATTTATCAAAGTCACTAATGGAAGGTGCTGAGGGGCCGTTGAAGCGTACCCAACAGGAGCAAGTGATTTTAATTCATAATGTGACGCAGCGTTTAGGTTATTTAGTAGAGGATTTACTGTTTTCATCCAATTATATGTCTGGCGAAATACGTGTCTCTCCTCGTACAGTGGCAATAACGGTGATTAATGAAGTAGTAGCAGAAATTCGCAGTGTGATGTCTACTAATAGTCACGTACGATTACTCGTTGAAGTAGATTTGACATTGCCACCCATGCTGACAGATGAATTGCGCTTTAAGCAGGTGTTGTACAATCTGTTACACAATGCTATCCAGCATACCGAAATTGGAGAAATTACTGTAACTGCCTATCAGAAAGAGAAACATATGGTCATCGAGGTAAGCGATACCGGAAAAGGGATTCCTGCTCAGGATTTAGAACGTATTTTTAATTCGTTTTATCAAGTGAAAAATAATCATCAGAAAGAGGGCCTTGGAATAGGATTAAGCATTGCAAAAAATATTGTAGATAAATTAAATGGTGATATTTATGTAAAAAGTACTTTAGGAGAAGGAACAATCTTTACATTCACAATGCCTCTTGCAACAGAAGAGCAAGTGGGTATTGAAAACTCATTCGCAATCGTCTCACGTGCCAACACATCCAAAATATTACAACTTGAGCTACCGTTGATTCATAATGGAAACGATAAAAAAATACTTGTAGTAGATGATGATCATGTCAATATAAAGGTTTTAGCGGATGTATTAGCACTAAAGGGCTATACAGTGATTGGTGTTGATAATGGCTTTGACGCTATCGACTACATCAAAACGAATCAAGTGGATTGTATGCTAGTCGACTTAATGATGGAAGGTATGTCGGGCTATGAATTATGTAAGCAAGTGCGCAAGCAATATGACATGTTAGAACTACCAATCATTGTTTTAACTGCTATTATGAAACATTCTGATTTAGTGCTAACCTTGCAAGTAGGAGCGAATGATTATTTACGAAAGCCTGTAGCAACGGATGAATTGCTTATACGAATAGAATCATTATTAGCGGTTCGACAATCGTCAATAGATGCAATCGAAGTTGAGATGAATTATTTATATGCGCAAGTGACCCCTCATTTTGTCTATAATACACTCAATACAATTATTGGATTGAGCTATTCCGATATGGATAATACAAGGGAAGCACTATACTGCCTAGCAACTTACTTCCGTGCAAAGCTCAATGTTCATTATCGAAATAGTATGGTGTTGATTGAAGAAGAATTGGAACTCGTAAAAGCATATCTTTATATTGAAAAGATGCGTTTTGGTAATCGTTTAACTGTCAAATATGATATTGATGAATCTATACAACTTATGATTCCAGCATTATCGCTACAGCCTTTAGTGGAAAATGCCGTTTTTCATGGTATTTCCAAAAAGCCAGAGGGAGGTACAATTGAAGTAAGTGTCCAGAGAGAAGGACAATTTGTTCGGATTAAAATACAAGATAATGGGGTAGGTATACCCGCTAAAAAGTTACAACAATTAATAAATGAAGAAAGTTCGCGCATTGGTTTTACAAATCCGTTAAAAAAATTTAAATTAATGAAAAATGCGAGCCTTCGTTTAAATAGTGAGGAAGGAGAGGGGACAACTATTCTAATATTATTACCGAAGGGTGATGGAGCATGAATATTATTATCATAGATGATGAAAAAATGGCTATTGATGTTTTACGTTTCAAGTTAAATCGACTTACACAATTTCAGATTTCTATTAAAGGAACATTTACGAATGCAGCCGATGCCCTGATTTTTCTAGAAAAAGAATCTATTGATGTTGTTTTTCTAGATATAGAAATGATTGATGTGCATGGCTTACAGGTAGCAAAACAATTAAAAGGGAAATCATCATCTACACAAATAATATTTGTTACAGCACATGCCCAATTTGCAGTGGATGCATTTGATGTAGAGGCAACGGATTATTTGTTAAAACCTGTTCATGAGAAGCGGCTCATAAAGGCGTTGATCAAAGCGCAGCAGAAGTTGCAATTACAAGAAGATGTAGCAAAAGTGAAAAAAGAACATCTCTTATATGCACATACATTTGGAAGCTTTTATTTATTGGATGCCCAGCATGAGGTTATGAAGTGGCGTACTAGGAAAGTGCGAGAACTATTTTTATATTTATGGTTTCATCAAAAAAAGCCTATGTTAAATGTTGTCATAATAGAGGAGCTCTGGCCAGATTTAGAATTTGAGAAGGCGGCCAGTAACTTACATACGTCTATTTACCAGTTAAGGAAGCACCTTAAAGAAAAAGGTATTCAAGATCCAATTCGATTGGTCAATAATCATTATCAATTAAATGTGGAAATTGCTAGTGATTATGATAAATTTATTTATTTGCTAGAGCAGAAAAGGCATGATGAAATATCCATCCAGCAGCTTTTAAATTACTATGAAGGTGATTTTTTAGCGGAGGAGGAGTACTCTTGGGCTATTCAAACCCAGCTGCGCTTAAAGCAAGGGATTTTACATGTACTCGAAATGTATATTACTACTACAATTTCTATTAATTCATTACTAAAATTAAACTGTTTACAAAAGATGTTAGAGCTAGATGAGTTTAACGAAAACTATATGTTTCTACTACTAGAATTTTTAATTGGGCAAAACAAAAAACAGGATTGTATAAAGTGCTATGAGAGGATACAAGAAAAATTATCGGAAATTGGTATTTCAGTACCAGAGAAAATTCTTAGTATTTATAATGCTTACATGATTCATGTTTAAGGATCTTTATTCTTTGCTTTCTCCAATATAAATATGAGAAAATCCAAGCAGAAAGGGGCGAATTGAATGGATTCATTTACATTTTATAACCCAGTGAAGTTACATTTTGGTGAAAATGCATTGGAAAAGCTTTCGAATGAGTTAGCGCAGCATGGTAAAAAGGTGCTAGTTGTATATGGTGGAGGTAGCGTTAAGAAAAATGGTGTATACGATGCTGTCATCGAGAAGTTACAAGAAGCCGATAAAACAATATTTGAACTAAGTGGTGTTGAGCCAAATCCACGTGTTGAAACAGCAAGACTTGGTATTGATCTTTGTAAAAAAGAAGATATTGATCTAGTCCTAGCTGTAGGAGGTGGTTCCGTAATTGACTGTTCTAAGTTAATAGCCGCTGGTGCAAAATATGATGGCGATGCTTGGGATATTGTAAAGCGTAAAGTATTTGTGCAGGACGCTTTACCGCTTGGAACGGTATTAACGCTAGCTGCAACAGGTTCCGAAATGAACTCAGGCTCTGTTATTACAAATGCGGCTACTGAGGAAAAACTAAGCTGGGGTAGCCCTGCGGTATTCCCGAAATTTTCGATTTTAAATCCAGCGTATACAGTGACAGTACCAAAAAATCATACAGTTTACGGTATGGTTGATATGATGTCGCATGTACTTGAACAATATTTCCATAATACGACGAATACACCGATTACAGACGAAATGTGTGAAGGAGTATTAAGAACTGTCATTGCAACAGCACCTGAATTAATAGAAGATTTAGAGAATATTCCGTTGCGTGAAACGATTTTATTAGCCGGAACAATTGGGTTAAATGGATTCTTATCAATTGGCTCTCGCGGTGATTGGGCGTCACATAATATTGAGCACGCTGTATCTGCAGTGTACGATATTCCGCACGCAGGTGGTTTAGCGATATTACAACCACATTGGATGCGTCTATGTGTACCCGTAAATCCAGAACGTTTTGCAGGCATTGCAACACGCGTTTTTGGTGTTGACGCATCAGGGAAGTCTCCAGAAGAGGTTGCATACGAAGGAATTGATCGTTTATCGGCATTCTGGACTTCACTAGGAGCTCCGAGTCGACTTGTAGATTATGAAATTGATGATTCAAAATTCCAGCAAATTGTAGAGCATGCTATGCAAAATGGACCCTTTGGAAACTTCAAAAAATTACAGGAAGAAGATGTGCGAACTATTTTGCAAAACGCTCTTTAATATGAAAATAGACATGAGGCTACCCGTTGTAGTCTCATATTTTTTATTGTGCAAGTGTCCTAACAAAAATCTTAGGAAATAACTAATTCCTTGTCGAATGTTCTCGTTAATTGTAAAATTGTTCAGAATTTGTTCAACTATGTTTATTAAAATAAAGATAATAATAAACTAGGATAGAGAGGGACAAATGTTGAAACAAATGCTTGAAGATTGCAATGTCGCATCGGGTTGCATAAAGACTCCATTTCAGCGGCACGTTTATAAAATGCAGAATTGTGTAGAAGTATTGGGGATTGAAACGAAATCACTGCAAGTTGAGAATGACCAAATTGTCACGGGATATATCGTTGATCAAAGTATATTCTTTAAAAGTTTACAATGTGGCCAAACGAATATTACCTTTACAGATGGTGTAAATAAAGCAAATGTACAAGTTTTTGTACGTCCTTCTGGAGAAATCGTTGTAGAAGTGGAACCTTATTTACGAGATGCTGAAATAGTGCTAGTTTATTATCGAACAATACTAGCAGATACAGCTATTGCGATTGATTTAAAAGGTGCTTTAAAACATTATTTGGTGACTCATCAAATGATGAATAATGATGAGTCAATTGCAGAGGTACATTACCGATCTATGCATCCTAATGTATTGAAAGATTCTTATGCGGGTAATTTCATATTAGGTTGCTATGCAGATGGAAGAGAGATTACAAATGCAGAAGAATATGCATTAGCTAATCGATTGGCAACATTAAAATTCTCAAAAATCGTTATTCAACAGCAAGGTGTAAAAAAGGTTATCGCATTAAAAATGTTATTAACTTTTATGATAACAGATCATGTTTTTGTAAATAATGAAGAGATTCTAGATTGCTTAATAGAAGATACAAAAGAAGTTAAACGAGAACAAAGTCATCTAGTGCTGGTATAATAAATAGCCAACTGCCTGAAATAAGGCAATTGGCTATATATTTTATTTAGAAAAATTATTTTGGATCATGATGTTATTGTTTGGGTGTTGAGTTTTCCGGTCTTTCACCAATATGCACCCAAGCTAGTTTCCCATCATCCTCATCAAATAAAATGGCCACTTTTGATACGCCTTTCTGACTTGAAATGACCTCTGTTAAATGGTCGCGTACATCATCTAAAAAAGCGAGTGATAGGTTAGAATCAGCTTCGGCAACTAATTCCACATGTAAAAATTCGCCTTCTTTAACGACCTCTAAACGAACGATATCTTTAATGTTTGGGTCATCCATAACAAGATGAGCAATATGATTTAGCATTTCTTCGTCTGTTTCACCAATAACCCCACGCGCATTATCAAGGAAAACTTTCGCTACTACATAGAACATCATACAGCCAATAATCATTGATACAAGTCCTTCTATTCTTGTCCAGCCTGTAAAATGTGCGATTAAAATAGCAGCGAAGGCCAAGAAGTTACCGCCTGTAGCCACTAAGTCTTCCATAAACACTAATTTTGTTGCTGGTTTTGCGCGATTTAAATAGGGAAAAGCTTTAGGGATAGCAGTTATTATTCCGGTTTTTTCCTGACCAGCGTCATGTAGTATTTCAACGGCAGCCTTCGCAAGAACTGACCCTTCTAAAACAATACCAATCAGTAATACGCCAAGTGCAATGAACATTCCTTTAGATTCTCCAGCTGGGTGTATAAAATGATGCCAGCCTTCTTTTATAGTTTCATAAGAAAGGATCGCCACAATTATAACAGCAAAAAGACAAACTAAATTTACTATTCGGCCAAAGCCTCCAGGAAACTGTTTTGTCGGTGCTTTTTTCGAAAGCGCTGAGCCGATATAAACGAATAATTGGTTTGCTGCATCTCCTAGTGAGTGCATCATTTCTGCAAACATGGCAACATTACCCGTAAAGAAGAAGGCAACACCTTTAATAATTCCTAAAAAGGCATTGACAACTGCTGCCAACAGAGAAGGCTTATTCCCGTTTTTTAATAGTTTCAATATTTCTGCCACAAAAGAATCCTCCAACTAGTTTAAAATTTCCATCTCGATTTTTTCTATATAGGGTAGTGTTCGTAATGAACGATAAAATGACAGTAAGTTATCAGAGACTATTAATGATAAGCGTAAATCTAATTCGTGAAAAACATGATCAGGATCCGGAATATCTTGAATGCGTATGTTTTCGATAATAATATTGTTTTCCTTTAGGAATTGTAAAAAGGATTCACTCTTTTCATCATTATTAATCTGAACCTTCAATGATATTTCTCGCATACGAATTCTTCTTGGTCCTATTTTCATTAGAAAAGGCGATAAAACCTCAATTCCGAAGACAATGATAATAACGGCTAATGTAGCATCTATATAGAAGCCTGCACCAACTGCAATCCCTATTCCCGCAGCTCCCCAAATCATTGCTGCAGTTGTTAAACCTGAGATACTATCATTCCCACGTCTTAAAATAACACCTGCTCCAAGAAATCCAATTCCACTAACAATTTGAGCAGCCAAACGAAGGGGGTCCATTGTTATATTGATTCCTGACCTAGGGGGTGTTGAGTAGGCGGTTTCAATCGAAATAATAGTGAGTAAACAGCTAAATGTAGCAATAACTAAGCTCGTTTTTAATCCTACAGGCTTCTTTTTTAATTCCCTTTCGATGCCGATTACTAAACTTAATGTGGCTGCAATTACTAATTTTATGCCAACTTCATATGTAATCATATTTTCCAAGGTTTCCATACGCAACCCTCCACAGATATTTCGTATTGCTAAGAGATATGCAAGGTGTCATTATTATATGTACATTACTTTTTTGTATTGTACATCACGATCGTAATGAAGTATAAGTATTTTTAATTCTTTCAGCACATATTTTTGGTAGCGAAAGAAAGCTGCAGCCACAATTGTTCTATACAGCGAAAGCAAAGCGTCGGCTACAAATGTCTTTACCTCTATATGTAGTGAGATGAATGTGAGTATAAGTTAAAGTTTCCGGCAGATTTCACGGGATTGGAAAGGAGTCTTTAAAGGATGTTAGCCTAAAATCATCGTATCCATGCGATAACGGCTAACTGACCTGCATCGGTAAAAACGCCACGTCCTGTGGCATTACCGAAATGACCGACATCGTGTCGGCCCTCATGCAGGCCTGAGCGTAAAGTCGAATCCAGACGTAATGATGCCGAGACAAAATTGATTGGAGGTTGGATTTTATGGAGAAACCAAAAATTCATCCATACATACCTATTTTTATTGGCGTTATTTCAGTATCCTTATCTGCCATATTTGTAAAATTAGCAAATGCAGAAGCGGGGGTTATTGCGTTTTACCGTATGTTCTTTTCGGTGTTAATAATGGCTCCTTTGTTTTTTTGGAAGTACGCTAAGGAGGTAAAGGGATTAAGAATACGTGATTGGCTATTTTCTTCTGTTGCAGGTATATTTTTAGCCTTTCATTTTATTTTGTGGTTTGAATCACTTAATTACACTTCTGTAGCAAGTTCTACAGTTTTGGTTACACTACAGCCATTGTTTGCATTTGTAGGTACATATTTTTTCTTTAAAGAGAACATTACCCTGAAAACCATTTTTGCAGGAGTTATTGCTATTGTCGGTAGTATTTTAATTAGTTGGGGAGATTTTAAACTTAGCGGTACTGCATTTTATGGAGACATGCTTGCTCTTGTCGCGTGCGCACTCGTTACAGCTTACTTTTTATTTGGACAAGATGTACGGAAAAGATTATCTCTTGTGACATATACGATGATTGTTTATGCTGTTAGTACAATTACATTGTTTATCTATGTTCTTATTAAAGGGGAATCGTTCGGTCCATATTCTACTATGGTCTGGATATGGTTTATTTTATTAGCGATAGTTCCTAATTTATTTGGTCATACTCTATTTAATTGGTCTATTAAATACGTTAGTACAAATGTAGTCTCCGTTGCGATCTTATTTGAACCAATTGGCGCGGCCATTTTAGCTCTTCTAATTTTTAAAGAGTATTTAATAGCCACACAAATTTTTGGCGGATTCATTGTTATAGTAGGAATTCTCTTATTTGTAGTCGATGAGAAAAAGATTTTTAAACTTTTTTCAAAAAAAGCTTGATTTATAAATTGCTATATTATATATTATTACTTGTCCTTAACAAGAAGGACGATAAAAAAGATTTGAAAAAAGATTTGAAAAAGTTGTTGACTTCTTATCGGATACAAGTTATGATAATAAAGTCGCTGAAAACAACAGCAACAAAATGAACCTTGAAAACTGAACAAGCAAAACGTAATCAATAAAGTTTTTAGTAGCTAACCTTGAGTTAGTGAACGAAACAAAATTTTGGACATCAAACATGATGCCAGCAAAACAATTTGAGCTAATCAAATTTCTTTTTATGGAGAGTTTGATCCTGGCTCA
>NZ_JBLLLQ010000014.1:0-123055 GCF_047737915.1 Lysinibacillus sp. NPDC056185
CATCCTGTGATAACGCCTTCGTGACCAACATCGTGTTGGCCCAAGCGGCTCATCGGACGCCCCCAGGAAGCTTTGCTCTGTGCGAAAGCGAAGCGTCAGCGACAAATGTTTTATCTGTGCGAAAGCAAAGCGACAGCTACAAAGCGCCCAGTCGGAACGGAAATCAACCCCTCTTTTTGCCAAGAGGCATACTTTATTTAATATGGCTCTATTCCCTCGTTTTTCAACTTATGTGCCACAAAACGTTCGATATGGTTGGTTAGATGGCGTTGGTAATGTCGCATATTCCTGCTGCTCCACACAATGTGCAAAAGGTTGAGCAAGCGCATCCAATAATCGCTCCATAACGCTATAGTCACCCTGCTCAACAGCAGCCTCTAATGCTTCTTCTACACGGTAATTTCGTGGAATAACTGCTGGATTATGATCGCGCATTAATTGTTGAGACATGTCTTTTGTTTCTTGCTGTCTTTCTATCCTTGCGAGCCAATTCTTATGCCATTCTTTAAATTCATTTGTATTAAATAACGGTGAGTCATCAAATTTATCGAAGGTTAATGCGATAAATGTATTCGTATAGTCTGCCTGATGTTGTTGCATTAATTTTAGAAGCTCTTCAATGAGTGTCACGTCCTGATCTGCTTCGTTAAATATCCCAAGCTTTGCCCGCATACCTGTTAGCCAGTTTGCATAATACAGCTGAGAATATTGCTTTAAAGTCTCTTGAGCTAAGTGTATAGCCTCTTCCTGATTTTCATGGATTAACGGTATTAATGATTCCGCCAGTCGTGTTAAATTCCATCCACCGATATTAGGCTGGTTCCCGTAAGCATAACGTCCCTGTCGATCAATAGAGCTAAATACTGTCGCTGGATCATACGTATCCATGAAAGCACAAGGACCATAATCAATCGTCTCTCCACTAATGGTCATATTATCTGTGTTCATGACGCCATGAATAAAACCAACTAGCTGCCATTTTGCAATGAGAGATGCTTGTTTCTTGATAACTTCCTGTAGTAGTGTTAAATAACGATTTTTAGTTTCATCAGCATTAGGAAAGTGACGTTCCAAAGCATAATCCGCCAAAGCTTTTAGCTCATCCTCAGTTCCAAAGTTCGCTGCATATTGGAAAGTTCCTACTCGCAAATGACTGCTTGCAATACGGGTTAAAACTGCACCTGGAAGTTCTGTTTCACGGATGATCGATTCTCCAGTAGTCACGACAGCTAAACTTCGAGTAGTTGGAATACCAAGTGCATGCATGGCTTCACTAATAATATATTCACGTAGCATTGGACCAAGTGCTGCTCTACCATCTCCGCCACGGGAATAAGGAGTTCTCCCTGAACCTTTTAATGCGATATCAAAGCGTTCATGAGCTGGTGTTAGTTGTTCCCCTAATAACAGTGCTCTTCCGTCTCCGAGCATATTAAAGTGACCAAATTGATGACCTGCATAAGCTTGTGCAATAGGCATGCCACCAGTCGGATTGTTGTTACCTACAAAAACCGCTACTGCTTCCTCGCTTTGCAAAGCATCGACGTTTAATCCAAGTGCATTGGCAACTGATTCATTTACCATTATTAACTTTGGTGAACGAACTGGATTTAAATTAATTAATGAATAAAAAATGCTTGGTAGGCGAGTATAGCTATTATCAAAATTCCATCCTATTGTATTTTCCATGTTTTCTCCTTCGTTACGTTTATCTTTATTTTTTCTACTTCGTCATAAACAATTCATAGCCATTTTTACCATTTTGTCTTACCAATCGGGCCGAGATAAAACAAAAAACGCTTAGAGTTTCTAAAACTTAAGCGTTTTTGTTACATCATTTTCGCATAAACTTGTGGCTGGAAATACAGCTATTATCATCCGTAAAGAACTTTACTTCAAAATACGTAGCTTCAACCTCTACAAGAGCAAAGCTTTTTTCTTTACGACCACGTGGTTTTAATAAGCTCCCAGGATTTAAAAATAACACATCATCAATCATTTCCGCCCCAAGAATATGAGAGTGACCAAAGCACGCAATTTGTGCATCTACCTCTTTGGCACGATATGATAACGATAAGATTGAAGTTTTAACATTGAATAAATGTCCATGTGCTACAAAGACTGTGACGTCCTCTAAACCGAATACTTCCTCATTAGGGAAGGCTTGATCGATGTCACAATTTCCGCGTACTTTCTTCATGCCATCCAATGCTTTATGAGAGAAAGGAAGCTCACTATCTCCACAATGAATGAAAGCATCAGCATTTGGGTAAAAGCTACGCACTTTTTCAATCACATTACTATCACCATGTGTATCACTCATGACCAGTATTTGCATGGATATCACCTCTTATTTTATAAGATTAGGTAATTGTTCCTTCAACTTACGAATAGCATTCCCACGGTGGGAAATTGCTCCTTTTTCATCGGCTGTTAGCTCTGCCATCATACGGTTTAAGCTTGGGACAAAGAAGACTGGATCGTAACCAAATCCGTTTGTACCACGTTTTTCGTGTGCAATGATACCTTCACAAGTACCAAAAACTGTTGTCGTTTCAAAATCAGGTCCTGCAATAGCGATGCAACAGCAGAAGCGTGCTGTACGCTTTTCATCTTCGACATTTTTTAGGTTTTCTAACAACTTAACCATGTTTGCTTCATCATCATGATCACCCGCATAGCGTGCAGAATAAACACCAGGTTCACCATTTAATGCATCCACAGCTAAGCCACTATCATCAGCAATAACAATTGTGTTTAGCTCTTTTGCCAATGCTTCTGCCTTTAAGATTGCATTTTCCTCAAAAGTAGTGCCTGTTTCTTCTATTTCCATCTCTGGGGCAACATCAAACATCGTTACTACTTCATAGCCAAGTGGACCAAATAACGCTTCGAAATCTTTTGCTTTTCCTTTATTTTTAGTTGCAATGACTACTTGTTTCATGTTATTCATTTCCTCCCACTTTGTTAGCCAATTCACCTAGTGTCTCTTTTTGAAGTGCAATCAATTGTTGAATGCCTACTTCACCTAACGCCAGCAGTTCATTTAACTCTTCACGTGAAAAGGTTGCTTCTTCACCTGTCCCTTGAAGCTCAACAAAGCGTCCTGCACCTGTCATGACGATATTCATATCTACAGCAGCAGCAACATCTTCAACGTAGTTTAAGTCTAAAATTGCTCCGTGATCCTCTACAATACCAACACTTGTTGCAGCTAAATAGTCTGTGATTGGGAATTTTGCTAATTGTTTTTCTTCTGCAAACTTAGCAATTGCTTGTGTCATCGCTACAAATGCTCCTGTAATTGAAGCTGTACGCGTCCCTCCATCTGCTTGAATCACGTCACAGTCAATCCACACTGTACGCTCACCAAGTGCTTCTAAATCAACGACCGCACGTAATGAACGACCGATTAATCGTTGAATCTCCATTGTGCGGCCATTGACTTTGCCACGAGATGATTCACGTGCTGTACGCTGTGCTGTTGCACGAGGTAGCATCGAGTATTCTGCAGTAATCCACCCTTTGCCTTGTCCACGTAAAAATCCAGGAACCTTATCCTCAATCGTTGCTGTGCAAATTACTTTTGTATTGCCTACTTGAATTAACACTGAGCCTTCTGGGTGCAATAAATACTCACTATCTATTTTCACAGGACGCAGCGCATCTACATTTCTTCCATCAAATCTTGTCATAATTTTCGTTCCTCCTAAAATCTTTCGCGCACTCATCTTAACATAATTTTCACCTTCAAAAAAGTGCTCGGTCCCCTTATGTACAATGCTAAAAACGGCAAAAATCAGCCTAGCCCCTAGCTAAGCTGATTTTTTATTTTAATGTCATACGTTTTATACGGAGAGTACCTTGCTCAAGCCAGCTTTCAGCAATTGAACGGAAAATCGGTACTGAACCAGTTGCATAAAATTTATGGGCAGGCACAGCGTCTGGATCAGCCAAAGTGCCATTATATTCAAGCATTTCTTGAACATCCTTTGCTGTTTCCTCAGCAGAAGAAAGCACAAAAACTTCTTCTCCTACAACAGCTTCAATTTGTTTTTGCAGAATTGGATAGTGCGTGCATCCTAGTATGACCGTATCAAATTGTTCATTTTTCAACGGCTTTAAGCCTTCCGCAATTAAATTATTTGCAAATTCGCCTTTATATTCGCCACTTTCTACAAGTGGTACGAATGTTGGACAAGCAAGCGGAATAATATGAGTCGACGTATTCAGTGATAATAAGGCTTCCTCATACGCCCCGCTTTTAATTGTTCCTTCTGTTGCAAGCACAACGACTTCATGTCGCTTCGTTTTCTTTACAGCTGCACGTGCGCCAGCATTAATAACGCCTAGTACCGGAAAAGGCATATTTCTTTGTAAACTTTCGAGTGCTACTGCAGTCGCTGTATTACAAGCAATGACGAGCATTTTGATATTCATTTTTTCTAGTGCTTTTGCCATTTGCCAAGTGAAGTTTCGTACTTCCTGACGACTTCTTGGACCATACGGACATCTTGCTGTATCACCAATATAATAGATCGTTTCGTTTGGTAATAGCTTCATTATTTCTTTTGCTACGGTTAAACCGCCTACTCCTGAGTCAATAACGCCTATCGGGGCATTCATACTTTCCGCCTCAATCCTGTTTCATGTGTACATGTAGTTTTTCTAAATAGCTTGATAATTGCGCGACTTCTTGTTCGTTAAAACCAACAAGCTTCTCCTGCAAATATTGCTGTCTTTTTTCAATAACCTCTTGAATAATACGTTCGCCCTTCTCGAGAAGATGAACAACAACGACACGACGATCATTTTCGTCACGCATTCGCTTGACTAATTCATTTTTCTCCATTCGGTCCACTAGATCTGTTGTTGTACTAAAAGCTAAGTATAATCGATTTGACAGGTCGCCAATTGTTATATCTCCAAGCTCTTCTAACCACTGTAATGCAACAAATTGTGGCGGCGTAATCGCATATTGTGAAACAATCTCTCTTCCTTTTTGCTTCACAATCGCCGCTATATAGCGTAATTCCTTTTCAACCGTTGCAACGGTTTCAGGTGAGTGCTTTGTTACTTCATCCGACATATAACTATTTCACTCCTAAAAATACGTTGAATAGTTCTATTTTGTCGTTTTTTTTCTGAAATAGCAAGTGTCCAATTAGTCTAATTTAAATTCTTCTAAGCGTAACAGCTCAATTAACGCCTGAGATCGATTCGTTACACCTAACTTTTGAATTGTATTGGAAATGTGATTTCGCACTGTTTTTTCACTAATACCAAGTTGCTCTGCAATATCCCTCGTTGTTTTTTCAGCTAATAAAAGCGCAAATATTTCACGTTCTCGGTTCGTTAAAAGAGAACGATGATGAGAGCCATTCATTTTCAGTTACACCCTCCTCCCCCGCACGTATTGTAACTTATGTTAAGGAATGAGGAGCGGTGACGGCTATTTTCATTAATATCTCGTGTTTCCTAAAAAAAATCGGAAATTACTTCCACCAATTAATGATTTTATGTAAAAATGGATCATCACCATAACAAGTGGTTGTTTTCCGTTCCGAGTGGGCGCTTTCACGGGGCGTCTAATGAGCCGCTGATCCTCAAGGAGTCGCCCAGTCTTTACTTCAATCAACTTATATATATGGTGTCATCCACAACTTTTTGTAATGAGTCGTAAAAGTGCAATTTCAATCGTCGAAATCATTGTCTATACTTATTTCCTCGAGAAAACTTTTTGCAATGTTGAAAAATATAACTCTCACTATTTCTGTCTATGGACAATTAACTTTCGTAATCCGTTTCCAATACTATAGGAACACCAAGCTTGCTAAGTGAGTTTTTTCTTCCTCAGATAGTGGTACACTCTTACCAGTTCGAGGGTTCATTTGCACTACCGTACCACGACCCGTAAAGCAAACTTCATCATGCTGGTTTTTCGCTAAGTAATGAATATCCAATGATGAGTTCCCTACTGTCGCTACCTTCGTATAAATTCTTAGCACATCATCAAAGAAAACTTGCTTCACGTAATCACACTGTAAGTCGGCTACAATCGGAATACCCTCTACATGTTCATCAATTGCTGATGGCATTAGAACACCTAAATGACGGAAATAATCGATTCGTGCTTGTTCAAAATATGTAAAGCTAACTGTATTGTTCATATGACCGTACATATCCGTTTCTGAAAAACGTACACGAACCTCAATAAAAAATGCAAAATCCTTTGTCCATTCCTGAAAATCTCCGATATAATTTGCTTTCATCTTAGCCATCCCCCTAATTTTTATTCGCTTCTTCCAAAACAACAAATGGAATTCGCAAGTCATAAATGAATATACATTCATTATAAAGGAAAACACTATATTATCATAGAAAATTCACATTTTTACTCGGTAAAACTCATTTTCTGTACACCCCAATGATACCTATCCTATTTTTGCGTAATTCGATCTTTTTATGCTGTAATGAAGACATCATATTTAGTTTATTACTCTTTCTTGAAAATGCCCCTATCTGAACTACCTATAGTACGAAACTTTAATGGTGAGTAGGATCAATCAAGCATTTATGAGTTTTATTCTACAAAATTATTTAATATTTTTCATAGAAAAAAACTCCCTTACACATTTAGTGTAAGGGAGTTTGGGAGTAAAGCTTGTACTATTAGTCAACGTAGTGGTCAGAACCGAAGAAGTTACGGAACATTTGCACTGTAGTTGCACGGTTTAATGATGCGATAGATGTTGTTAAAGGAATACCTTTTGGACAAGCAGCTACACAGTTTTGTGAGTTACCGCAGTTTGCAAGGCCTCCATCACCCATGATTGCATTTAAACGTTCGTCTTTAATCATTGCACCAGTTGGGTGAGTGTTGAATAGACGTACTTGTGATAATGGTGCTGGTCCGATGAATGAAGCTTTTTCAGACACGTTTGGACACGCTTCCATACATACACCACAAGTCATACATTTAGATAATTCATAAGCCCATTGACGTTTACCTTCTGGCATACGTGGACCTTCACCTAAATCATAAGTACCATCAATTGGAACCCATGCTTTAACTTTTTTAAGTGCATTGAACATGCGTTCACGGTCAACTTGTAAGTCACGAATAACTGGGAAAGTTTTCATAGGCTCAAGTTTAATTGGCTCAGTCAATTGGTCAACAAGAGTTGAACAAGATTGACGTGGGCGGCCATTGATAACCATTGAACATGCACCACAAACTTCTTCAAGACAGTTCATATCCCATGCAACTGGTGTTGTTTTTTCACCAGTTGACAAAACTGGATTCTTTTGAATTTCCATTAATACAGAAATGACGTTCATACCATGGCGATAAGGAACTTCGAATTTCTGCCAGTAGCCATTGCCACCTTTTGTATCTTGACGTAAAATTTCAACTTTTACCATTCTTCCAGTATTAGCTGCGATATTCATAATTCTTAGTCTCCTTTCGCAGAGTAATCACGTTTACGTGGTGGAATTAATGAAACGTCGACTTCTTGGTAAGTAATGACTGGGTTACCAGTAGTTGGATCAAACTTCGCCATTGTTGTTTTTAAGAAGTTCTCATCATCACGGTTCGGGAAGTCTGGCTTATAATGTGCACCACGAGATTCATTACGTAATAATGCACCTTTTGTCATTACTTTCGCAAGGTAAATCATATTTTTTAACTGACGCGTAAAGTGAGCACCTTGGTTACTCCACTTTTGTGTATCGTTGATGTTAATGTTTTCCCAACGTTTTTGGAATTCATCAAGTTTATTCAATGTATCTTGAAGTTGGTCATTATAACGTACTACTGTCATAGTAGCTGTCATCATTTCACCAAGCTCTTTATGAAGCAAGTAAGCGTTTTCTGTGCCGTCCATTTTCATGACAGCATCCCACTTAGCTTGTTCTTCTTTAACGCGAGCATCGAATACTTCTTGTGGAATATCTTCAGCATGCTTTTTAAGATGTTTAACATAATCTACTGCGTTTGGTCCAGCAACCATACCGCCATAGATAGCTGATAATAATGAGTTCGCACCAAGACGGTTTGCACCATGTTGAGAATAATCACATTCACCTGCTGCAAATAGACCAGGAATTTCAGTCATTTGGTTGTAGTCAACCCATAATCCACCCATTGAGTAGTGAACTGCTGGGAAAATTTTCATTGGTAATTTACGTGGATCATCACCTACGAATTTTTCGTAGATTTCAATAATACCACCTAGTTTTACATCTAATTCATGTGGATCTTTATGAGAAAGATCTAGGTATACCATGTTTTCGCCGTTGATACCAAGTTTTTGGTTTACACAAACGTCGAAAATTTCACGTGTTGCAATATCACGTGGTACTAAGTTACCATATGCAGGATATTTTTCTTCCAGGAAGTACCAAGGTTTACCGTCTTTATAAGTCCAAATACGGCCACCTTCACCACGAGCTGACTCTGACATTAGACGGTTTTTGTCATCTCCAGGAATCGCTGTTGGGTGAATTTGGATGAACTCACCATTCGCGTATGAAGCACCTTGTTGGTAAACGATAGAAGCAGCAGAACCTGTATTAATAACAGAGTTTGTTGTTTTACCGAAGATAATACCAGGGCCACCAGTCGCCATAATAACAGCGTCTGCACGGAATGATTTGATTTCTTCTGTACGCATATCTTGCGCTACGATACCACGACAAACGCCGTCAGGATCGACTACTGCACCAAGGAATTCCCAGTGCTCATATTTATTCACTAAACCAGCTACTTCGTGAGAGCGAACTTGCTCGTCTAGTGCGTATAGTAATTGCTGACCAGTTGTTGCACCAGAGAAGGCTGTACGGTGCATTAAAGTACCACCGAAACGACGGAAGTCAAGAAGACCTTCTGGTGTACGGTTGAACATTACACCCATACGGTCCATTAAGTGAATAATACCAGGGGCTGCATCACACATACCCTTAACAGGTGGTTGGTTCGCTAAGAAGTCCCCACCATAAACTGTATCATCAAAGTGGATCCAAGGAGAATCCCCTTCACCTTTTGTATTTACCGCACCATTAATTCCGCCCTGCGCACATACAGAGTGTGAGCGTTTTACAGGAACTAATGAGAATAAATCAACTTCAGTACCAACTTCAGCTGCTTTAATCGTTGCCATCAGACCAGCTAGACCGCCGCCGACAACAATTATTTTGCTTTTCGCCATGATTATTTCTCACTCCTCTTAAAAAATTGCAATGATTGCATGTACTCTATAGTAGCTTCTATTAAATTAAACAAAAGCTAAAATAGCAGCCACACCAACTACACTTAGAATTACGAAAATAATGTTTGTTACATAAGTAGCAATCTTTTGAGACTGAGGAGATTGTACAATACCCCAGCTAACTAGGAATGCCCATAAACCGTTAGATAAGTGGAAAGTTGCTGATATAATACCAACGATGTAGAATCCAAGCATGAATGGATTAGAAACGATATCCGCCATCATGTCGTAATCAACTTCTGTACCAAGTGCTTTTTGAATACGAGTTTGGAAAATATGCCATGCAATGAAGATCACTAAGAATACACCAGTGAAACGTTGTAATGAGTACATCCAGTTACGGTATGTGCTGAAACGTCCTGTATTTGGTGTAGCAGTGAATGCAATGTAGACACCATAGAATGCGTGGAACATTAATGGAATATAAATGACAATCCATTCAACTAGGATAAGGAATGGAATCTTTTCCATTACTGCGGTAGCATCGTTGTAACTTTCTGCTCCGCCTGTTGCTGTAAAGTTAATGAACAGGTGCATCGTTAAAAACAGACCTACTGGAATGATACCAAGTAGAGAATGTAAGCGACGCCATAAAAACTCTCGATCTTTCGACAAGACTGTTACCCCCCTTAGTACTTAAAATAGCACAACTAAAGAAGTCATCATTTTGTAACTGATACTTCATTGACTGTGTATTTCATCATGGTACAATATTATGACATGTTTATTGTACTCTCAAGAGCTACGAGCGTCAAGGCAACTTAAAGTTTTTCATATTCCTTATTAAATAAGTAATCTAGTACATGATGCATCGTTTTTTCTCGAAAAATCTATCTTTACTTTATCAGTGTCAAATTTTAAGAAAATTCTAAGAAAGAAGGCTTTCAATGTTAAACACTTCATCTCCTACAATCTCAGCATTTGGCTATGAGATAATTCGCGATTATATTTTATCTTCCATTCTTGGTAAACACGAAGATGATGTCCTTTACTGGGCAGGAAAAGATCTAGCTCGGAAGTTCCCATGTACAAGTCAAGATGAACTTATCGCATTTTTCGCAGATGCCTGTTGGGGTAATTTAGAGCTTGTCAAAGAATCGAAAGATGGACGTATATTCCAGTTGACAAATGATCCAGAACTGTTACAAATCGGTCTTCGAAGCTTTAGACTTGAAGCAGGATTTATAGCTGAGCAAATCCAGCAAGTAAAAGGTTATTTAACAGAATGCTATGATGAAAAACGTGAAAAGCAACAAAATGTAACGTTCACAGTAAAATGGGACGTTAAAGAAAGAATCATGAATACCGTTCCTACAGAATAAAACGAAAAGGATTGCCATCCCACATTTATGGATGACAATCCTTTTTATGTATACAATAGAAGTTAATTGTAGCGAAGATTGGGCAACTCCTTGGAGTAGCGTCATAAATGGACAAGCGAAGCAGCTCCATTGGACGCCCCCAGTAAAGCGTCGTGATGGAACAGAAATCACCCCCTCGTTAAGATGATGAGTTTAGGGATGACATGTTGCTAAAGCGTATGTCATGTGAATTGGCTGATTGGAGTGGAGGCTGGGCGACTCCTTGGGGATCAGCAATAGAGGAACGAAGGCTAAGAACATCACGTCCTGTGATAACGCCTTCGTGACCAACATCGTGTTGGCCCGAGACCCTGGAGCGAGCATAGCGAGTGAAGCGGCTCATCGGACGCCCCCAGGAAGCTCTGCTCTGCGCGAAAGCAAAGCGACAGCTACAAAGCGCCTAGCCGGAACGGAAATCACCCCCTCGTTTATGTTTACGAATCATTTTTCTAATTTATAGTTGTGCACGTCTTTCTTTTAAAAGTACATCTATTAACCCAATAAATGCCTCCAAAATATTAAGTGAGTGTTGAATCATTTCTTCTATGTTATTAATTGACAGTTCATTCACTAATTTTTGTGCGGCCATATGTACTAATTCATGTGGTTGTTCAATATGACGATATTCTGGTAAGTTCTGATATTCCTCAAAATGTCCGTAATACCATTTTCCAAACATACATTGATGATACGTTTTTATCGTTTCTTTCTGACCAGCCTTTTGAATAGCATTTCGTAAAAAGCTAGCATGATCCATTAACCTTGCTGCCAATTGGCTAACTACCGTTTGCTCTGATGGTTTTCTGATTGTCGGTGCAATAGCTTTTAACATTTCAGATACTTGATTTTGTATTATATCCGAGAAGTCACTAGAATGTGATAATTCCGTCGTCGTTTCCGCTAAACGACCTGCAGCTATTACATTTTCTTCTGATGCAACTGTTATTTGATGAATACCATGTGCTGCTTCTTCAATATTTCTACTTGTTACAGTCAGATTAGCAATATTGTCCTTCATGACACTTATAAAGTCAGTTAAATAATGTTCGACTTCTTTAATATTTGTTATTGTATTATGTAATTTCTTATCAATGACTGAGCGAATCTTTGTCATTTCTTGCAATGAACCTTTCGAGCTGTTGGCTAAATTCCCTACCTCCATCGCGACAACATTAAAGCCTTTTCCATGCTCACCAGCACGTGCGGCTTCAATAGAGGCATTTAAAGATAGTAGTTGCGTTTGATCGGCAATCCCGGTTACACCTTTACTGATATCATCCATTTTAGTCATTTCATCATTCAGTTGCTCTGTTGAATTTGCTCCTTTGGTCAACAGCTCCTGAACCATTTCACCTTTTGAAATGGATGATTCCATTTCTTCTACAAGTAGTAATGAATGCTGTTTTATTTCTTGAATGTTTGCATTAACATTTTGCTCAACCGCAAGCACCTCCTCTGTATTTGACGACATTTCTTCACTCATTGCTGAAATATCCCCTACACTCGTAGAGACATTTTGAACCTTTAAAGCCGTTTGAAAATTAATTAACTCCATATGCGCTAGTACAAAGTCTAAAATCGCATTTTTCACATCAATACTTTCCTGCTCAAGTTCCAATTCCAAAATTCGTTTTTTTAATATTTGTATTTCTATATCGTTGTGCCTCTCAACGCTTTCATCCATTGGCTTTTGAAATAAACCAAATAACCCCATACAAACTTCCACCTTCCCTTTGGTAAAACATGTCATATTTTATTATATAACAATAGAATTAGATAAAGTATTAAATTGATGTGAACAAAAAAAGATGTGCCTTTTACTGACACATCCTCTTCAACATTATATGAAAAGTGCTTGTTCTAAAATCAATTATGCCCTTCTTTCCGTCGCTTTGGCTGTTCTATCCACGAATTTGAGTGCTCTATCCACTACTTTGGTGGTTCTATTCGACTTTGAGTGCTCTATCCACGAATTTGGTGGTTCTATCCACGAATTTGAGTGCTCTATCCACGATTTTGGTGGTTCTATCCACGAATTTGAGTGCTCTATCCACGACTTTGGTGGTTCTATTCGACTTTGAGTGCTCTATCCACAAATTTGGTGGTTCTATCCACGAAGTTGAATGCTCTATCCACGATTTTGGTGGCTCTATCCACGAATTTGACTTTGGGTGCTCTATCCATCTTTGACTCTTTTAAATTGCGTCCGAAGGCATTAGGCCAACAAATGTTTTTGTGCGAAAGCGTAGTGCAACGTAGCGTCAGCAACTGATGTTTTTTGCGCGAAAGCGTAGCGTCAGCGGCACGAAGTTGATCACTCAGTTGTCGCTACGCTTTCTGTACAAAAGACATTTCCTGAAATAAATTAAATTCATCATGTAATGCATTTGCTGCACGAATCATTTCGTCCTGAGGTACAACGACAGACACTTTTATTTCAGAAGTACTTACCATTTTTACAGGGATATCTTCACGACGTAGACGATCAAACATTCGGGCAGCCACCCCTGGATTAGACGCCATACCAGATCCAATAATGGAAACTTTCGCTAAACCAATTTCAAAATCTGCAAAACTAAATCCTAGTGATACTTTACTATCTTCTAGTACACGTAATGCTTCAGCGAACTCCTCTTTTAAAATGGTAAATGATACAGTCGGCTTTAAGCCATCAATTATTGCTTGTACGATTATATCGACGTTTATACGATTTTCCGCAAGTATTGTGAACATATCTGCTAACGAAGCATTAGAATAAGCATCATAACCAATCGTTAAGCGAATAACGTCTGACTCATAGGCAACACCTCGTACAATTAAATTTTTTTCCATTTCAACTTCCTCCTTCAATAAAGTACCTACTGTATCTATTTCGCTCGACCTAATGATAACCGGGATTTGAAACTTCTTTGCTAACTCTACAGCTCGCGGGTGTAAAATTTGTGACCCTAAGTTTGATAGCTCTAGCATCTCATCATAGGAAATTTCTTTTAGCTTTTGTGCCCCAGCAACATGACTTGGATCAGCTGTATAGACTCCATCCACATTCGTGTAAATATCTACCCGCTTCGCCTTCAATTTTGCTGCAATGGCTATAGCCGTCGTTTCCGCCCCACCTTTACCTAACGTCGTAATATTCCGTAAATTATCGATACCCTGTTCCCCAGCAACGACTACGATTTTCCCCTGTACAAAATGCTCTTCTATTCGTCTAGCATCCATCCCATCAATACGGGCATTGCTATACATAGCATCAGTTTCAATGCCTGCCTGCCAGCCCGTTAATGACACAGCATCATATCCTTCCTCCTGTAAAGCAATTGCCACTAATGTACTAGTAAGTTGTGAGCTTGTTGAAAGTAATGCGTCTAGTTCACGCTTAGATGCATTGTCTGATAAATCACGAACCATCTTTGTTAATTCTTTAGATATACTCCTCATAGCTGTAGTGACAACGACAACATCAAAACCTCTTTCCTTTTCTGCAATCGCCTTTTGCGCAACATTTTGAATGTGCTCTGTTGATGCTAATGCAGCACCACCAAATTTCATCACAACTCTCGCCATCTTTATCATTCTCCTTCGTATTCAATCATTTTACTGATTATAAAGTAGCTATGCTTTTGCAGCTTTTCACAAAATAACACCACAAAAGCAAATAGCACCCCTTCACCTCTTAGGTAAAAGTAACAGACTTGAAAAAATGTTGTTTCGGAAAACTAAAAAGGCAGCTCCTCACATAACGTGAAAGCTGCCTATAACATGTACAATAAAGTAACTTGCGCATGTGTGATAGCTCTCCGAAACGTTTAGAATCGACAGTCTTACATCTCTTAAATGTAAAACCAGCACAGCATCGGAAACAACGATGCTCCACTTCGGCAAGTTCCCCTTTCATACATTTTCACTGGACTTGTTCGTCCTCGCATGTACTACTCTTGAACCTTGCACCTCTATCATCACTAAATAGTGATCGTATTTAATTGAACCTTAGTGAAGAAATTTCCAATTCAATAAGTAGAAACTACTAAAAAAACTAAGGCGCCGTATATAACATCGCTTTATTGAAGAGCAATGTTATATACAACCTTAGCATACGTCCAATCCTTTGACAATGTGTCTTGTCGAAAATCAATTTCGCCTTGGCGTAATTGCCGCTGACGCTTCGCTTTCGCGCAGAAGACATTTGCCGCTGACGCTTCGCTTTCGCGCAGATAAACAATGCGTCCGAAGGCTTCATTTTCATTCAGTAGGTGTTTGTACATCCACTGAAAAGGAATTCCATCTGCATTCATCTCACTACCTTTAGAGGTGAGAGTCTTCTGCTGAATGAAAATAAGCATGAATATTGCTAGCAAGATTAGCAGGCATCCCGGCTTCCTGTAATGCCTGCATACTTGCCTCACGAATTTTTTTGACAGAGCCAAAATGCTTGAGTAATTGTTGTTTTCGCTTCGGACCAATTCCCTCTATATTATCGAGGACAGATTGTATAGCGTGTTTCTCATGCTGCTGTCGTAAGAAGGTTATAGCAAAGCGGTGTACTTCATCCTGAATTCGTTGTAATAAGTAGAATCCATCACTTGTACGTTTTAACGCAATAACTTCTGGTGGATCACCAAATAGAAGCTGTGACGTATTGTGCTTTTCATCTTTTGCTAATCCGGCAATTGGAATGACAAGGCCGAGCTCATCCTCTAATACTTCACGCGCGACTTCCATTTGCCCCTTCCCACCATCTATTAGTACTAAATCCGGTAAAGGTAGACCATCTTTTAATACACGTGTGTATCGACGACGTATTACTTCTTGCATTGCCCCGTAATCATCGTGCTTGGCGGCGGTACGTGTTTTGTATTTTCGATACTCCTTCTTCGCAGGTTTTCCATCGATAAATACAACCATTGCAGATACAGCATCTGTCCCATGCATATGACTATTATCGAAGGCTTCAATCCGTAACGGCGTAGAAATGCCCATCGCTTCACCGAGCGCCTCACACGCTCCTATTGTGCGCTCTTCCTGACGTTCAATAAGTTGGAACTTTGCTGCTACAGCAATTTCAGCATTTTTCGTCGCTAATTCAACTAGCTCTTTTTTTTGCCCACGTTTTGGTGTCAGTACCTTAACTTCTAGTAATTCCGTTAAAATATCTGCATCAATAGATTGTGGGATAAAAATCTCCTTAGGTTTAATGTGCTCTAGCTTCTCGTAAAATCGTCCAACAAACGTTAAAAATTCCTCTTCTGCCTCTTGATAAACCGGGAAAATCGAGACATCTCGCTCTATAAGCTTTCCTTGACGAACAAAGAAAACTTGAACACACATCCAACCCTTCTCGACGGCATAGCCAAATACATCACGATTCGTTGTATCACTTGATACGATTTTTTGCTTTTGCATGACTGTATCGATATGTGCAATTTGATCGCGAAATTCTTTTGCACGCTCAAACTCTAAATTTTCTGCGGCCGCTAGCATTTTTACTTCTAGCTCCTTTTTGACTTCCTCAACCCCACCATTTAAAAATTTTGTCATATCCTCAATCATCTCATGGTAAATGTCAGCTTCAATATCCTTCACACAAGGGGCTAGACATTGCCCCATGTGATAATACAAGCAAACCTTGGTAGGGAGTTGTACACATTTTCGCAGAGGATACAAACGATCTAGCAACTTTTTTGTCTCACTTGCTGCATACGCATTCGGATATGGCCCAAAATATTTCGCCTTATCCTTTTTCACTTTTCGTGTTGTAATAAGACGTGGATGTTTCTCATTTGTAATTTTTAAATACGGATACGTTTTATCATCCGTTAGCATAATATTGTACTTCGGATCATGTAGTTTTATAAGATTAAGCTCTAAAATTAAAGCTTCAATATTGGAAGATGTCACAATGTACTCAAAGTCTTCTATTTCGCTTACAAGTCTCTGTGTTTTCCCTTCATGCGTACCAGTAAAATACGAGCGTACTCGATTTTTCAGCACTTTTGCCTTCCCGACATAAATAATAGTTCCTTGTCGATCTTTCATCAAATAGCAGCCAGGCTGATCTGGTAAAATTTCAAGCTTTCGTTTAATTAAATCATTCATCGCCTACCTGCCCCCTTTTTCTAAAAAAGCAAATAAAGATTTGTCTATTCTCAAATATAACGTTCGCTTTTCCTCTATATTATATAACGAAAAAAAGCCAAGCACATCATATTGATGGCTTGACTCTTTTTTTCTTACAAATTAAGCATGTTTTGCGATAAATGCTTCTAACGCTTCTTTTGGTTGGAAACCAACAGTTTTATCTACTAATTCACCGTCTTTGAATAAAAGTAATGATGGGATAGACATAATTTGGTATTGCGCTGCAGTACCTTGGTTGTTATCTACATCTACTTTTACAATTTTAGCCGCACTACCTGCAGCATCCATTTCTTCAAGAACTGGTCCAATCATTTTACATGGTCCGCACCAAGCAGCCCAAAAGTCTACTAGTACTAAACCTTCTTTAATATCGTCTTGGAAAGTTGCATCTGTTGCATGTACAATTGCCATTTGAAATCCTCCTTAAACTTACTATGTTTGTAGTATAGCATGGATAAATTCTCTTGAGCGAACAATCTGCCTAGTATGCAAAATTTATGAAAAATAAGGTCGGAAAAGGCATTAGTTGATTTTGTTATTAAGCCTCATTCTCTTGAAAACGACCTTTAAAGACATACGTTAACGTAATAAAGAGATAAATAGCTAATGTAATACCTGTTACGATAATAGATGTTGTAAAAATAATACCAATCAGGATTGCACTTAACGCAATAATAGCGATCCAAGTTGTATAAGGGAACAATTTTACTGCATAGGTACTTGTTTTTTCCGGCTGTTTTTTACGCGATTTCAGATGTGCAATCGCAATAATTAACCAAATAAATAACACGGTATATCCAAGTGAACCCATTAAGAAATCAAAAGTTTTGCTTCCCGCAAATAAAGAAAATATTACAGCCATATATAAAGCTAACGTACACGCTAATATGGCATATACCGGAACTTTTCTTTTTGATAAATGGGCAAAGATTTTAGGTACACGCCCGTCCACAGCTTGTGTATACAGAACACGTGATGAACCATAAAGTCCCGAGTTCATTGATGAAATAATAGCAAGTAGAACAACAGCGTTCATAATATGGTCAGCACCAGGAATCCCAATCATTTTAAAAACCATTACAAACGGACTTTCTGGCACCCCGTTTACTTCATTCCAAGGAATCAAACTAACGATAATAAAGAAAGGAATTAAATAAAAAGTCACGATACGTACTAATGTACTGCGAACAGCTTTTGGCACTACTTTCTCTGGATTTTTCGTTTCCGCTAATGTAATACCAATAATTTCAGTACCACCATAAGAATAAATAACTACAAGCATTGCAGCAATCAACCCCATTGATCCGTTCGGGAAGAAACCACCATGCTCCGTTAAATTTGAAAAACCAACAGCTGTATGATTACCAAAAGTAACAAGCAATAAAATTAGTCCCGCTATGATGAACACCACAATAACGGTAATTTTTATTAACGCCAGCCAATACTCAGTTTCAGCAAAAACTTTCACCGATAACAAGTTAATGGCTGTAACTAACACCGAAACAGATAATGCAAGTATCCAAATTGGATAATCTGGCAACCAATACTGAATAAAAATGGCCGCCACTATAGATTCCGCCGCAATATTTAACACCCACATTTTCCAATAAATCCAATCTAGGAAATAAGCTGGATACTTTCCTAAAACGGCTTGCACTAAATCTCTAAATGTTCTCGCTTCGCTATTGCGGACTGCCATTTCTGCTAAACCTTGCATAACAAATAGCAGAATAATCCCACCAATTAAGTACGCAATAAGTACTGATGGTCCTGCCATATCAATGGCTGTACTACTTCCCTTAAACAACCCTGCACCAATGGCACCACCTAAAGCCATCATCGTAATATGCCGTGAGGTCATCGTTCTCTGTAATTTCTGATTATCATTTTCCATTTCCTTACCTCCTAAAATCAACAAATGCGCTAAAGTGCTCGTTTACATCCGACAAGCGCTGGAGAGCCCGAAGCAAAAGTAAGTGCTCCTCCACTTTTGCCCGAGGATCGAAGCGACCTCGAGGATGTAGCGCTTTAGCCTAGACGCAAAAAAGGCATATCGTCTGATCCTTCATTATCAAATGAAAGAAGAGACGATATGCCATAAGCAAACCGCGGTACCACTCTAATTGGTTCTATTAGAACCCAGCTTTAAAACCTAATAACGAAGGTTAACCGTTCAGCAAATAGAATATTCTGCAAATTCCATTTATCTTACCGCTCCTAGGCAAGTTCAAAGTCTTATTGGACTGCGTCGCACCAACCCGCAGCTCTCTTCACCAAATAATGAGCTTTTACTACTCCTAATCTTTGCGTTTCTTTATAAAAATCAATTATGCCTCGGCATAATTGCGTCTGGAATCGGCTTTGTGCTTGCACAAAGAACTCCTTCCCGATTCCATGACATCCGCCGGAGGCTTTAACTTCTTTCAGCGGATGTTTTTTGTACCGAAAGCGTAGCGACAGGTACAGATGTTTGATCCGCTGAAAGAAGTTAAATTAATATTCATCACTATACGTTCTAAAATTAATTATGTCAACATTTTATTTTGCAATAACTTTAAAAAATCAAAAAATTCGAACGCAAAAAAGCGGGGAAGACACATCCTCCCCGCTACAAAACAAATATTAATTTCGCCTTGGCGTAATTGTGTCCGGATTTCGAATTGTGCCTGCACAATTCAAAATCCGTGACATCCGCCGGAGGCTTTATCTTCATTCAGTAAATTTGCTGAATGAAGATAATTTAATTAGGCATTCACTTTTAACGCTTTAAATTCTTCGATTAAAAGAGGCACTACCTCAAATAAATCACCTACGATACCGTAGTCCGCAACTTTGAAAATATTTGCTTCTGGATCTTTATTAATCGCAACGATCACTTTTGAGTTTGACATACCAGCTAAGTGTTGAATCGCTCCAGAAATACCCGCTGCAATGTAAAGGTCTGGTGTTACTACCTTACCTGTTTGACCGATTTGAAGTGAGTAGTCACAATATTCAGCATCACATGCACCACGTGAAGCACCAACTGCACCACCAAGTAAATCTGCTAGCGCTTTTAATGGTTCAAAGCCTTCCTCAGATTTTACGCCACGACCACCTGCTACAACTACTTTTGCCTCAGAAAGATCAACACCCTCTGAAGATTTACGTACTACTTCTTTAATGATTGTACGAAGGTTTGTAATATCTACAGTAATAGAAGTGATGTCACCTGATTTACCGCTTACTTTTTCTAATGGTGCAATATTATTTGGACGAACTGAAGCTAAAACCAAACCGTCTTTTACTTTAACTTTTTCAAAAGCCTTACCAGAGTAAATTGGACGGATGAATGCAACATCATCGCCAGCACCCTCAATTGACGTTACATCAGATACAAGACCTGCTTGTAATTTACTTGCAATTTTCGGTGATAAATCTTTACCGTTTGCAGTATGACCAAATACGATACCAGTTGGCTTTTCTTCCTCAATTACTGCTAATAAAGCTTGACCATAGCCATCAGATGTATATTGTTTTAAATGTGGATGCTCCACTGTTACAACACGGTCTGCACCATATTCAAATAATGGACCAGTTAAGTTTGCTACGGCATCCCCTAAAAGAACACCAACAACCTCACCACCATCTGCGATTTGCTTTGCAGCTGCGATTGCTTCGAAAGAAACATTACGTAAGCTTCCTTCACGAACTTCACCTAATACTAATACTTTTTTTGTCATAGTATATTCCCTCCGTTACCCTTTAAGATTCGATTTGTGTCATCAGATGACTTAAACTACTTTCGCCTCTGTATGAAGTAGGTTTACTAGCTCTTTTACTTGTGCAGAAAGTTCGCCTTCTAGAATACGGCCTGCTGCCTTTTGAGCCGGTAAGAAAATATCAACTGTTTCTACCTTAACCTCTACATCATCTTCATCAATATCTAAATCATCTAACTCAAGTTCTGCAAGCGGTTTCTTCTTCGCTTTCATGATCCCTGGTAAAGATGGGTAACGTGGCTCGTTTAAACCTTGTTGAGCTGTTATTAAAAGTGGTAAAGATGTCTCGATAACTTCTGAGTCACCTTCAATATCGCGTACAATTTTCGCAGATGTTCCGTCAATCTCAAGCTTTGTAATTGTTGTTACATAGTTAATACCTAGTAAATCTGCAACACGAGGTCCTACTTGACCAGAGCCTCCGTCAATTGCAACGTTTCCTGTTAAAATTAAATCAGCATCTTTATCTTTTAAATATTCAGCTAAAATATATGCTGCTGCATTTTGATCCAGTTCATCTAGATCGTCTTCTGTATTAATAAGAACTGCTTCATCTGCTCCCATCGCAAGAGCTGTACGCAATTGCTTCTCTGTATCTTCGCCACCAATTGACACAACTGTTACTTTACCGCCAGCAGCGTCACGTACTTGGATTGCCTCTTCAATGGCATATTCATCGTAAGGATTGATGATGAACTCTGCGCCATCCTCTTGGATTTTACCACCCGACACAACAATTTTTTCTTCTGTATCAAACGTACGTTTAATTAATGCAAAAATATTCATATATCCATACCTCCTGCAACGTTTTTTATTTCTAAGTAAACTTATAAATATTATATATTTTCAGTGTCGATAACGTCGATATCACTCTTTCAAGTCGCTATCGACACTGATGGAATATTATTTACCAGTAAACACAGGCTCGCGTTTTTCAATAAATGCTTGAATTCCCTCTTTTGCATCTTCCGAAACGAATACTGTGCCAAAGGATTTTGCTTCTGCCTCAATACCTTCATAAAACGAAGCATGCTTAGCATATTGCAATGTTTGAATAGCTGCTTTTAAAGCAACTGGGCTCTTCTTCGCAATTTTCTTCGCTACCTTTAGCGTTTCTTCCAATAATGCTTCATCTGTAAATGCACGATTCGCTAAACCCCATTGTACCACTTCTGTACCAGAAATCGGCTCACTTGTAAACATCATTTCTGCAGCTTTTGCAACCCCTACATATCGAGGTAGTCGTTGTGTACCCCCAAAACCTGGAATAAGACCTAATTGTAATTCAGGTAGTCCTAATTTCGCAGATTCTGTCACAAAGCGCAGATGACAGCTCATCGCTAGTTCAAGGCCCCCACCTAGTGCAGCACCATGAATTGCAGCAATAATAGGTTTAGAGAACGATTCAACTCGCTCAAAAACTTGTTGCCCATTGTTCGCTAGTTTTGAAAATTCATCACCAGATCCAACCTCTGTAAATTCTTTAATGTCTGCACCAGCTGAGAAGAAACGACCTTCGCCATGAAGTACAAGGACACGTACAGTGTCATCATTTTCTACTTCATCTAGCACAGCATTTACTTCGGTAATGATCCCACGAGATAATGCATTTGCTGGTGGGCGTGCAATTGTAATAATCGCTACTCCATCCTCTGCTTTCCAACTTAGAAATTCCATTTCTCCACATCCTTTTAAGCTTTAATGCCGTTCAGGATTAGTGCCTGAACTTTTGGAACCTGTTCTATCAAATCATATCGATATTCATTCATGACCCACGACGTAATGGTTTCGTCAATTGTTCCAAATACCATTTGACGTGCCAAGCGTACATCCATTGTTTGATTGAACTCACCTGATAGCATACCTTCAATTAAAATTTGATCAAGTAATTGTAAATACTCTCTTAACACCGAATTGATCTTCAGTCGTAAATCTTTGTTCGATTGTCGTAGTTCTAATTGTGTGACGGTTGCTAGGTATCGATCTGTCGCTAGAACATTAAAATGATTTTCTATCATTCGTGAAAGTTTGTCCTTAGACGTACTTCCATTTTCTATTATATCTTGTAATGACTCTACAAAAACAGCCATTTTTTCATTAAAGACAGAAATTAATATATCTTCTTTATTTTTAAAATATAAATAGATAGTTCCGTCGGCCACCCCTGCCTGTTTAGCAATCTTCGATACCTGTGCTTGGTGATACCCATTTTCTGCAATAACGATGACAGCTGCATCAATAATTTGCTTATATTTCGGCTTATCACGTTTCACTTTTATATCACCACCTAAAAAAACTTGCACACGTCTACATTCATGCTCGATACATGATGTCATCCTTCAATGACCAGCCATCTCAAACTGATATATTGGTAAGGATATGACGTGGTAACCTAAAAAAACATGAAAATATGAATGGTCATTCATTCATATTTTCATATTATAATTTACATCTTTGCTTGTCAATACTTTACCACGTATTTATTTTGCTTCTTTATTCACTAATTTCGTTTTTTCTTCATCAACTAATGCGCGACGCAAAATTTTTCCAACAGCTGTTTTCGGTAGCTCATCTCTAAACTCATAATAACGAGGAACTTTGAAAGCAGCTAAGTTTTGACGGCAATATTTATTTAATTCGTCTTCTGTAATCGAATATCCTTCTTTTAAAACAATATAAGCTTTTACTGTTTCTCCACGATACGGGTCAGGTATACCAGCAACAACACATTCTTGGATTTCTTCGCGCTCATATAGTACTTCTTCTACCTCACGAGGGTAAATATTAAAACCACCTGCAATAATTATATCTTTTTTACGATCAACTACATAGAAATAGCCTTCCTCGTCCATATAGCCAAGATCGCCTGTTAAAAACCAGCCATCTACGAACGCCGCTGCAGTATCCTCAGGGCGATTCCAATAGCCTTTCATAACCTGAGGACCCTTTACAGCTATTTCACCAACCTCACCGACTGGAAGCACCTCAGCATCCCCTGCACGTAAAATTATTGAATCCGTATTTGGCCAAGGTAAACCAATCGAGCCCATGACACGCTTACCCCAAATAGGTGTTGAATGTGTGACAGGAGAAGTTTCTGTTAATCCATATCCTTCGACAAGTTTTCCCCCTGTTGCCGCTTCAAATTTCTCCTGCACCTCTACAGGCAATGAAGCGGATCCACTTATGCATGCTTTGATAGACGACAAGTCGTACTTTGCAATATCCGGATGATTTAATAAACCAATATATAAAGTCGGTGCACCTGGGAATAGTGTTGGCTTTTGCTTATCAATTGTTTTTAACGCTGTCTCTGCATCAAACTTTGGTAATAACACCATCTTATTTTGCGTGAATACGGATAATAAAATAACAGCCGTCATACCATAAACATGGAAGAATGGCAGTATGCCCATAATGGTTTCCTCGCCATGTACACATTTATACATCCACGCATCACACATTGTTGTATTAGCAATTAAGTTTTTATGGGTCAACATTACACCTTTAGGGAAGCCAGTCGTTCCACCTGTATATTGAAGCAATGCTACGTCCTCTTCAAAATCAAATGGAATATCAATCATTTTGATGGGCGCTGAGCGCATAATTTCTGTAAATAAATGATTTTGACCACTATGTTCAACCTTTACACTAAAACCGTACTGCATTTTTTGAATATAGGGATAAACCAAATTTTTTGGAAATGGTAAATAATCTTTAATAGCCGTGACAATTACATTTTCAAGTGCAGTTTCTTTTATGATTTTCATAACACGTGGATACAAAATATCCATCAATAAAATAACTTTCGCACCTGAATCAGCCATTTGATATTGAAGTTCACGCTCAGTATAAAGTGGATTTGTTTGTACGACAATCGCTCCAGCATACATTGCCCCGTAGTAAGCGATTACACTTTGCGGTGAGTTTGGCAGCATAATAGCTACTCGATCTCCCTTCTCTACTCCAAGGGCTTGTAAATAGTTTGCGAACCTTAGCGCTGAATCATATAGCTCAGTGTACGTCAAATCCTTTCCCATAAAATGAATCGCAACTTTGGATGGATTCTTTTTATAGGCACGTGTCAAAAACTCTTGCACAGGAATTTCCTCAAACGTTAAAGACGATGGTATTTCTTCAGGATAATTTTTTAGCCATGGTTTTGTTGTCATACGTCCTCTCCCTTTGCCCCAAATTTGTAAACTCTTATTTTAATTATAATGAAAAAGAAATACTCTTTCAAACACAAAATAGAAAATAAGTGCATTTTCGATTAATTATTATGCGTTTAACAACATTTATATAACTGTATTTCTTAGGATTTTTGATCGACAGAGCGTATGAATACTCATTCATTCTTTCTTTTTTCATGCACAAAACTGAGTTAATATTTCTATATTCCAAAAATATTTTTTTAATGATAACTTTTTAGATAGATGAAGGAATATTAATAGGTTTTAGTATTATTTTTAGATAGAGTTAATATGAGGATGATGTAACTTATGATTTTTTTTGAGGGTATAGTAGTTTTTTATTTATTGGGGCGGTTACACACTCAACCTGAGGGGGCTCTCTTCGGGCCTGAGTAGTTCTTAACACCTTTCCGTCACTTCGGCTATTCTTTCCGTCGCTTTGACTCTTCTTTCCGTCGCCCTGCCTTCTTTCCGTCGCTTTGACCTTTCGTTCCGTCGCTCTGGCTATTCTTTCCGTCGCCCTGCCTTCTTTCCGTCGCTTTGACCTTTCGTTCCGTCGCTCTGGCTCTTCTTTCCGTCGCTTTGACTCTTCTTTCCGTCACCCTGCCTTCTTTCCGTCGCTCTGGCTATTCTTTCCGTCGCCCTGCCTTCTTTCCGTCGCTTTGACCTTTCGTTCCGTCGCTCTGGCTCTTCTTTCCGTCGCCCTGACTCTTCTTTCCGTCGCTTTGACCTTTCGTTCCGTCGCCCTGACTCTTCTTTCCGTCGCTTTGACCTTTCGTTCCGTCGCACTGACTCTTCTTTCCGTCGCTTTGACCTTTCGTTCCGTCGCCCTGACTCTTCTTTCCGTCGCTTTGACTTCTTTCCGTCGCTAGACACTCGAGCAATTCTTCTCTTTACCCATAAAAAAACGCATCCTCATAAAAGGATGCGTTTTTTGCTTAAAGGGTCATCATATAATAGACACCGACTGCCAAAAATGCGATGCAGACAACGATTAGTACTTTTGCTAATTTTTCCATGTCATTACACTCCTATGCAATACTTGCCCCAATAACAAACGATAGACCGAGTGAAATGGTAAAGGAAATGAAACCGACTGAGCGATTATCGTTTGCGATTTCTTGATCAACATTAAAACGTGGGGTCATAAATTCGAATAAAAAATACGCCACAATCAGTAATGTAAAACCAAAGAGGCCCCAGCCAATCATTTCACTTAAAGTGCTATGGCGCGCAATGGAAAAACGAAAAATATTACAGATCCCCAGTATTTTCCCGCCGGTTGCAAGTGCCACAGCGATATTACCATTTTTAATTTCTTCCCAGTTTTTATATTTCGTAACGACTTCGAACAATGCCATCGAGACGACTAAACATAATACAACAACACTAAAATATCCCGCCGTTTCGATAATTGGATATCGCCAAAAGCTAGAATTCAGCATTTTTCTCCGTCCCCTTTACTGCTTATTTCAATTCCACAACCGTGACACCTAATCCTCCCTCGCCCGCTTCACCAAAACGGAAGGATTTTACACGCTTATGCTTTTTCAAATAGCTTTGAATTCCCTGACGTAATGCACCTGTACCGACACCATGAATAATTGATACACGCCCATAGTTAGCAAGCAAGGCATCATCAATATATTTTTCCGTACGTATGATGGCATCTTCATACCGTTCGCCGCGTAAATCTAATTCTAATTTCACTTGGCTATTGCGATTTTTCACACCAGCCATACGTTGAACAGGTTCTTTTTCGGGTTTAATGTACTCTAGATCACTATCCGAGATTTTCATTTTCAAAATACCCATTTGGACAACCCATTCGATATCTGATACTTTTTCGAGCAATGTACCCCGTTGTCCATAGCTTAACACCTTTACCTCGTCTCCGACAACTAAGTTTTGTGCACGAGCCTTTACTTGTGCCGCTTTTTTTAGCACTTTATTGTTTTCAAGTGGTGTAGCTTCTTCCAATCGTTTACGTGCTTCTATGAGTTCATGCTCTTTGACAACTTGGTCTGCATTTTTGCGCATTTCTCGAAGCTCAGCAATAATTGATTCTGCTTCTCTTTTTGCTTCATCAACAATTTTACGAGCCTTCTCTTTTGCTTTTTTATCGAGTGCTTCTTTGCGGTCATCGTAAGCTTGTAGTTTTTCTTGTAGCTCTTTTCGTAGGGCTTCAGACTCTATCATTAATTCATGAGAGCGTTCTGCATCATCTTCGGATTGGCGACGAGTCTCTTCAAGTGAAGCAATCATTGACTCTACTTCATGGCGATCTGTACCTGTAAAGCTTTTCGCACGGTCAATAATCGATTCTGGTAAGCCCAGGCGACTTGAAATTTCAAATGCATTAGAGCGGCCTGGTACACCAATAAGTAGACGGTATGTTGGACTCAATGTCTCAATATCAAACTCTACACTTGCATTGGCAACTCCTGGACGATTATAGCCATATGCTTTTAGCTCAGGATAGTGCGTTGTTGCCATAACGCGGGCGCCACGACCATGTACTTCATCTAAAATGGAGATGGCCAGAGCTGCCCCTTCCTGAGGGTCTGTCCCGGCACCTAATTCATCAAATAGAACGAGTGATTCGTCATCAAACTTTTGTAAGATATCTACTATGTTGACCATATGAGAGGAGAATGTTGACAATGATTGCTCAATTGACTGTTCATCTCCAATATCTGCAAAAAGCTGCTTGAAAACAGCAAGCTCTGAACCATCAAGTGCAGGCACTGGTAACCCAGCCTGTGCCATTAATGTACATAGTCCAACTGTTTTTAAAGTGACGGTTTTACCACCCGTGTTTGGTCCTGTAATCACAATTGCCGTAATGTCTTTCCCAAATTCAATATCATTAGCAACCGCCGTTTCAATTGGTAAAAGTGGATGACGTGCACGAACAAGTCGAATATAGCCGTCGTTATTCATTTTAGGCATTGTACATTTGTTCGCTTGACCGTATTTGCCTTTAGCTAAAATGACGTCAATCTCACCTAGTACTTTTACTAAGTTAAATAAATCTGGAGCTACTTCCTCTACCATTGCACTTAAGGCAAGTAAGATACGTTCAATTTCAGCTTGCTCTTTCATTTTTAATCGATGAATTTCATTATTCGCTTGTACAATCGAATCTGGCTCGATAAATAATGTTTGGCCAGAAGATGATTGGTCATGCACAATTCCACCATAATGATGACGATACTCTTGCTTAACGGGAATAACAAAGCGATCATTACGAATCGTTACAAGTGTATCTGAGAGCATTTTTGAAGCATTACTCCCACGTATAAGGCTTTCTAGCTTAGAACGTACTTTAGCTTCCTCAGCGCGCAAAGACTGGCGAATTGAACGCAAAGTTTGGCTAGCAGAGTCTAGCACTGAGCCATTGTCATCAATACAGTTATTAATTTCATGTTGCAAGCCTGTCAAAACAGGCATTACTTCCTTTTTGGCGATGAAATGAGGAATCTCAATCACTTCTTCTGATTCTATATCTTCGATAAAATTACGAAGAATTCTACTAGCTCGAATTGTACTTGAAACTTCCATTAGTTCCATCGCTGACAGCATGCCACCGATTTGTGCACGCCTTGCAGCTGGTCGCACATCAAAAATTCCACCCATCGGCACATTGCCTTTAACACGTAAAATGGATAGTCCTTCATCCATTTCTTCTAATAATTGTACAACTTTTTCATAGTCTGTCTGTGGTACAAGTTCATCAACCGCTGATTTACCGATTGAAGAAGTACAGTATGTAGCCACTTGCTGACGTACTTTATCATATTCTAGTGTTTTCAATGCGCGTTCTGCGATCACCGAGAACACCTCCTCAACCTATTTATTTCGTCGAATAAACGCTTCAAACTGTTCTCGCGTCCATGTATTCACAATCATATCCTTTTTCAACCATGCTCTGTTTGCGTAGCGCACCCCAATATCCATAAAGCGTAAATGAGCAATATCATGGGCATCCGTATTGATTGCTACGGGCACACCAGCTGCCAAAGCCATTTCTAAATGATCAACACATAAATCAAGACGATATGGATTCGCATTTAACTCTAAAATTTTACCATATTCCTTTGCCCACGAAATTAATTGCCCCATATCAGGATTATAGCCATTACGATCCTCAATAATGCGACCAGTTGGATGTGCAATCATATGAACGTACGGATTTTGCATTGCCGTCAGTAAACGTGCCATAATTTTGTCCTGCGATTGTGTAAAGCTAGAGCGAATAGAGGCAATTACGAAATCTAATTCTCTTAGCACCTCATCTTCAAAATCTAGGGAACCATCCGGCAAAATATCCATTTCTGTCCCCGCATATAAATGGAAATCTGGATGTGCTTCATTAAATGTCTCAATTTCAGCACGTTGCTTTGTTAAGCGCTCCGGCGTTAGACCATTCGCTACTTTTAAAAATTGTGAATGGTCAGTAATAACACTATATTGATAGCCACGCGCTATCAATGCCTTGCCCATTTCAGCTACAGAGTATGCACCATCAGACCAAGTCGTATGCATATGCAAATCTGCTTTCATATCTTCTATTTTCACTAGACTTTTAATGTCATCTGTTTTGTCAAATTCCGTTGTTCCTGTACGCAAACTCGGCGGGATAAATGGTAAATCAAAATGCGCAAAAAATTCTTCTTCATCCTTAAACGTTAATACGGTGCCATCAGCCTGCTCTACACCATATTCACTAATTTTTTCACCACGGGCTTTAGCAATTTGACGCATGCGTACATTGTGATCTTTTGAGCCTGTGAAATGATGCAAGGCCGTTGCATATTCAACATCTCTTACTAATCGGAAATCTACACTTACAGGCTCATCTAGATCTAAAATAACTGAAATTTTTGTATCACCAGCTGCTACGACTTCTTGTACAGAAAGCTCATTCAGTAGCTTTTCACGTACAGTTTCAACTGCTTCGGTTACAACAATAAAATCAATATCTTTACTTGTTTCAGTTGCACGACGGAAGCTTCCAGCAACAGAAAAACGTTCCACTTCTTCCATACTACCTAGAAGAGCTTCAATTTGTAAAACAACTGGCTCCAGCTGCCAAATCGGTAAACGTTCTGATCGATTTGCTAAATTTGCAAGTTCCTTTAAAATTTTTTCTTCAGTTTTTGCCGCAAAGCCTGCTAGCTCACGAACTTTACCTTCCTCACAAGCAGACTTTAAACTTTCCGCACAATCGACCCCTAACTCTTGATGAAGCTTAGCAATTTTTTTACCACCTAAGCCTGGAAGTTTTAATAGCGGGAGCAATCCTTTTGGTACAATTTCTTCTAATTCCTTTAATAAGCTTGATTCACCATTTGTCATTAAATCCTCAATAACAGCCGCTGTACCTTTACCTATACCTTTAAGCTTTGTTACATCCTCCATCTCACTTAATGAGCGCTCGTCTCCCTCAAGTGCGGCAGCAGCTTTTCGAAAGGCAGACACTTTGAATGGATTTTCCCCTTGTAATTCCATATACAATGCAATTTTTTCAAATGTACGAATAATTGTTTTTTTGTTCATTGGGAATTCCTCCTATCGTAAAAACACTTCCCTCAAAACCGAGAGAAGTGCACAGTTTGCTATTGCATATAAATATACCACCAATTTTGGAACATACTTGTAATAATTGGGGTGTGTTCCAAAATGAGACCACTTAACAACGACTTCGACATTAAACTTTGAATAGAAGCAACTGGCAATAAAGCAAGAATGTACAGCAAAATAAACATAATTAAATAGTTTTCAATCATGCCAAACAATGCTCCAAGCCAGCGATTCACTGTACCTAACACAGGTAAATACGCTATAAAATCAAAAATCGATGCCACAATTTGCATTGTAATTTTCACCGCAAAGAAAATAACTGCAAATGCAATGACACGGTAAAAAGTGCGGTCTAAATCCAGGCTATCAATAACTACTCCAAGACTACCTGAATCCGTTACACCTGGATACGGAACCCAAAACACAAATTTTTGTGCTAATGGTTTATAATAGATATACGCAACTATTAGGGCAACTATAAAGCTAACGATATGCATCATCTGAACAATGAAACCACGTTTTGCACCAACAATGAGCCCGGCTAATAGCACCGCTAATATGATTAAATCTAACATTCACTTCAACCCTTTAATTTTTTCAATTCTTCTTCTAATTGTTCCATTTGTTCTTTTAATAGTAAATAATCGTGAACGGTATTTACTGCTGTAAGAACGGCAAGCTTTGTGCTATCAAGAGAGGGATTATGTACATTCATTTCGCGCATACGGTCATCAACAATCGAAGCGACAAGTCGCATATGTCCCATGGATTCAGAGCCGACCATTTTATATGTATGACCGTAGATTTCCACAGAAATTTTATTCTTTTCTTGATTTTCCATAGTCGCACCCTCCTTTAAAATTTTTGTGCTCACGAATTTTTTTATTGTGAGCAGCTTACACAAAAAAGCTATTTATTATCATAACATGAAAGGTATAAAATTGTGAACAACGAGGACAGAAAGGAACGAGTAAATGTCAAATATTGTACTTTCCATATCAACAAATATACAAAAAGAGGTGATGTCTTACTATGCAAACCATTTTGTAGAGCGTAAAGCTCCAGGTGTAATCTTTGCCGCAAAGCTCCCAGATACAGCAATTACGATGTACAAATCAGGTAAATTAATGTTCCAAGGGGGAGGAGCTGAACGAGAAGCTGCACGCTGGGGAAACATAGAAGTAAAAAACACACAAAAATCATCGTCGATAGGAGCAAAGGGCGATGTTCTTCCAGAAGGTTTTGCTACGATGTCGGTGCTAGGCTCAGACGAAACTGGTACTGGTGATTATTTCGGCCCAATAACAGTTGCAGCCGTATATGTTCCATCATCAAAAATTGCGCTTATAAACGAACTTGGTGTCAAAGACTCAAAAATGCTAACGGATGATTACATGCGTAAAATAGCACCTGATCTACGTGCAGCTTGCGTCCATAGTGTACTTGTACTACGCAATGAAAAATATAACGAATTACAAGCACGAGGTTACTCTCAAGGTAAGATGAAAGCTATGATGCATAATCGGGCACTTAAAAATGCACTGGCAAAAATGGCGCCAGAAAAACCAGAGCATATTTTGATAGATCAGTTTGCGGAACGCGGCGTTTATTACAATTACTTAAAAAATGAACGCGATATTGTTCGAGAGGATGTGCTATTTTCTACCAAGGCCGAGCAATTACATCTTTCCGTAGCAACTGCATCGATATTAGCTCGTGCTGCATTTTTAAAAGAAATGGACCGACTGAGCGAGATTGCTGGAATAGAGTTATTGAAGGGAGCTTCAGCGAAAGTAGATGCGTTAGCAGCACGCATTTGGCGGAAACAAGGTGAGGAATTTTTACGCTCCATTACGAAATGGCATTTTGCGAATACTGAGAAAGCTAAAAAGATGAAATAAAATTGGTCTATTAGACAAAAAAATTTCGCTATACTCCAGCAGATTACAAGTTATATACAACTTGTTCTCTATTGTAGTTAGCGAAATTCTTTATATCAAAAACTTATTATGACCAGATTTTTGTTTAGCTTAATATTTAAACTGTCTAATTGTTTGTTGTAGATTTTCAGACATTTTAGCAAGGGCTTCAGCCGATGCAGCGATTTCTTCCATAGAAGCAAGCTGTTCCTCTGTTGCGGCGGAAATATTTTGTGCACTTGCTGTATTTTCATTTGTTCGCTGAAGTACACTTTCAATACCCATTGCCACTTGATTGGAGTGTTCAGAAATAACTTTTGCTGTCTCTGAAATTTGTCCTATTTCATAGGTTACGCTTTGTACATTATCACTAATTTCTTTGAATGACTTTCCTGCCATATTTGTTACATCAATTCCCTTTAATACCTCAGCTGAACCAGCAGACATTGATTCAACCGCTAGTTTTGTATCGGCTTGAATATAATCAATGATATCTTTTATTTGCATTGTTGATTGTGCGGATTGCTCAGCAAGCTTTCGCACCTCATCAGCAACAACTGCAAAACCTTTTCCATGCTCACCTGCACGAGCAGCTTCAATTGCAGCATTTAAAGCTAAAAGATTTGTTTGATCAGCAATTTGCGTAATGGCCTCTACAATACGTCCGATTTCATTAGAACGTTCACTTAGTGTTTGTACTGTGTTTTCAAGTGCTTGGACAGTACTTTGAATCATTTTCATTTGGCCAATTGCTGTTTGAATAGTTTTGTCTCCTATCACAACAGCCTCCATTGCTTTATTCGACATCTCATTAACGGTATCGGACTTTACTGCAATTTGCTGAATGGATGAAGACATTTCAAGTACAGCGTTAGTGCTATCATTAATTGTTTCGGCTTGCAAATCAACCGTTTCAGCAAATGTTTGAATGGAATCAACAATTTGCGATGTAGCTCGTTTATTTTCTGATGTACTGGCTGTAAGTTCCTCCGATGATGCAGCTAACTGATTTGATTCCTCACCAATGTTACCAACTACACCACGTAAAGATAGAATCATTTTATTGAATATATCCGCCAATTTACCTATCTCATCATGTCTTTTAATTTCAATTAAATTACGTAAATCACCGTCTCCTACCTGCTCAGCTACTGTTGACAACTTTTGTAATGGGTGAATGATTGATCTTATAATGAAGGCACCAATGATTCCAAATATGATAAGAGCAATAAGAATGACTGTCATAGTGTTTGTTAAAATTGGTTTTGTGACAGTTGCTACATCTGCTAAATCCATAGTACCAACAATTTTCCAACCTGTTAGTTTATTGGTAGTAAAAAACACTTGATACTCTTTTCCATCTTCCTTAATGGTAAAACTACCATCTTCTTTTCCTTGCATCTTTTCTATATATGACTTTTTAAGCTCCGATCCTGCCTCTAACTCCGGATCAGCAATAATAAGATTATTGGCATTTACTAATGTAGCATAGCCATTATCACCTATTTCCACTGAATTCACTAGCTCGGAAATTCCGTCTAAATTTAGACCAATAGAAATAACTCCTGAACGATCCTGTAAACCAGCTGATACTGCTAATATTAATTCACCTGTAATCGTTGATTTATATGGATCAATCATAACGTTTTTGCCAGGTGATTCAATAGCCGTTAAGTACCATGGTCGCGTAAATGGATCATAATCAGTTGAGGATTCAGCTTGTGGTTCACGCATAAATTTGTGCCCCTCAATTGCCAAATTGACAACAGAGACATTGCTATGTAAAGCATTATATTTTTCTAATTCCTTTAAAGCATCTGCATCTTGCACATTCTTATTAAAAGAAGCAGCTAAATACTCCACATCACTTTGAATAGGTGATATCTCATTTGAAATTAGTGTATTTAATAAATCGACATTTTCGCGTGAGCTTTTACTTAATTCCTTATAATATTGATCAGAAGCCTTCAAATATGAAAACGTACCAATAGCAATGCTGGGGATTAAAAGTGTCAAAGTAAACGCCCATATTAATCGGGCTCGTACGGAAAAGCCTCTTCTTTTTCGATGATTTTTCATAATAACTACCACCCCATAGTAAATTTTTCTATCCAAAACTTACTATACACATAATATAGATAAAAATTTTATTTTTTGTTATTTCTAAATATTGATGAAAAACTTAAATTGAGAATTAGCTTAGAGTATCTTCTCTCCCGTGCCTTACTTTTCTCACACTTTCTGCAAAAACTACTTGTAGCAGTTGTATGAGGTTAACAAAACAAAAAGCTGCCTCACTACGAGACAGCTTACAAAATTATTATTAAATTAGCGTACTTCTGTACCTTCAATTGTTGCAATAGCTTTTAACACTTTGTTATGTGCTGCAACAACTTCTTCATCTGTTAAAGTACGTTCTGGATCGAAGTATGTTAGAGAGAATGCAACTGATTTTTTACCAGCCTCCATTTTTTCACCTTCATATACGTCGAATACACGAACGTCTTTCAATAATTTCACGCTTGCTGAGCGAATCGCAGCAATAACTTCTCCAGCTGTTGTTGTACGGTCCATGATAAGTGCAATATCACGAGACATTGCTGGGAAGCGAGGCACAGGTGTATAACCAAGAGGTGCTTCTTTTGCATTAGCATTTAATAATGTTACTAGATTCATTTCCATTACATATGTGTCTTTTACACCCCATGTTTTTTGCTCTGCTGGATGTAATCCACCGATAATGCCCACTTGTTCACCGTCTAAAAGAATGCTAGCAGTACGTCCTGGGTGTAATCCATCTACTTCAGCTTTCACAAATGAAATACGATCCTCTAAACCAAGCTTACCGATAACACCTTCTACAATACCTTTTAAGACGAAGAAATCTACTGCTTTTTTCTCCCCTTGCCAAGCATGGTCAAGCCATTTTCCTGTTACTACTGCCGCCACATGCTCTTCCTCATATGGTAGCCCCTCTTCTGATTGCCCAAGGAAAACTGAACCGATTTCATACAATGCCACATTGTCAGCTTTACGCGCAACATTATACGCAGCAGCTTCAATTAAATGTGGGATAAGACTTTGACGTAGTGTTGAACGGTCCTCGCTCATCGGCATTAGTAAACGTGTTACTGGTTCAGCTTTCAATGCAAAGCGTTGTGACAATGCATCTGAAGTTAATGAGTAAGTGACAGCTTGGTAAAGGCCTGCTCCTTCCATGTAGTTACGAACTACACGACGATTTGCTTGATATGGAGTTAGACGCCCTACTTGGTTTGCTCCCTCTGGTAAAGTCATTGGGATTTCATCATAGCCGTATAAACGAGCAATTTCTTCTACAATATCTTCTTCAATTTTAATATCTTGACGACGTGTTGGTGCATCAACGATTAGCAAACCATTTGCTGCTTCTACGCCAAATTTAAGTCGCTCCAAAATAGTCAACATTTCTTCTAATGAAATTTTCATGCCTAAACGTTCATTAATAAAATCTGGAGAAACGACAACACGTGCTGGTGATTTATCTAGTTCATCCACGATGCATGTTCCCTCTAACACTTCACCGCCAGCTAATTCAGCTAGTAGTGCTGCAGCACGTTCTGCAGCAGATAACACACGGTTAGGGTCAACACCCTTTTCAAAACGAGCAGAAGCATCTGAACGAAGTCCAAGATGACGTGATGTTTGACGTACAGTTAAACCGTCGAAGTAAGCAGATTCGATGACAACCGTTGTTGTAGAATCATTTACCTCAGAGTTTGCACCACCCATTACACCTGCGATAGCTACTGGCTCTTTGCCATTTGTAATGACTAAATCTGTTGCTTTTAATGTACGCTCTTGGTCATCTAAAGTAGTAATTTTTTCGCCTTCTGTTGCTTTACGCACTACGATTTCACCTGTTGCAAGACTATCGTAGTCAAAGGCATGAAGCGGTTGACCGTATTCCATTAAAATGTAGTTCGTTACATCGACAACATTATTGTGTGGGCGTACGCCTGCTGCCATCAAACGATTTTGTAGCCACATTGGTGATTCCGCTATTTTTACGTTTTTCACAACTTTTGCTACATACATTGGGTTTGCTTGTAAATCTTCTACGCGAAGCTTAAACAAATCTTCAGCTTTTTCAGAAGATGTGCTGTAGGCGATTTCTGGATACTTCACTTCTTCTGAAAGAATTGCGCCAACTTCATACGCCACACCTAGCATTGACAGTGCGTCTGAGCGGTTTGGTGTTAAACCAAGCTCTAACACTGTGTCACGTAAACCTAAAATAGCAAGGGCATCCGAACCTACCTCAGCACCCTCTGGAAGCACATAAATACCTTCAGAATATGCTTTAGGAACAAGTTTCCCTTCGATTCCTAATTCTTGTAATGAACAAATCATACCGTTTGATTCATGTCCACGAAGTTTTGCTTTTTTTATTTTAATGCCGCCTGGTAAATGTGCACCTGGACGAGCGACAATAACTTTTTGACCAGCATCAACGTTTGGAGCACCACAAATAATTTGTTGTGGTTCAGCTTCACCAACATCCACTTGGCAAATATTTAATTTATCTGCTTCAGGATGTTTCTCTTTTGATACGATATAGCCGACAACAACTTTATCCATGCCGTTAGCACGGTCAATTACTGCATCTACTTCAATTCCAGAACGCGTAATTTTTTCAGCTAACTCTTCAGTCGCTAAATCTTGTGTATTTACATAATCTTTTAACCATTCTAATGATACTAACATCTTTTATCCCCCTTACGCCTCTGTTCGCTCGAATTGTGATAAGAAACGTGAGTCATTTGTATAGAAATGACGAATATCGTCGACACCATATTTCAACATTGCGATACGCTCAGCACCAATACCGAATGCAAAGCCTGACACTTTCTTCGGATCATAGCCAGACATTTCTAGTACTCTTGGATGTACCATACCAGCGCCTAAAATTTCAATCCAGCCTGTTCCTTTACAAATGTTACAGCCTGAACCACCACATTTGAAGCATGAAATATCCATTTCAACAGATGGCTCTGTGAATGGGAAGAAGCTTGGACGAAGTCGAATTTCGCGGTCTGCACCGAACATTTTTTTCGCTAATGTATCAAGCGTACCTTTAAGGTCACTCATGCGAATATTTTCACCAATTACTAACCCTTCAATTTGCATGAATTGGTGCGAGTGTGTAGCATCATCGTTGTCTCGACGGAATACTTTCCCTGGGCAAATAATGCGAATTGATTCACCTTTTTTTGCCTCCATAGTGCGAGCTTGAACAGGTGATGTTTGTGTACGTAGTAATATTTCCTCGGAAATATAGAACGAATCTTGCATATCACGAGCAGGATGTCCCTTCGGTAAGTTCAGTGCCTCGAAGTTATAATAATCCTTTTCCACTTCTGGACCTTCTGCAATTTCATAGCCCATACCGATAAATAAATCTTCAATTTCTTCAATAACGCGTGTTAATGGATGACGATTGCCAACTTTAATTTCACGACCAGGTAAAGTGACATCAATCGACTCACTTGCTAATTTTTCAGCAATTGCTGCTTCCTCTAGCACAGTTACCTTTTCCTCTAATACAGCCGTTACATTTTCACGAACCGTATTGACTAAGGCACCCATTTTTGGGCGTTCCTCAGCTGATAATTTCCCCATCCCTTTTAATAAATCCGTGATAGGTCCTTTTTTCCCTAGATATGCTACTCGCACATCATTTAATTCCTTTAAATTTGCAGCCGCTTCAATTTTAGCAAGTGCTTCTTGCTCTAATTGCTTTAATTGCTCTTCCATGTAATAAACCCTCCTTGTTCAAATCAATGCCAATTTGGTTGATGGCATAAAAAAACTCGCCCCTAAAAAAGGGACGAGGACATATTCGCGGTACCACCCTAGTTATTGCAAGGCAAATTCCTAGCAATCACTTCATTGACATAACGACTAGATTAAAGCCGGCGTACCTTTACAGCATTTCGCTGGTCCCGGTAGCTGCTCGCGGGATGAATTCAAAACTGCATTGGTACGGCGCTAGCTCTCAATCTCCGGCCTGCGCTCCCTGTCGTCCATTCACAATCTTTACTACTTCCCGGTCAATGCATTTAAGTTCACATTTTAACTGTGATTATACAATACTATACCAATTCAAATCAAGAGCTAAGTGCCTATTACCTTCGATATTGATGGTTCTATTGGCAATTTTAGGCTCATCACCATAACGTGTGGTTGATTTCCGTTCCGGCTGGGCGCTTTCCCGGGGGAGTCCGATGAGCCGCTTCGCTTCGCTGCAGGGTCTCGGGCCAACATGATATTGGTCAGGAAGGCGTTATCACAGGATGTGATGGTTTTAGCCTTTGTTCCTCTATCGCTGATCCCCAAGGAGTCGCCCAGCCTCCACTCCAATCAACTAATATACAGTGCAAATATTTAAATATATTATCTATAACTTTTTAGTGATGAGCTCAATTTTAATATATCCTTATTATTCCATATTTGATTGCTTTTATTACCTACTTAACAAATCCATATAAAACGATTCCTGTTGCTACTGCTACGTTTAAAGATTCCGCTTGTCCCAAAATTGGAATAATAATATTTTGATCTGTCATCGAAAGTAATTGTGGATGAATACCACTACCTTCATTCCCCATCATTATCGCGAATGCACCAGTATGCTCAATATCACTATAGACAACTGCATCCTCATCTAAAGCTGTTCCAAATACTGGTACATCATTATCCTGTAGCTGCTCAATCCATTCCTCTAAATCGCCACGCAGGACGGGAATATGGAAATGAGAGCCTTGTGCAGAGCGAAGCGTTTTAGGATTATATAAATCCGCACAGCCCTTACCGAGTATGACTGCATCCAAACCAGCTGCATCCGCAGTACGAATCATCGTTCCAATATTTCCTGGATCTTGCACAGCATCAATTAGTAGCACCTTGCGCCATGAAGCCATTCCATCTTCTTCTAACAAAGGTTGCTTACAAACTGCAAATACACCTTGAGATGTTTCCGTTTCAGCAAACTCTTTGGCAACAGCTGCTGTTACTTCAACTACGGCTACATTATCAATCGGCCAAAGCATTGGTAAATCTACACCTTCACGTACAATTAGCTGTAGCACCTGCTCGTTATTTTTTAATGCTTCCTCTACCAAGTGGAATCCCTCTACTAGGAATTCTCCAGATCTTTCACGCTCTTTACGTGTTGTCGCAAGCTTCTTCCAATATTTCACTAACGCATTTTGCGTAGATTCAATTCTTTTCATCGTACCTCGTACCGCCTTTTTCCTATATATTGTTCATTATTATACAGTAGAAAACGATAAATTACATAGTCATGCAAAAAACAGTTTAATTGTTAAAGCTCATTTTTTTAAAATCAACGTTCTTTTAAGGAACGAAATGTACTTATCACCCTCCGATAATTACAAAATCATAGAAATACATGTTATAATTTTCAATATTTTAGAAATACAAAACAATTCCTATTTTGGGTGATGGCTAGCTAATAGAGAAATAAATTTGAGGGTGAAATAAATGAAAAAAAATGTACATGTAGTAGGTGCAATTATCGAAAATGATAAGCACGAAATTTTTTGTGCGTTAAGAAATCCTAATATGGTACTAGCAAATTATTGGGAATTCCCTGGTGGTAAAATCGAAGAGGGCGAATCGCCGGAACAAGCTTTAACTCGTGAAATATTAGAGGAGTTTAATTGCTCTATACAAGTTGAGGAAAAGGTTGAGGATACCATTTATGAATATGAAAAATTTATCGTACGCTTAGAAACATTTAAAGCGTCGATTACAAAGGGAGAGCCGGTCCTGCTAGAACATACTGAAATTAGATGGGTCCCTCGAAACGAACTTCTCAATCTTAATTTTGCTCCTGCTGATATTCCAGCGATCAATAAAATACTTGCAGAAAAATAGTCTATGGGCAGTTAATGTAGAAAAAAAGAGCAGATTCCCATCTTCAGTCTGCTCTTTCTTTTTTCATTGACTCTCACTTAAAGCCATTTTCTATTTGGCGGAATACTTTGAGGAAAATGAAATACATTAAACGGATCGTATTTTCCCTTTACCTCTCTAAGCATTCTAAGGTTACGACCATAATAGGCAGTTGGCCAATCTTTTATAAAACGATCTGGGAAATTCACATAATCACCAGCAGTGTAAGGTGACAAAGTTCTTCTTAAATTCTCCACCCACTGAATATTTTTTTCTTCTTCTTTAGCTTTTTTCCATGAAGTATTATACTCCTGAGCAAGCAAAGCATTCCTATAATAATAAGCTGTTCGGTTTGACGCAATTTGGCTTACCGCACCTCTAAGAGATTGCTGCCAAATGGTCGTATCTCTATTTGGAGCGTTCGATAAAAATTCTTTCATTTGTACAATGGCAGCATGAGGGAATGGCCTTTCAATAAAGGATCCTGACCTTTTACGAAGGGCTGGTTTGTTGCCGCTCGGTAAGTCGAAAAATTCTACAGCTTTAATATACGGTACTTCCTTTATCCATATATTCGTTGGTGAACCTGTTTTCCTTAAAGGACGGAGTAGTTTCTTTAACTCAGATGCCGTACCTATAAACTCACCTTGAGCAACAATTTCGCCCACTTCCTTAGATTTCAGCTCAATCTGTGAGGTCAAGCGTTCATCTGTATACGGTGCCCATTTTTGCCATGCGTCAAAGGCTCGTTCAAAATCTTCCCATTCCCATGTAATGGAGAAAATCGATACGTTAGAAATAGGATGCAGTTTAAATGTAAGAGCTGTAACGATGCCAAAATTCCCACCGCCCCCGCCACAACTTGCCCAAAATAAATCACTATTTCTCTGCTTATCAGCTTGGATTACTTCAGCCCCTTCATGACCAACTGCAACAACTATTTCCAGTTCTAGTAGATTGTCACATGTTAGCCCAAATGGACGCGATAGCATGCCAATTCCGCCACCAAGTGTTAAACCAACAACCCCTACACTACCTTCAGTTCCTGCCGGGATTGTAAAACCATTTTCCCATAATACCCGATACACTTTTCCTATATTAGCGCCCGCTTCAATTGTCGCTGTCATATCTTGCCGATTAATTGTTATGTCATTCATATCACTAACATCTATAACAAGACCTTCATTTAATAATGAATAATTTTCATAGTTATGTCTTCCACTTCTGATTCGAAACGATTCATTATTTTCTCTCGCCCATCTTAATGCGTTGATAACATCTTTCGTACGTCGACAAAATACAATGATACCGGGAAATTTGGGATCATTTAAGTTATTATTTGTTCTTGCTTGCTCATAGTCCGGATCTTTAGGGGTAACAATTCTTCCTGTGAGCTTTACTTTCTTCAAAATACAGCTCCTCTCTCAAATGATGCAATACATATGTTTTATCCTATGCTTATCACTTGGAAAGAATATGAAAATCGGAATTTTTATCGCTTAAAAATGAAAGATAAATGCTCATTCTCTTTATTCATACATATGATGCTATATTGAAACCACTAAGGAGGTGGCCTAATGATTATTCATGTTGTGAGCGCTGGTGAAACACTTTGGCAAATTGCAAACAGCTATTCTGTACCTATAAATTCCATTATCCAATTAAACGCTTTATCTAATCCAGATCAATTAGTAATCGGGCAAGCACTTGTTATCCCTTCTCCCTACACAACTCATATAGTAAAAAGGGGTGACACCTTATGGTCGATTTCCCAACATTATGGGGTTGCTATGCAATCGATTATCACAGAAAATCATTTAACAAATCCAGATGTTTTAACACCTGGAACTAGACTAATTATTCCACCCACTACACATATTGTGCTGCCAGGGGAAACTCTATCGCAAATTGCTACACAATACGGAACGACTGTTCAAGCAATTGTTTTAGAAAATGGAATTTCAGATCCAAACATGATTTATGCTGGTGCGCATTTGATTATTCCGAGAGCAAAGCCTTCCATTGAAGTAAATGCTTATACGTATGAAGAGCCTAAAGAAGCCGTACAGTCGATTAACGCAATCGGTCATTTACTAACTTATTTTAGTCCCTTTGCTTATATGGTGAAGGAGGATGGAACATTACAGCCTATAAAGGATACAGAAATGATCGATGCAGCTATTGCCAAAAACATTACACCTATGTTGACCCTTACGAATTTCTCTTCCACAGAGGCCGGTTCCAACTTATCACATGTTATTTTATCTAATGCAGATTTACGGGAAAAGGTTATTAACAATACTTTGCAAGTGATGCAGGAAAAGGGCTATAAAGTTCTAAACGTTGATTTTGAAAACGTTCTTCCAGCAGATCGAGAGAATTACAACACTTTCCTTCAATTAGCTGTTGATCGTCTTCACCCAAAAGGATTCCTAGTATCAACGGCACTTGCGCCAAAAACGAGCGCAACGCAGGCAGGAACATTATATGAAGCACATGATTATGAAGCACACGGAAGAATTGCAGACTTTGTCATTTTGATGACATATGAGTGGGGATACCGACTTGGTCCACCACAAGCCATTTCACCCATTAACGAAATGAGAAAAGTTGTGGAATATGCTTTATCAGTTATGCCTGCTAACAAAATATTTTTAGGCTTTGAAATTTATGCTCGCGATTGGCTTCTACCTCATGTTAAAGGTCAGGAGGCAGAAACATTCAGCTCTCAAGAAGCCCTTAACAGAGCAATAAAACATGGCGCAACCATTCAATACGATAGGACCGCACAGTCGCCGTTTTTCCGTTATGTTGATGAACAAGGTAAAAATCATGAGGTATGGTTTGAAGATGCTAGAAGTGCACAAGCTAAGTTTGACATGACGAAGGAATATAATCTTCGAGGTATTAGCTATTGGGCATTAGGTTTCCCTTTCCCACAAAACTGGGCGTTATTAAATAATGATTTTTCTATCAAAAAGGTTTCCTTATAAATTAAGACTCATCGTGAGGGTGATTTCGGTTTCAAAGGATGTCCAATGAGCCACTTTGGCCAAAAGGATGTTGATCATGAGGGCGTTAAAAAACCTTGGAATTCAGGCCTTTTTAAGCTTATTATGCTCATTTAAGGCTGATCTATTAACACAAAAAGTACTACAATAAATTCTTACCTTTCCCTAGTTTTTCCCATGATAAAATAATCAATTCAAAGCCATATTAAGAAATATCAAATCGAAAGGAGAAACTGAACATGGGAAGAGACAATAAGCAAGGTAAAAGCGCCAACAAAGGGTCATTGCCTCAAACGCCAAAAAACCAAAAAATAGCGCCAGACAAAGTGAGTGAAAAAGCTAGTGAAGAGTTTTCTCAAGAGTTTATGAACATGATTAATTCAGTCACTAAAGAAGGCAAAACAAAAAAATAAGGGGGCCTTCAAGTGGATTATACACGTGCACAAGAAATTGTCGCCTCACCAAAAGAATATGAAGTAAGCTATAATGGTGTATCTATTTGGATTGACAAACTTCATGATGATGGTAAAACTGCAACTGTCCATTTACGTCGTTCTTTAGAGGAACGATCTGAAGTGGACATAGGAGAATTAAAAGAAGAGTACCTCGTACATTAAATTTTATCATCAAATAAAAAACTGCTTACTTCCTGTGGTGAAGTAGGCAGTTTTCATGTTGTTGAAAACTATTACGGCAATGACATTAATGGGGTCATATTAAATAAAGTTTAGCTCTCGGCAAATCGAGGGGGTGGTTTCCGTTCTAGGCTACTCGCTTTGTCGCTGTCGCTTCGCTTTCGCGCAGAGCAGAGCTTCCTGTGGGCGAGCGCCGAGCCGCTTCCTCCGCTTACGTTGCTGTCGCTTCGCTTTCCCATGGGAGTCGAGTAGCCTCCCACTCCAATCAACAACAACATAGAACTTTTATAAAATTAATGCATCCCAAAAGTGAAAAGTACTTTAATAACCCCAGAATATTGCTAATGCGAAGATCCATGAAATAACAGTAGACCATAAAAACAATTGTTTAGAATCACTAGCAAATTTTCTTAATAATAAACCTAACATCACTGAAATGGCTATTATTAACAGTAAACTTAGAAAAAATGGAGCATTCGGAAAAGACTCACTCATCGTAGAAAAAATCAATGTTTTTAATGATAAAAATAAAAAGGTTGTTAAAAATATACTATACCCTACTACCATTATTATTTTTTTCAATTTTTTTCACCTCTGATATTTAAATGACGTAATCCTCTTCATATTTAAACTCTGTTAAAATATCCCTTGCTCGATTGTTTAACTCTGTGAAGGTGTTGGAAATCTGTTCAGCAGAAATCGGTTTACTAAATAAATAGCCCTGAATATAATCACAACCACCGTTAATAAGGAAAGCAAGCTGCTCCACTTCTTCAATTCCTTCAGCAACAACCTTTAATCTCAAATGCTTCGCCATTGATAAAATCATGGAAACGAGCGCCTCATCATTTGGGTTATGCTGAATATTTCGAACGAACGCCCGATCAATTTTTAAACAATCGATTGGAAAATCTTTTAAATATGAAAGTGACGAATACCCTGTCCCAAAGTCATCAACAGCAATTTGGATACCAATTGCCTTTAACTCATGAAGTAGCTGAGTTATTTGATCAATGTTCATCGTCATACTTTCTGTAATTTCTAATTGTAAATATTTCGGTTCTAAATTTGTACGTTGTAAGATTTCTTGTACCATTTGCACTAAATCTTGCTGGAATAACTGTCCAATGGATAAATTCACAGCAACCTTCATCGGAGGCAAACCTTGCTCCTTCCATGTCTTCGCTTGACTGCACGCCATTTCTAAAATCCATTTTCCTAAAGGAATAATTAGACCAGATTCTTCTGCAATTGGGATAAACAACTCAGGTGAAACAAATCCACGGGTTGGATGACGCCAACGTACTAGCGCTTCTACCGATTCAATTTTACCCGTTTTTAAATTTACTTGAGGCTGAAAATCCAAGTAGAATTCTTCATTAGCTAATGCTTTATGGAGCTCTTGCTCAATCAATATACGATCAGCAATGCCATTTGACATATATGGCTTATAAAAAAGAACTCTTTGAGGTATTTGACCAGCTTCCCTCATCGCTAACTGGGCGTGCATTAAAAGCTCTTCCCCTGAGCAATCTTCTTCATGCAAGGCAATGCCAATATTAAGATTTCCGTTGAGCGGAAATAGTTGTACTTGTAATGGTTTTTTCATAGCACTCTTCAAGTTCAAGCAAAATTGTAGCAACTCTTCTCTTGTCTTCACCTGATTAATATAAATAATAAACTGTCCCTCACGAAGCTTTGTAGCAAAATAATGAGGGGGTAATATAGCTTGAATTCTCTCACCTACGAGCTTCATCATTGTATTAGAATAGCTTATACCTATAGATGAGCGAATAGCAGCAAGGCGGTCAATCTCAATAGCAATGATTGCTTTTTGATGACTATTATCGTGTAAATCCTCTTTTAATGTTTTCAATAATAAATGTTCATTTGGAAGCTTAGTAATATCATCATGATAAGCTTGAAAATGAAGCTCCTGTTGCGAATGCTCAAGATCTCGCTTTATTTTTAAAAGTTGCGTATATGGTTTTTCAACAGTTGTATAATAAATGGCTTTTAGGAAAAAGTAGAATGCAAAAAATTGATAAATTAATGCTGAAAAACCCCAAATTGATTTCAAATCTTTGATGAACGCAAAGAAAATATCACTAATAATCAAATAAATTGCTGCGGTAATAAGCCACATAACTCGTTTAGGTAACTTTTTTTTATACTTACTTAAAATCACTATCGTTACACCTTGTAAGACAGCTGACAATAAATGAACAATAGCGTTTGCTTTCAGTAACAATTGTTCTTCAAGTAAAAAATATTTTGAAGAGAGATACACTAGAAAAAGGCTCAGTAGTACAAATAATAAGGAACTGCTATATGTATAATTACGATCATTCATCGTTAAGCGTTTTTTTGGCTTTAAAATAATAAAAAGAAAACCGATTGATAAGCATAAACGCATTATTAAATCCAACCATATTTCCAAATATAGTGTATCAGCCATTGGATATTGAGCGATAACCAAGCTCACTAATTCAAACAAGGCGATGATAAAAAATAAATTACCTATGTATAATGTTTGGCTCGATAATAAGTGTGAAAAAACGAGCCAAGATTGAATAGCGATTGCCATTGTAAAAACAATAATTAGTATTTGTATAATCAAATTCAAACAAATGTAACTTTCTTCCTTAAAAGAACCAAATACCTGATTACTTAAACCTAATAGTGGCAACACTAGCAATAGTGGCAATACTACATACCAAATCTCTTTCTTTTCTATCTCTAATTGTTTCAACCAATTCTCCAACAGAAACCCTCCATACCAATATATATAAAATTAGATAGGTAATATGATCTACCCAAAGGAAATATAAAATTAAAAATTGTATTTTTCTTTGACTTCTTACAAATCATAGCATTTTTATTGGAATTTGTATGCAACTAAAAGTATGCCAATATTCAGTTTTGATATTAGCATACCTTTGATGCTTATCGCACTATTCGTCTTTTGAATATAATAACTCGCGAAGCTTAATCATTATTCTTGTGCGTCTTTTTTTTACTGCGTCCACAGATAAACCTAGTTCTTTAGCTATTTCCAAGTAACTAAAACCTTCTACATAAAAAAGTAGTAGTATTTTTCTTTCTTCAAATTTTAAATGAGACACAATGCATTCTATAAGAACTGGACTGCTTTCACTCATTTCATGATCTCGAATATAATTTATCGTGTCATTATCCATAGGTGTATGAATATTTCCAAAACTCTTTTCCTTTGAAAGCTCTTTTAAAATTTCTCCTTTAACGGTTGTATAAATATAAGCAGAAAACAACCCTTTTGATTGATCCGCTTTACGCCAAGCCTCCCACACGGCTATGGATGCTATATGACGATAATACTCAAAATCTTTATAAATGCGGCACCTTAACAAAATCGACGTTATCATCGGTTGGACTAATTCTAATACTTCCTCAAACGGTTGCTCAGGCGATAACTGTTTATTATGCTGTGTTGTCATCCTATTGTCCTGTCGACTGTGCACAGTCCATTATTCCTAGGTGCCTTCATCTTAATTACTATACAAGGAGGTGTCGAACCGCTCTTTTGTCAATATGATCAGAAAGTTTTTATAAGTCCTTTTTAATATTTATACATAAAAACAGTATGATTTTTAAAAAATCATATCTTTTAACTGTCATACTATACATATTTCTTAAAAGGTTGGACAAAATTACTACTAAGGAGGCGAAATAGATGAATTTTCAAATAAGAGATGCGATTACGACAAACGTACATGGTCAATCAGCGGCTGAATTTAAGGATATTGTCGAAGATGCAATTAACCGTGGTGAAGAGCATTTACTTCCAGGGCTTGGTGTGTTTTTTGAAAAATGGTGGCAGCAATCTAGTCCTACTGAGCAGGATGCATTTGTTCAAAAACTTGAAAAAGCCTTTGCTCACTAATTTTTTATAGACAGTTCATTCCATTTCCAATAAATGCATGATAAAGTTTAACTTATCAGAAAATTAGGAGGGATTGGAATGACTGTTGCTGTAGAATTAATAGTAAATCAACTAAAAAAAGTTTTATCTGAAGAACAGGTGTCAACAAACGAAACGGTGCGACAGCTACATGGAAGGGACGAATCTCATCATACAATGAGCTTACCAGATATCGTTGTCTTTCCTCGTTCCACGGCCGATGTCAGTGCCATCTTAAAAATTGCGCATGCGGAACGTGTACCAGTCGTACCTTTTGGTGTTGGCTCAAGCTTGGAAGGAAATGCAATTCCCATTGCAAATGGCATTTCTATCGATTTCTCTGAAATGAATGCTATTTTAGAAATTCGACCAGATGACCTGCTTGTGAAAGTACAACCGGGTGTAACACGTGCTCAATTGAATAAAGAATTAAAAAAACATGGACTTCAATTCACAGTTGACCCTGGTGCTGATGCTACACTTGGTGGAATGGCAGCAACTAATGCCAGCGGGACAACAGCAGTGCGGTATGGTGTTATGCGCGATCAAGTACGAAATTTAGAGGTTGTACTCGCAGACGGTTCAGTCATTCATACCGGGAGCTTAGCAGCAAAATCCTCTTCTGGGTATCACTTGAATGGCCTTTTCATTGGCTCTGAAGGTACGCTAGGTTGCTTTACAGAATTAACTTTACAAGTCTATGGTATACCCGAATTTGTAACGGCGGGACGTGCAGTTTTTACGACAGTTGGCGATGCTGTCAGTGCAGTAACCGCATTGTTGCAAGCGGGTATTTCAATTGGCCGTGTTGAACTGGTCGATGAAGCCTCTATCAAACAAGCAAATATTTATAATGAAACATCCTATGATGAAAAACCAACACTGTTTTTAGAATTTCACGGAAATGAAGCAGGTATGCATGCCGATATAGAATTTGCTAAAGAAATTTTCGAGGACTTCGGCTGTCTTTCTGTTGAATTTGAACAAGACAATGCGGCACGTAATAAGCTCTGGGAGGCGCGCCATTCATTGGCCTATGCATATATCCATGCCTATCCAGGGAAAAAGCTTATGTCGACTGATGTTTGTGTACCGATATCTATGCTTGCTGAATCCGTTTTATATGCTCGTGAACAGCTTGAGGATGTTGGTCTTGCAGGCGGAATTGTAGGTCATGTTGGAGACGGTAACTTCCATGCCTTGTTAATGTTAGATCCAAACGATGCTGAGGAGCAGGCAAAAGCAGACCGCTTCAATGAACATATTGTGCACTTTGCTTTACTGCGTGGTGGCACTTGTACCGGTGAACATGGTGTTGGTATTGGAAAAATGAAATATCAATCTACAGAGCACGGTACATCTCTATTAGTGATGAAGAGCATAAAGGCAGCGCTTGATCCACATAACATTATGAATCCAGGGAAAATTTTCAACATGTAAACTTATTATTTCGTTCAAACATAGGGAACCCGATGATGTTCAATTTTATTGTGTAGAATGTGCATGTATTTTTCGATGCTTATACTACACGATTTCATTTTTAATCATAAACAATAGAAAAAAAGTCACTCATTTATTTATTTTTAAATGAGTGACTTCACTTTCACAAAAGAACATACGTTCTTTTGTGGCGATAAAAAATGGCCATATCGGCAAATTAAATACATACTATACTCAAAAAGGGATGATTATATGGAAATGGCCGATTATCCAATCTCTCAGCTTTATTCTTTCTTTTTAACGATACCCGTATTAGCAAGATTGATTTTGTTTAATTTTTTTTATAAAGACAAAAAACGTCCTTTATGCATGTTAATGGATGCTATTGTTTTTATATCTACAGCACTTTGGCTAGTAGGTATTAGAGACGTAGCTTTCCCGTTACCCTCACTAACTGCTAAATTCGCATTCTTTGTATTTATCCTTACTGCTGCTGATTTTTATTACAATTTTATTAGATTTAAAAAAGGCACTTAAAAATAAGTGCCTTCTTGGTGTTATCGTGGGTATACAAGGTATTTCGCGAAAGTAGCTGGAAGTGTGTCGTATATTCACTTTGAGACCCACCTGAAGGGTCTGTATACGCTTTACTTAATAAACTAACAACTGTTTCTACACCACCAGTTTTTGGAGTTAACGTAGTTGTTAATACATCCCCTGCTCGTGGCGTTGGCAATTTCACTTTTTGTTCTGCGGCCACGTTAGTCGTGCCAAAACCAATTGTTAATAGTGTACTTGTGACTTTTAAATAAACTCCAATTGTTGCTAAAATACCAGTTATAAAGTTACCAGTATTTTGAATATTTTTGATATCAGCAGCTGTATACGTATATGGTTGTTTTTTTATTGTAGTCAAATAAATTGGGATATAAGCCCAGTCAGTCATGTAAGTACCCGATTGTATGAATACTTTGAATTCCCCGTAATAGCTGCATTGGAAAGTAAATGATCCCTTAGTATCTGTTTGAGCATATTCCTTGGTGTGTGCTAATTTACCGTATCCATCAAAAATTTGAATACGATTGCCATATCCAATACCACCTGATTTGCTCCAGCTTACTGTGAGACCTTTGTCACCCGAACGTGAAAGCTTCAAATTAAAATTTGTATTACCATTGATAATTGCCATAATTAATTCCTCCCTTTGTGTTGTTTTTGGAACACTTTAATCATAAGTTTTTTTGGAGGCTTAAAACTCTGTTAAAACTCCTACGTTTTAACATAATTTATCTAATAAAACTCTATTATGTATTTTTGAAAATTTGTATATAAAGGTATTTTTATTGAACTAATCCTGGATAAACAAATATATATCCACAATATCGAAATAAGGGGGTGTTACCAAAATAGTAAACTTAATGCGTAGAATATAATTTGTAATATTTGTCCTTCATCTATTTTTACTGTTTCTTTTATTATAGTAGTTTCTATATTTTCGAAAAAATTTGAATATTACCTCAAAACTAACCTTTAAGGAGCAAAAAGGGAGCAAGGATACACCCCCTTGCTCCCTTTAATATCAATGGTTATTTGACAATACTTACTAATACACAATATCAACGGGTTCATTTTTAAAAATCATAGCGGAAGCTTTTTACTAGCTTATCTCCTTTATAAAATTCCTTTGATTCATCTCTTACGAAGCCTAGCGATAAGTAAAGATTAATAGCAGCCTGCATAATATCACCTGAGTGCAAATATAATGCTTGATCCTGACGATTGCGTGCAAAGGCGAAGCTTTCGTGCAATAATTTTTTAGCAACACCTAGCCCTCTTCCTTTAGGATGCACGCCAAGCAAGCGCACAATGGTAGACTGTATGTTAAGCTCTGGCAAACCGTATGCTTTTTCAGCATCTGTAAATAATTGCAGTCCTCCTAAAATTTCATCGCCACGCTTTGCCACTAAAATTGTTTCTGCATTAGGATTACCAACAGATGCCCGAATATCGCTTAAGTAAGAAGCCCAGTTCTCTGGGTTTTCATATTCTTTTTCATATTGTGCATAACTTTCTACTAGGACTTCTAAATACCTTGCATAGTCTTCCTCTTTCAAATGTTCAATCACTATTTCAGCTACTGTCATCGTTCTATCCCCTTTCTATATAAACAACTCTATTTAAATGCCGCCCCTACTATAGGCAGTTACTCTTTTTTCGATACGATGTGCCAGCCATTCAACGATAGCTGAAACACCCCAATAAATTAGCCCGACAGCGATAAATGCCTCCAAAAACTTTAAATTAATAGAAGCAACGATATTCGCAACTCCTGTTAACTCTTTAACGGATAGGAAAAAAGCTAGTGACGTAGCATGTAAGAAACCGATAAAGACATTTGTGAAGTTAGGAATGGATTTACTAAATGCTTGCGGTAAAATATAGCGTCGCATCGCCTGTGAAAATGTTAAACCGACTGCATAAGCTGCCTCTAGCTGTCCCTTAGGTACACTTAAAATACCGGACCGAATTATTTCGGAGGCATATGCTCCTGCACTTAGCGTCAAAGCCAAAATAACAAAAAATAAAATAGGGATAGAGCTTGATTGATACTCTATCTTGAAAGCTTTTGCAATGACATCAACAACAATTGGTATTCCAAAATAAATAAGCATAATATGCATAATGATTGGTGTTCCTCTAAAAAAAGATACGTAAAAATTCAGCAATGGTGCGAGAATTTTTGTTTGTTGTATCCGCACAAAAGCAACAATTATGCCGATTAATATGCCCAATAAGACAGGCGTAACTGCCATGAACAAAGTTAACGGCAATACTTTACTAATTTCTATTAAAGCTTCAAAAATAAAAGCAAAATCTATCGTCATAGCATATCCCCCTAGCTAGATGTAGCTTCCTTTGGCATATATCGATTAAGATATCGTTCATTGCGTTTTAAACCCTTTTCTACCAGCATAACAATGACATAATAAACGATGGACAGCGCCAAATAAATCTCCAGCGCCCTTGTCGTTGAAGCGATAAGAGTTTCTCCACGTCCCACCATATCCATGACACCAATTGAAAATGCTAAAGAGGTATCCTTTAATGAACTAATCATCGTATTTGTCATATTTGGAAAGGCGACACGAATCGCCTGAGGGAGAACAATACGTAGAAAGGACTGTATTCCATTTAATCCAACTGAATAAGCTGCCTCCATTTGCCCACGATCAACCGTTAAAATAGCCGCTCTAAAAATCTCAGCAAACGATGCAGCATTGCTCAACGTATAAGTAATAATTACAAAATACATAGCATCCATTCTTGTTACATCAATATGCACAAGCTTTAATAACGCTGGTATACCATAAAACACTAAAAACAATTGCACTAAAATCGGCGTACCTCGAATAAACGAAATATAAATCGTTATGATTTGCTTCAAAACTGGTATGTGTAGCAGCTTTGGTATAGCAATCACTATACCAAGCAGCATGCCAAAAAAGATTGCGAACACTAAAATTTCAAGTGTTACGGGTAAATACTGAAGCAATATTGGAAGTACTTTTGCAATTAGTGTGAAGTCAAAGTCATTAGCCATACTTCCTTCTCCCTCTCTATTTCGTTTAGAAGTCTACCGAATAATCGTCACCAAGCCATTTCTTACTTAGCTTACTAATGACGCCTTCTGCCTTTAATTCTCGAATAGCATCATCAAGTCGCTCCTGCAAGACAACCTCGTCTTTATTTAATAAGAAGTAAACTTTTGAATTTAATAAAGCATCTCCTACAACCTTCTCCTGTGCTTTATTGCTTTCGTTATAGTACTTTACTGCAAACGGTGTTGTAATGATTGCATCGATTCGCCCTGTCGCAAGTTGATTGTGAACATCAACTGAGCCGGACGAATAGATAATATTAGCGCCTAAATTGTGTTCCTTACTGTATTTCTCTATATAGACAGCAGAGTTACTAGTTGGTGAAACACTAACGTTTTTCCCCTTCAAATCATCAATGGATTGAATAGAATCGTTTTTTGCATTGACTGTTACTTTTAATGGGAATACATTATAAGGCTCCTTATTAAAGAGGAATTTCTCCTCTCGTTCACTATTGACTTCCATTTGATGGGCAACAAAATCAATCTTCCTTGTCTCTAAACTTAGTAATAAATTTGAAAATTCCATTGTTTTAAATTCAAACTCATATTCTGGTAGCTTCTCATCGATAGCGCGAACAAGCTCCACATCATAACCGGTTAAATTCCCCTTGTCATCAATGAAGCAGATATTTGGAAATTGAGTACCGGTACCGACAACAATTTTTTGAACTCCCTTTCCACCTAGTGCTGCATTATTCTCACTAGCATCCCCTTCGGACTTTTCAGAACTACAAGCTGTTAAAAGTAAAGCTAACAGCAATAGTAAATAACATGATAATTTTTTCATAGAAATTCCCTCTCTTCTTATGCGTGCGACGGTATATCAACGGCAAGTGCTGTTTTTAAATGCTCCAGTCCAATTTCTGTTACTGCTTTAAAGATGCCATTTGATCCAATTTCGACAACCGGAACATAACGGACACCATATTTTGTTTCAAGGATGTCACGGAATGCGTCATTATGTGTCACATCCACTGTTTTGTAAGAAATGCCTTGTTGTTGCAAGTATGTTTTCACTTCATCACAATAACTACAGCCTTGCTTTGACCAAACTATTACATCTATATTTTTTGCCATGTTTATTTCCTCCTTAGCTAACCGCTTCTTTTTGCTGGAAGTGTAAATTTAAATTTATTGGACTTAATAGCTCAAATGATCGTTCTCGTTCAAATTCCTTTAACACAGGCGTATGCAAAATAAATTCATCAATTTGATAGCGCATATGGTAGTCATCTAATATCGTTTTAATATCATCCGGAGTCCCATATAAAATATCTGCATCATATTGCTTCACCACATATGACTCTCCAGATTCCTGACCAAATTTCTCTGCTAGCTCTACCGATTGTAATGTTAGGCTTCTGCCACTCGCTAAATGCACCTTCGTAATTTTTTGATCACCAATAAGCTCTTTTGCCTCCTCTTTTGTAGGGGCTGCAAGGGCTGCGATGGAGACGGCAAAATGACCGTTTGGATGATGCTTGCGATAAGCTGTAGCTGCTTGTGCTAATACATCATTATCACTATTAATAAATCGCGCAAAGACGAACGCAATGCCTAGTGTGCCTGCAAGAGCGGCACTTTGTGGACTTGCCCCAAGTAAAAATAACGCTGGCTTTATCTTTGGAATCGGCGTTGCCTGTACTCCATATAACTCGTGCTCTGCTGGTATTGTTTGCTTAATTAATTGCTGTAAAAATGTTAATCTTTCCTCAAAATCTTCGCCTTGATTGAGCGTGCCATATTGCAACGCCTTCGTAGAAAGAGGTAAACCGCCCGGTGCTTTTCCTATGCCTAAATCAACTCGTCCTGGTTCCAACGATGCGAGAACGTGGAAATTTTCTGCTACCTTGTAAGGGCTGTAATGTTGTAGCATCACTCCACCCGATCCAATATTGATAGATTTAGTTTTAGCAAGTAGATAAGATACTAATACTTCTGGAGATGACCCCGCTAATGTATCTGTATTATGGTGCTCTGACACCCAAAAACGTGAGTAGCCCAATTGCTCTGCTTTTTGTGCTAGAGCCACTGTTTTTTGTAAGGTCTTCTCATTCGTTGCGTCCTCAATAATAGGACTTTGATCTAATATACCTAATGAATAGCTCATACATTGCCTCCTTAAATACATTTATTCATATACATTTACTAGGTTTTCAGACAGACTGTTTGACATAACGGCTTTCTTTAAATGGTAAACCTAAGTTACCACGTAATGTGTCAGCCTCATATTCTTCACGGTATAACCCTCTTGCTTGTAAAATCGGCACAACCTTGTCTACAAAATCATCCAGTGCTCCAGGTACAGTAACGCCTATAATAAAGCCATCAGCCGCCTCTTGCTCAAACCATTCCTGCACGAGGTCAGCAACATGCTCTGCTGTACCAAAGAATGCTGTTTTTGGGGTTGCCTCACGTAACGCTACTTGTCGCAATGTTAGCCCTTCTTGTTTGGCATATTTTTTAATATAATCAGTCGTACTTCTAAAGCTGTTTGCTCCAATATCACCAAGCTCTGGGAACGGAGCATCTACATCATATTGTGAAAAATCATGATGATCGAAATATCGACCTAGATAAGCAAGTGCGCGCTCTATCGAAACAAGCTCAACGATTTCCTGATACTTCGCTTCCGCTTCCTCGAGCGTATCGCCAATAATCGGAGAGATTCCTGGGAAAATTTTAACTTCATCTGGATTGCGTCCAAATGTCGCAACCTCAGTCTTCACCCTTTTATAAAATTTCTGTGACTCTTCTAACGATGCACCATGTGTAAAAATTGCATCTGCATCCTTTGCCGCTAATCGAATACCTGGATCTGAAGAACCCGCTTGGAAAATAACAGGCTGCCCCTGCTTAGAACGTGCAATATTTAGCGGACCTTGTACTGAAAAATAATTGCCCTTATGATTTAGTGTGTGCAGCTTTTCAGGATCGAAAAATACATCATTTTCTACATCGGCAATGAAAGCATCATCTTCCCATGAATCCCACAAGCCCTTTGCCACTTCTAAATATTCCTCAGCAATTTGATAGCGCTCTGCGTGGCTAGGATGCTGTTCAATTGTTTTATTATAGTTCAAGGCAGTGCTTTCTAATGGTGTCGTGACGACATTCCATCCTGCACGGCCCCCGCTAATATGATCTAAAGAGGCAAATTGGCGTGCAACTGTAAATGGTTCGCTATAAGAGGTTGATACAGTACCTACTAACCCGATGTTTTTAGTTGCTACTGCTAGCGCCGAAAGAATTGTAATTGGCTCAAAACGATTTAAAAAATGAGGAATAGATTTTTCATTGATGAATAAACCATCTGCAATAAAAGCAACATCAAATTTCCCCTGCTCAGCCTTTTGTGCTTGCTGAATATAAAACGGCAAACTTACACTTTGATTGCTAGCCACCTTAGGATGACGCCAACCTGAAATATTGCCACCTACACCATGAATAATAGCCCCGAATCGAATTTTGTCCTGTCTCACCATTTGTTCCTCCTCAAATCTTATTTTTACTAAACATAGTGGTTAAGTATGCTTTATTATTAAAAAAATATTTTATTTATGGTTGCGCATAGATAAAATAGGATTGAGGAAGATAATACAGTTCATTTATACAATTTGCAATAGGCTACATAATAGAAAAAAATTTACTGTCTTATAAAATATTTTATCAATTCGAATTTTCTTGAATACTTTCATATTGTATAGCAGTTTCTTGTAATGTTTTCCAAAAGGCTGGCGCCAGCGTCGCTTTATTTTTATACGTTAAAAAAATGTGTTGATTCATATCAAGTAAATGCTTCACATCAATCTCAACAAATTCCCCACTTTCAAGCTCCTTTTTTACACAAAGATGTGGTAAGAAGCTCATATATTCTCTCGTACGAATAAATTCTTTCGCTACCTCTAAATGATCCGTTCGCACTTCAATATTTGCAGATACGCCCTCTACCTCAAACATTTTATGCACATAATTCCAATCAAAAGCCCCACATTCAAAAAACACCATTTTCTGCTGTGCCAGATCCTTTGCTTTCATTAGATTTTGTTGTATAAATGGGTGCTCACGATGCATCACAAGTTTAACAGCATTGCTTAATAATAGCTCATTGCAAATTCCTTCCATATGCACGTATTGAACTAGACCAAGATGGATTTGATGACTTTGCAATTTCTCTAAAATCACTGCTGTTGAACCTGTGATAATCTGAAAGCGCAAATGAGGAAAATCCTTTTTCCATTTAGGCAATGCGTAAGCTAAAAAATATTGTGCTGTGACTCCATTTGTACCAATGCACACCTCATCAGGCTCCTTCGTTTCCTCTAATTGTTTCTTTCCTTGTTCGAAGGTTTGCACAATCTGTGTCGCAAACGGTACAAAATCCTTGCCTTTATCCGATAATATTACACTTCGCCCATCACGATGAAATAACTCCACATTCAACTCTCGCTCCAATGATTTAATACGTGCTGTCACAGTTGGTTGAGATAAAAACAATGCATTTGCTGCCTTATGAATACTTTTATAATGCACTACATATAAAAACGCTTCGATATGGTCAATGTTCATCTGAAGCCCTCCACAAATTACTTATTTATCCTATTATATAGATAATTGTTTTAATTCTCTATAAAAGATTGGAAAACTAGGTATTATATTTTCAAAAAAAAAAAAAAAGCAACCTAGCGTCTCCCAGGTTACTTTATTATGTAGCGATGTGGTCATCCATCTTGATAACATACATCACGTCGTGGCTTACATCCCTCTGTCTGCAACCACTGTTATATTATTCAAATTGGCACCCTCTGTTGCCAATTTGAACTCTCTCTATATAGTATTTCTCAACTGAGAAGCACAATACTTCAAAACATTTGTAGCTGACGCTTTGCTTTCGCTACAGAAAACATTTTTGCTGAAAGAAGTTAAGCTAGAATTGAGGCTAGCACCGCTTTTTGTGCATGAAGTCTATTTTCTGCTTGCTCAAAGATGTAGGAATTTGGTCCATCAATAACAGATGACGCTACTTCTTCTTCACGATGAGCCGGTAAACAGTGTAGGAACATATAATTCGGTTTTGCGTATGCGACAAGCTCATCATTAATTTGATAACCTGCAAAGTCTTGTAGACGTTTTGCAGCTTCCTCTTCTTGCCCCATCGACGTCCATACATCTGCATACACTACATCCGCGTTTATAACCGCATCTATAGGATCGTTTGTAATAATAATTGTACTACCATTTGCTGCTGCGATAGCCTGAGCTTTTGCGATTACCTCTGCATCACATTCATAGCCAACTGGTGTTGCCACTGCCACGTTCATTCCTACATGTGCAGAAGCGACTACTAATGAGTGCGCCACGTTGTTGCCATCTCCAACATATGCAATTTTTAATCCTTTTAGATGACCTTTATTTTCAGCGATTGTTTCTAAATCCGCTAAAGCTTGACATGGGTGATAAATATCCGTTAGTCCATTGATAACCGGTATAGATGCATGCTCTGCAAGCTCCTTCACCATTGCATGAGAGTTCGCGCGAATCATAATACCATCTAAATAACCTGATAACACATGTGCTGTATCATAAATCGATTCACCACGACCAATCTGTAAATCACGCGCATGCATAAACATACCTTTTCCACCTAATTGGTTCATACCTACTTCAAACGAAATACGAGTACGAGTTGAATGTTTCTCAAAAATCATGCCGAGTGTCTTACCTCCTAGTAGCTTCGTACATTTCCCTTCTTTAGTAATCATTTTCAACTGTGTTGCTAATTCAACTAACTGTTGAACCTCTTCACTTGTGTATTCTAGCAAGGTTAATAAGTCCTTACCTTTTAAACTAGACACTAACTTTAACTGTACTTCCTCGAGTAATTTCATAGCCTTCGCTCCTTGTTTAGTTGCTGTTGGGCTTAGTATAACAAATGCATAAATATAAAATCAACTGAATTTTTATGTTTATTTTAAAAAGTTAGAATTTTATCTTTAAATATGACGAAAATACGAATTATCTAATATTTATGCATATTTTCAATAATTCAACTCAAATCACACATTTAAGAGAATTGCATTATTGGTAATAATTAATATATATTAGTTATTTAGATGGCCAAATACACAGATAAGAACTTGTTGCATCTTGTGAAAGCAATGAATCAAGTTGGATCGAAACGAATTTAACTTCTAAACAAGCAATATTTTCAAATCTTCTCAGACGAACAGCCGAATTAGCCATAGTTAATTGGGACATCCACGGGCGCTGTTGGCCAATTAGTAAATTAGAACAATGCATAAAAAGGATCGAAAAGAGGTTATTATAGAGCTAGATGAACGAGGACATCTTATTTAAGCAGGGGGAAATTGAGCTTGTCATTATACAAAGCTCAATAGAGAGGACTTGTTACAATCAAAATACATACTTTTGAAATTACATTCTATTATTTCAGAGGAGCAGGAAAAAAATAAGCGTTCTTAATGGAGGTATTATTGTGGATTTACATGATTTAAAAAAGGACATATTTAAAGTTGCTTATCCCTATATAAAAACCCGTCCAAATGTTGCTTTATCCATCGGTATCATTTCTCAAGACCAAGAAGCTACTTTTACTTTCGGTGGATCGAATTTTATGCTGGAAGAAAAGCCTTATATATATGAAGTTGGGTCAATTTCTAAAGTTTTTACTACATCCATATTAGGGGAAATGATTCAGGAGGGAAAAGTACATGTAGAAGATTCTATTGGCAAATACTTTTCTGAAATTCCCGACAATCACCCTGTCACACTCAAACGTTTAGCAAACCATACTTCTGGACTACCGGGATTAGGTGTGCTGAAGAACATTTCCAATCTTTTTGACGCACAAACACCCCGCGATCCTTTTTGTCAATATTCACTGGACGAGACTATTCATTATTTTAAAACGCACACAGACGAGCCAAAAGTTAAATTCAGATATTCTAATGTAGGAATGGGGCTTTTAGGATACATTTTAGCCGATACACTGCACACTGATTTTGAAACAGCTATTAAACAAAGATTAACAGATCCTTTAGATATGCCAAATACATTTATCTCTATCCCTTCTGATCAGGCAGAGGCAGTATTGCAAGGCTACACGATTCTTGGACATAAGAAGCCTCCGCTCCAAATGAATGACTTTATGGCGGCAGGGGCAGTCCGTTCAACTGTCAATGATCTTTTAAAATTTATGAAAGTACATTTAAGTGATGAAAATTTAGGTTATTCATTATCACATCAAGCTACTGAAACCTTTTCGGAACATATGGGTATTGGTCTAGGATGGCTTCTTGAGGACAATATCATTTGGCATAACGGTTCGACGAAAGCTTTCTCTTGTTATCTAGGATTTGATAAAACACAACAAACAGGCGTCGTTGTTTTATCTAATTATCGCTCTCCTATATTGGCGACAAACCCTGGGCAAATCGGTAAAGAGATATTACAGCTTTTACAAAATAAATAGATTTTATTTTTATCGAGGGATAATGTGAATTTATCGCTAAAAGTTTTGGACTTATCACCTAACTTTTTAAATTTATCGACATAAAGCCCTCAAACATTTAGTTTGAGGGCTATTTTTATAATCATTGTATAGAAATTTTTCTGCATAGAGCTGTGTTTTTTTGTTGGATAGACTTCTAAGGCATTTTAGGGGTTTCTCTGTAACAATCATTCTTTCTAGTTATCCATACACATTTCAATATTTGCAAATATGTTACACTTTATCAAACACTGATATTCAGTTATTTAACTAACAAAACAAGTTATTTTTTAAAATTATTTTATTATTGAGGAGGGGGATGAAGCTTGTTTTTTGTTCAAATGTCAGGTTTTTCTGGTTCCGGCAAGTCTACTCTTTCACGTGAGATTGCTAAAAGTTAGAAGTGCCTATAACCGTTTTCCGTCAAAAAGGAAAGCGCCAAAAGCCCCGCGAAACAAGGGGAAGATTTAACATTGGCACACCAATTTCTAAACGAAAGAAGTACGTAAACGTGAAACCTTTGGACATTTGGAGTTAGATACAGTTGTATCTGGACGTGGGAAAGCAAAAGGTTGTGTAGCAACATTTATTGAGCGAATGACACGGTGGTATGTTGGCTTTTTGATACCAGATCGCTCAGCTCAATCAATGGAAAGAGCAGTGCGTCTACTTCATACTAAATTACCAAAAGGCACTATAAAAACTGCCACAACAGACCGAGGTAAAGAATTTAGCTGCTATAAAGTGTTAGAAAAAGACTTGAAAATTGATGTTTATTTTGCGGACGCCTATTCTACTTGGCAACGCGGAAGTAACAAAAATGGAAATGGATTGCTTCGTGAGTTCTTCCCTAAGCAAACAAATTTCGAAGAAGAACTATATCAACAACCGACCAAGAAAATGTCTTGGTTAGAAAACTACAAACGAGGCTTTTAATGAGCAATTGTTGCACTTAATTTGACAAATCATCTCTTAAAAAAACTAATTGCTCATATCGTTCAACCTCATGTAAATACCAATCCATTTGTCGGGACATTTTTTTCGCTCCCATCCTCTCATGATTTACAAAATACATTTGCTATACGCTACTTAGTTGATGTTCCTTTTTCCACATTGCTGCATATTTTCCTTCTTTAGCAATAAGCTTTTGATGGGATCCTTCTTCTACGATCTGTCCTTCATTAACAACTAGGATTTTGTCTGCATTTTTAATAATGGAAAGTGTATGGGCAATCATCACAACCGTTTTTTTCTTTTTCAAAAGATTTTTAATCGCTTCTTTTACAGCCAACTCATTTTCGATATCTAATGATGCTGTCGCTTCATCTAATAAAAGTATTGGGCTGTCTTTTAAAATGGCACGTGCAATGGATATACGCTGCCTTTCGCCGCCTGATAGATTATTACCATTTTCCCCCACAATCGTGTCATAGCTATACTCTAATTTCTCAATAAAATCATGGCAGTTTGCCTCTTTCGCAGCATTAATAATTTCTTGTTCTGTCGCATCTGGCTTTGCATAACGAATATTATTTAAAATCGTATCATTAAACAAAAATATATCTTGATCAACTATTGAAATTTTCTGCAATACTTTTTCGGAAGCAATCGATTGAATAGGTTGCTGACCGATTAATATATCACCTTGTTCAGGCTCATAGTATTTTGTTATTAAATTTAAAATAGTTGATTTTCCCGAACCCGATGGTCCAACAATCGCCACAAACTGTGAAGAATCAATTACAAAATTGATATTACGTAATACAGGTTCCCCTTGGGTATAGGCGAAATTTACATTTTGAAAAGCTATACTATACTGTTCAGGTTCAAAAGAAGCATCATTTGGTAACTCCTCCACCTCATCTATGACACATTCAATTTGTCTTTTTGCAATCATTAAGTTTTTATAAGAGGTTAAATCAATAAAAAGTGTGCCAAATAATTTACATGTAAATAAAGGGGTAATGCTAATTAGAAAGAAAGAAGACGCATCTAAATTCCCTTCAAGCCATTGATGTCCTGCTAAATAAAGAACAATCGGTAAACTAAACCAGCAAACGATACTAAATGTTGTCCCGATTGGAATTACTTTAATCTCATATAAATAACTAACATCACTATAATCCTTCATTGATGTGGTTGTTGCCTTATTTTTAACACCGCCCAAACCAAATGATCGCAACGTTTGAATACCATTTATATACTCAATTACAGCACTTGTATTACTTGTCATAATGTGTTTCTTCTGGTTTCCATATTTTTTTACCATTAAAAAGGACAAATAAAGTGTTGGTATTAATAATAAACCTGAACTTAACAGAACTACTCCAGCAGATAAATAAATAGTCGAAACGAAGCCAATTAGCAGTAAAGAAAATGAAGTATTTTTTATAATATCTCCTATTTTATGAGTCAAAATATTTTCATAATTATTAACACTAGTTGTCGTTGCATTAATATACTCTCCTGTTTGTGCCTTCGTAAAGGAGGAAAGCGGTATTTTTTTCATTTTATCGCCTAGTGTCAAGCGAAGAATTCTACTAATCTGGGCGCCTCCAATTTGCCCTCTCGTATAGCCAAACGCATAGATGATTAAACGAATAATAAAAACGGCGCCTAACAATAACAGAATTTGAGTTAACATATTCATCGTTAGCTGCTCTGTTATTAAAGCATTAATCGTGTAATATAGTACGATAAAATTAAATCCAGCTAGCATACCCTCGATGACATTGAAAACAATAGAAAGATAAAAAGAAGCATTTTTTGTAAATGCATGTTTTTTGTCCATACTTAAGTCTCCTTCATAAATGGGCTTTCCCTGGAAAGACCCTTTCCTTTCTGTGAATATCTAATAACCTTTTTCACTCCACTTTACTTCGATCTAACTTCTTTTTCCCTCAGGATGTTGCAACACTCACTAATATTTAAAACACATACAACATCTTAAAGTTCATACGTAATCTCTCTAGCTTTACTATAATCCTGCCAAATCTTTTTATATGAAGGGCTTTCTTCTAGCATTTCTTTGTGCGTTCCACATGCTTTTAGTGTTTGATTTTCTACAATTGCCACTCGATCACAATGTTTAATAATACCAAGACGGTGTGCAATGATAATTACTGTTTTACCAACACAAAGTTCAGCAATGGCTTGATCAATCTCTGCCTGATTTTCTGGATCTGCTGCAGATGTTGCTTCATCTAATATTAAAATTGGTGCATTTTTTAAAATGGCACGTGCAATAGCAATTCGCTGTTTTTCTCCACCAGAAAATCTAGTTCCAAAACTCCCTACTCTCGTATCGTAACCATCTGGTAATGAAATAATAAAATCATCTATTTGCGCTTTTTTCGCCGCATCCCTTACCTCATCAATGGTGGCATTAGAGCCCATGACAATATTTTCAAACACTGTACCACTCGTTAAAAATGTCTTTTGGAATACTATTGTTATATTTTTTAATAATTCCTCATAATCAATTTCCTTTACATTTTGATTACCTATCAATACTTCTCCTTGCTGAACATCATTAAAGCGTGAAATCAACTGTACAATGGTGCTTTTCCCTGAACCTGAAGCACCTACAATAGCTATTTTTTCATTTTCAGCAATTGACAGATTGACATTCTTTAAATGTTCTTTCTGTCCATCATAAGAGTAGTAGACATTTCTTAATTCAATATTATTATTGTTCGGAAATGCTTGCCCTTGTCCAAAAACAGGTATTTCTAAAAAGGCTACGCATTTCTTTACAGCATTTAAAACCTGTGCAAAGTTTGAACCTAATTCCTGTAAAGGTCGTAATTCTGTTAAATACAATGAGCCTACGAATGCAAAAAGAATAAAGACACTTCCTGTTAAACTACCGTTTAAAAACCACATTCCACCAATAGGTACCATTAGAAGTAGACCACATTCTATAATAATGATATAGCTAGCATATGGTGGACCCATTTTCAAAGACATTTCTTTCCATATATTGAATTCTTCATCTACTGCTTTAGTAAACTTTTTAAATGATGAACTACTCATGTTATACGCCTTAATTAAACGCATTCCTTGAATATATTCGATAATGATTGCATTTAGATTGGCTATGGAACGTGCTGCACGATCCATTATTTGATTCGTACCTCTAAACATTATAGCCATTACTGCAACTGCAACAATTAATGGAATAAACGAGATAAGCGCTAATGGTACGTTAACTGTACACAAATAGATAAAGACAGCAACTGGGCCACTCATATAAAAGACTAACTCTGGTAAATGGTGTGCTAAAAATAACTCTAGCTTTTCAATTTCTTCATTTAATAGTGTTTTTATTTCTCCTGTATTTCGTTCATTTAAAGAACCTAGTGAAACCTGCGCCATATGCTCTGTTACTTGACAACGCACCTTAAATAATGTTCGATAGGCGCCCTTATGCGATAGAGTACCAGAAATAGCAAAGAGCCCAAATCGAACAATTATCGAAATGGCCAAAATCAATAAATTTCGAATTAACGAAGCTTCTGTTAAATTATTGTGATAGGCTTGCTCAATAATTTGATAAATAACGAAATAAGGTACAATTGTTGAAAGACCACTAATTAATGAACATAAGACAGACAAATATAAGTATTTTTTATCTTTTCCAGCCCAAGAAAGAAGCACAAAGATTGGATTTTTATTTTGTTTTGCAATTTTCCCCATTATCGTTCAGCCCCTTCCTACACATCGTAAATTTATAATGTACAAATCTCTACACAAACAGGTCAGTTACGTTAGTGCTTTTCCCTGCTACATAGTGAAAGTTTCAATTGTATACTGATGATTTTCTTTATTTAACTTATAATCATCTTGCTTCTTTCCATCTCCGAAGCGAAGTATACGATGACAGCAAGATGCTATAAATTCTAAGTCATGTGTAATGACAAAAATAATTTTATTAGCCTCCGCTAAATTCTGTAAAATACTAGAAACCTTTTGCATACTGTCAAAATCTAATCCACTTGTCGGTTCATCAAACACTATAATTTCCTTTTCACTTATTAAACTTGCAGCTACAGCAAGTCTCTGTTTTTGTCCTCCTGATAATGTATTCGGGTGTCGATTGACCAGTTCTAATAAATCCATTTCCTCCAATGCTTTTCGTACTAAATTCGGATTGGGATTTTTCACCCCAAATACACATTCTTTTTCAACCGTTTCTGCGAATAACTGATAATTGACATCTTGCATTACCATATAGGAAAGCTGAGCCTGTTTTTTCAATGTTAGTTTTTGTTTATTAAAATAAATATTTCCTGATGATAGTTTATGTAGACCACATATCGCTCTAGCAAAGGTCGTTTTTCCTGCACCATTATGTCCTGTGATTGCAATTATTTCTCCGCTTTTTGCTGTGAATTGAATATTTTCTAATACCTTTCTTTTTTTGTGCGATATAGTGACATCCTTCACAACAAGCTCATGAACTTTTTGTTCAGCAGGTAGCGATTTATGTTGAAACTGTACATTGTCTAAATAAAGTGTGCGGAGTCCTAATTGCCTCAGTTGAAGATCTGAAAGCTGTAAAAAATCCTTTTGTGAGTAAACTGATACAATTTGTCCCTTATCTAATACAATGGCTCTATCAATTAACTCTTTTAAATAGTAAAGTCTATGCTCTGATACAATAATTGTTTTGCCTTGCTTTTTTAGTAATGTAATCATGTTTTTTAAATCTTCGATAGCTGCAGTATCTAGATTTGAGGACGGCTCATCTAATACAAAAATATCCGGTTCTACAGCATAAACACTTGCAAAAGCAATCTTCTGCTTCTCTCCCCCTGATAAATGAAAAATGTTGCGCTGACGTAGCTTTTCTAAATGAAGGTCAGAAGTAATTTGCTGTATCCGTTCTTTCATCATTTCTTTTGGATATGCCATATTCTCCATTCCAAATACAATTTCACTATCTGTATCAACATTAAAAAATTGTGACCTTGGATTTTGAAAAACCGTCCCAACATGTTCGCTTAATTCATACATTTTCCTATTTTCTACAGGTTGATTATTTAATAACACTTGTCCTTTATGCTTTCCACAATAAAAATAAGGAATTAAACCGTTAATTGCTCGGATAATAGTTGTTTTACCACAGCCACTTTTACCACATAGTAAAATGCACTGTCCCTTTTTGACATGAATATTTATATTTTCTATACCTTCACTTTTTTCATCTGTATATTGAAATGAGTATTGCTCTATTTTCAACATATAAACACTCCTCCAAACACAAAAAATGTAAATACAAATATTACAATACTATCACTGAATTGGAATGACACATGTTGAAAGCAAGAGCGCTCTTTTGGGTTTTCAATCCCTCTTGTTATGCTTGCAGCAGATAATTCATCAGCAATTTTTGAGGCTGCCATCATTAAAGGAACGTAAATACATTCAACTGTTTGCACAGGTTTTTTTACAAAGCCTATTGGTGAGGGCGAGATACCTCTTAATTTCATGGCATCCTTTATATATCGCCAATCCTCACCAATCATTGGAAAATAGCGTAACATTACGGCTAATGGAATAATTACCTTTTTTGAAATACGTATTTTTTCTAAGGCTGTCATAAATTCATTAATTCTTGTTGTTCCAACTAATAATCCGCCCATTACAACACAAGGGAATATTTTTCTGATAAACATTGCAAATGATACAAACATTAACTCCCATACGCCTGACAAAAACGTTTCACTTACTACGTGAATTCCTAGAATAAACACATAACCAAGCATCATTTTCAACGAAAAAGAAAACATGCCCATCAGTATGCAAAGACTAAATATTATGGTCATTAATATAAGTTCATATTGAAAAGAAGGTGACAAAAAAACCGCTGCATTTACTAACAGTAACAGATATATTTTCGTTCTTGGATCAAGTTTGACGGTGAAAACATGCATATGCATATTACTCTGCTTATACATATAATTCTTCTCTTTACTCATAAGTTCACCGCCCTACCTACGCTAGTACTCCAGATTTCTCAAACTGTTTTCTCAATAATTTTTTTCCCAATAAACCGCTTATCAAAGCACATAGCATTGTGCCAACAATCATTGTTGGTAACATCCAACTTTGGGCAGTTGTTAGCATCGTATCCATATAAGCTTGTTCGGTTCCTTGACCTACCAAATACTCCTTATATGCCTGTTGATTAAACCATAGCATTACGTAAGACCCCATTGGATGCAGTGAAAAAACAATATAACTTATCATATTAATTGATATATTTTTATACTTACCGATTGATGCTACTAATTCACCAATTAAAGCTAATCCTATACAAGCTAACGACCATAACCAGTACATCCCTGTAACAAAAGTAATAATCGCTAATAATATTCCTAAAATTAGGATTGGTCCAAATTTTGGTACTTTCGCTATCATTAATAAATAAATAGGTCCTGTTAATAGAGCCGCACCAGCTGGCATTAAAAACGTTAATACAGGATTGGGGGCAAAAAAGGCTGATCCAATCATCATGAATATAAAAAATAGTGCTGAGAAAATACCAACCGTAATTAAATCTTTAATACTTAGAGATTTATTCTGCATTGTTTGTGAATACATATTTATACCTCTTTTCCTTTCTATAGTAATTATTACTATATTTTCTTTCGTTTCATTGATAATGATTATCATTATCTATTATAATAAATAGTAGTACATAAAAAAATAACTACACTATGTTTACGTCCAATCAAGGAAGAGGAAAGTCTAATTGAGGAAAGGAGAAATCAGATGACATCTCATCATTTTAAACCTCTGTTATTAGAAAATGGTTTTTCAAAATTTGACCAAATGAGCAAATATAACTCAGTAGGTACTACATATACAATCGATCCAACTTTAGGTAAAGGTTATTATTGGATATACCATTTTGAGGACATGTTTTCTATTCTCATTCATGATTTTTATTTTTTTGAGCATTATCAGTTAGAATTAGCAATGCCTGAACTTTTAACTGTCACATACTATGAATCTATTTCAGGTGAGGAGCTTAACCCTTACCAACCATTAAAACCAGGTTATATAAGGAGTTATTGGGGAAAAGGAGAAAAATATAGTGCTATTATTCATAAAAATATTCCAGTACAATCAATCGGTATTGAGTTTACCCCTATTTTTTGTGATCAATTTTTAGCACATAAATATGGTGAAAAATATGTAAATCCACGTCAAGCATTAACAACACTAAAAGCCACAACTACTTTTCCAGAAATGATTATTCTACTTCGACAAATAGCGGCTTATCGTGGTTCTGACCTAACTTCTGCACTATTTTATGAAGGAAAAGTATACGAAGCATTAGCCCTTATAATGGAACGTGTACTTTTCAATAAAACTTGTCATTGCTCACAAATTTCTAAAGAAGATATTCACCAAATTGAGCATGTAGCCACTCATATTAAAAAATACTACGCCCTACAACTAACTTTAGATCATTTAACTAAAATTTCTTGTATGGGTGCTACAAAATTAAAAAAATTATTTAAAGAAGTTTATCATTGTACAATTACTGAATATATTCAAAAACAACGAGTCCATCAGGCTGAGAAATTACTAGCTCATACAGAGCTCCCTATTAACGAAATTGCTCGAACAGTAGGCTATCAAAGTGCAGGTAGGTTTTCAGAGTTATTTAAACGCTATGCAGATTTAACACCAAAAGAATATAGGCAGCAAATATCTAAGGCTAAATAAGGAGGTTATTGATCATCATAAAACTTGCTCTACTTTCCATTACAGATTCACATTTTGATATATACCATTCAAAACTCGCAGCTTTCATTTCAGATGACAAACAAAACAAACTTCAGCGATTCCATTTCGAAGATGACTATAAGCGAGGTTTATTGGCTGACATATTAGCTAGATATTTAATTTCAACAAATTTTAATATAGCCCCATCAGATATTGAATTTGATAATAATCCATATGGTAAACCATATGTAAAAAATCTACCTAATGCCTTTTTTAATGTTTCACATTCAGGGAATTATGTTCTTTGTGGTATCAGTAATATGGAAATCGGTGTCGATATTGAAAAGCAAAATATACTGGATCTCAATCTCGCTCAACATATTTTTGCTCCTGAGGAATTTCAAGATTTAATCGCTTTATCTGACAGAAATCAATTAGATTATTTTTATAAACTATGGACCTTGAAAGAAGCCTATATTAAATATTGTGGCGTAGGCTTATCTTTGCCACTTCATTCCTTCTTTTTTAAAATTAATAATGATGGCATTCATTTATCTGTTACAAACCAATTGAATTCTCTATACTTTTTAGCCTCCAGAGTTGAACAACAATATTCCTTAGCTTGCTGTTCAAACGAGCAAATTGAAGCAAATGCTATCGAACAAATTTCTTTACAAACTATCATATCCTTTTTTCAACAATTTGATGATTAAATTATTTTTCATATAAAATACCCTCAAACTTTATTTCGTTTGAGGGTTGTTTGCTTAGTCAAAAATAATTTTATTGACTGCATCACGGTCTAATTTTTTAATAACTTCCACCATTAATTTTACAGCATGATCATAATCATCACGATGTAAAATACCTGCATGTGAGTGGATGTAGCGTGTTGCAATACCAATGGATAGCGCAGGTATACCATTTGCAGTTACATGGATAGAACCAGCGATTTGTATCGATTTAGACATGCTCGTATCGCTTGTTTATCTTGCTACACATTTACTATTCCTTTACCAATTCATGATTTTCTATGTTACAATTTACCATAACTAGAATTTTCAATTAGTTGAAGGAAGGCGGATGAAAAGGCATTGAAAAAATTATTATTTTTAATGTTTTTGACAGTATTTATTTTAACAGCATGTAACTCATCAACGCTAAGTATTAGTGAAATTGAGAGTGTTCCAGAAAAAGTGCAAAAGGTAATCGAAGAAAAAAATACACTTCAATTAATCAACGATGTAGATAAGAATATTTCTTATCTCGTTTTTCAGTCAAAAGGAACAGTTACAACAGGCCTTGAAACACAAGGTGATACATTAATAATAAAATTAGATGTTAAGAATCAACAAGATAATGCAATAAAACAACATGTCTATAAATTAACGTTAGACTCTAACCAGGATACGATTGATATTCACATCAATGGAAAATCTACAACTATTGATAATGTAACAGGTATATGAGGAGCAATTATCCTCTTTTCTACAATCGAAATATTAACCTACCACACATCAATTTAGGGACTTATGCGTAAAACAAGTCCCTTTTGTTATGCTTTCTCAATCGCTCCTATTTGAATCGCTAATTGATATATTTCTTTAGTCTAACCAACGCAAAAAGCCTCCTAACATTTTTGTTAGAAGGCAAAACTATTCAGCAATATTAGTCAAAAATAATTTTATTGACTGCATCACGGTCTAATTTTTTAATTACTTCCACCATTAATTTTACAGCATGATCATAATCATCACGATGTAAAATACCTGCATGTGAGTGGATGTAGCGTGTAGCAATACCGATAGATAGGGCAGGTATACCATTTGCAGTTACGTGGATAGAACCAGCGTCTGTACCGCCACCAGCCATCGCCTCGAATTGATATGGAATATTGTGCTCATCAGCTACATCTAATACGAATTCACGTAAACCGCGGTGTGATACCATTGATGCATCGTAAACAACAATTTGTGGACCAGCGCCCATTTTACTAGTTGATTCTTTTGCAGTTACCCCTGGTGTGTCTCCTGCTACACCTACATCGACAGCAAAGCCGATATCTGGTTGGATTTTATGCGTAGCAGTTTTCGCACCACGAAGCCCTACTTCCTCTTGGACATTCCCTACAGAATAAAGGATGTTAGGATGCTTTTCATTTTGCAATGCTTTCATCACATCAATTGCAATTGCACAACCAATGCGGTTATCCCATGCTTTTGCTAATAAGTATTTTTCATTTTTCATCACATTAAATTCAAAATATGGTGTTACCATATCGCCAGGACGTACGCCCCATTCAAGTACTTCATCTTTTGAAGCCGCACCAACATCGATAAACATATCTTTAATGTCTACCACTTTGTTACGCACATCTGCTGGTAAAATATGAGGTGGCTTTGAACCAATAACCCCAATAATTTCATCGCCTTTACGTGTTGTAATTGTTACACGCTGTGCAAGCATAACCTGACTCCACCAGCCACCTACTGTTTGGAATTTGATGAACCCTTTGTCATCGATTTGAGTAACCATGAAGCCTACTTCATCTAAGTGACCTGCAACCATAATTTTCGGGCCATTTTCATCCCCAACTTTTTTAGCAATGACGCTACCTAAATTATCTGTTTCAACTAAGTCTGCATATGGTCCAATGTATTTTTTCATGACCTCGCGTGGTGCACGTTCATTACCTGCAATACCATTCGCATCTGTTAAATCTTTAAACATTTGTAATGTTGAATCTAGCTGTGTCATTCTTTTGCCTCCTGACTACTCTTGTATCTTCTCTATTATACTTCGTTTACCGAAATATTCCTAGCTTAATCGTCAGAAAATTGGTGTATTTCTTACACTTTAATATCCTGTGCGCTGACGATTATAATTTTCTTCATTTTTCTCAATATATGCCGCAACAACATCCTCAAATGAAAAGCCCAGATTAAATGCAAGCAATCCATAGCATTGCCAGATCGCTAAGTATCTATCCTCTGTTGGTTGACTAATAAAACTTAAAATATAGTCTTGTGTCATTAAAAATGTCTCTGTTAAATCTCTCTTCTCTTCAATCACCGGCCATTTTTCAATCGCTGTATAACCTTTTAATAAGCCAAGTGATAATATAAAATGAATCGAATCCACATATTCCTCTAAAATCACATCACGTTCTGAAGCTCCCTTTGTGCTCCAAAACTTAAAGCAACGTGTCTCATTTGCTAGTTCGGCTAGCTCTACCATTAAGGCTAAACCTTTTTCTTTAAATACATCACGTTCTATATTTTGTGTTTTCTCGATGAAATCATCAAGCCCTTTTTGCATTTTAAACAATTGTTGTAAATTCATTTTTTTCTCCTAAATTTCTTAAAAATATTTATAAAAAGTGAAACTAATTGTCCTTCACAATCGTATAGGAAGGAATAACCTTTCTTCAAGGGGGAAATTAAAAATGTTGCCGTTACTTATTCGTCTTGCTGTTATTGCGCTTATTATCTATGTATTTTATAAAGCGATTCGTTATATAACCGATCCTAAGCGAAAACTTGATGAAGCCTATGAAAAAGGCCAATATTATTTTTATGATGACGTCAAAAATGTCCGAAAAAATTTCTTTATCTCTTATAAGGGTGCTCTTTTCGAAGGTGAAAAATACCTCGGCACGACTGAAAATGCCTTCGAGGTTGTGACGATTTTTGTTGGCGCCCGTGATGCCGCTACACTGCAAGGTTTTACAAAAAGAGACTTTGAATACCTACAGCAAGAAATTCTCTTGAACTATCCGAGCGCAAAAATAAATTGGAAGCAGCCCATTGAAAAGCTTATGCGTAACACATCCTCATAATGAGGATGTGTTTTATTTATCGGAATATTTTCATGATTTATCGGAACATTACCGTGTTTTATCGGAATGTTTTCGAGATTTATCACCATATTTGTACTATGATAAAAATTTGAATAGCTGCTAGCAGCGGGAAGCCAAATGCAAAGCTGTTATGGCGTGTTTTATGACGGAATAAATACATTCCTAGCACCCCACCTACTGCACCACCAGCGATTGCTAATGTAAATAATGTGCGTTCTGCAATACGCCATTCATGCTTTTTTGCTTTCGATTTATCCATGCCGATACGAAAAACATATACATTTCTTAAAAAATGTAGACATCTCCACTGTGACACAACTTATATCTTCCGACTTTCGTATTTGTGTCTTCCTTATTCTCCGAGTCTGGTTTCGCCAAAGCTACTACCATTTAGTATGACTCTCCAAAGGCTTAAATTCCGCAGTATCGTTGCGTACACATCTAAGGTTTAGTGTCAGTTAAATTCCTTAGATTGAGTAATTTGCTAAGTTAATGCTTGCGTTCAAATCTCTATCCAGCTTTAATCCGCAAGAGCAGATAAATAATCTGTCTTTCAGTTTCATATCGGTTTTGATTTGTCCACAATTAGAACAAGTTTTTGATGATGGAAACCATCTGTCAGCTTCAACAAATTCAATTCCGTATTTTTGGCATTTGTATTGAATTTGCCGTTTGAATTCATATATCTTTTCCTCGGCTACCGCCTTCGCCAGATGTTTATTTTTCATCAACCCTTTTACATTTAAATGTTCCATTACAATACGAGATGGCTTGGTTTTCACAATCTCATTAGAACATTGATGTAAATGATTTGTTCGAATCGCCTTTTGCTTCCATTCTTCTTAGCGTTACAACATTTACACCAACACGTTTAGCAAATTTCCCAATGGACATTCATTCCATGCGTACCACCTCTCTTTCAATATGATAAAATCACTTTACCCTATTTAGAGAGGTTGCTAACATTTTTATAGTTGTATATCTTTTTCTTGTTCACACGAAGGCGCAACCCTTCATGCAGTCTTTCTCTCACGAGTAGACCTCTTATGCTTTCACATAAGCGCAGACTATATCTTCATCTTATCTTCTAATAAGAGCCACATTTTTCTTCCGCCATTCGCTTGCGGTTTTACTCTCCCTCAAGGAGATAGTCGTTGAACGTCTTCCTTGTCTCATGAGAGATTTAGGAGTTCGCTGCTAAACATCCATTGTCAAAGCACTTAGCGCCACCGTTTTCCGTTGTCACGATGATCCGTTACGGACACTGAGTAATTTTTTTCAGCTTATGCTATCCTTGTTGTTTTTTCTGCTTTCGCACCGTTACGTCTGCCGTTTCCAGCTCCGCTTTGGTCACAAGGCTTTAGGAGTTAAAAGCAATTAACGTGGAGTTCGCACCAATCGCTTGATACGAAGGGTATTCTGTTATAAATCTATGTTTCTATACAGGTTTGTATAGTTTGGTTTAAATTTGTTGTAACAGTTTAGTTACCCATCATCACGAGCAGAACTATAGAAACAACTGCCATATAGGCCAATAATACTTGCCCCATTGTTAAGTACTCCTTTATTTTTACTATTTACTACTACTCTAACACAAAAAAAGACTGACGAATAAATCCATCAGTCTTGTGAAAGCATTATATCACTAATTATTTAGCAACAGCTTTTTTAGCAGATTCAGCTAATAGAGTGAATGCTGCTGCATCAGTTACAGCTAGGTCAGCTAACATTTTACGGTTAACTTCGATACCAGCAACTTTTAAACCGTGCATTAAGCGGCTGTATGAAAGACCGTTCATGCGAGCAGCTGCGTTGATACGAGTGATCCATAATTTACGGAAATCACGTTTTTTCTGACGACGGTCACGGTATGCATATTGACCTGACTTCATCACTGCTTGGTTAGCAACTTTGTATAATGTATGTTTTGAACCATAGTAACCTTTAGCTAATTTCAATACTTTTTTACGACGTTTGCGCGTCACTGTTCCGCCTTTTACGCGTGGCATATGAATTACCTCCTGCTTTTCATTTAAAAATGAATGTTAGTATTTTTTAGTCAATTATTTCATGTAAACAAGTAAAGATTTGATGCGTTTGAAGTCACCAGATGAAACGATGTTTGCTTTACGTAGGTGACGTTTTTGTTTTGTAGATTTGTTTGCGAATAAGTGGCTTCCATAAGCACGGTCATATTTTAATTTACCTGAACCCGTTTTTTTGAAACGTTTCGCAGCTCCACGGTGAGTTTTCATTTTTGGCATGTCGAATTCCTCCTAAACTGTTCGTCTAATATTATTTCTCGTTCTTTGGTTGAAGAACTAAGAACATGCTTCGGCCTTCCATCTTCGGTTTTTGTTCAACCGTCGATACTTCAGCACAAGCTTCAGCAAAACGATCTAATACACGTTGACCAATGTCTTTGTGTGTAATCGCACGACCTTTGAAACGTAGGCTACATTTTACTTTATCGCCTTTTTCAAGGAATTTAATCGCATTACGTAGCTTCGTTTGGAAATCATGCTCATCGATTGATGGGCTCAGACGAACCTCTTTCATTACGATGACCTTTTGATTTTTACGAATTTCACGGTCTTTCTTTTGCTGTTCAAACTTAAATTTACCATAGTCCATGATACGAGCGACTGGCGGCTTGGCTTGAGGGGCCACAAGGACAAGATCCAAGTTTACACGAGTGGCGATTTCTAGCGCTTCATTACGTGTCTTTACACCAAGCTGGTCACCATTGTGATCGATTAATCGAAGTTCACGTGCGCGAATGCCTTCGTTTACATACATGTCTTTGCTAATAGTAATCCACCTCCAAGTAGTTGTCGCGAATACATGGTTTGGGCAAAGCCTTGCCCGGTTGAACGGTACATCCTCTTGTCATGTCCATAAAAAAAGGACGGACACTAAGATGTCCGCCCGCTATATGTGCATGCGCAAGTCTGCGCAAAACAATTCAACGTGTAATACCTGTTCACAGCCTAAGAGCGTTGTATCAGGTGAGAAGCGGGCAGCCTCTACTTCAACCACAAACTTTGTATTCATTAACCTTAACTATAATAGCATGTACTTTATAAGCTGTCAAATATTTTTTAGCTTATTATTAATAAAGTAACCTGAAAATTTATAATCTAAGCTATTATAATGATTCATCTTCATAACGTGAGGTTGATTTCCGTTCCGGCTGGGCGCTTTGTTGCTGCCGCTTCGCTTTCGCACAGATAAAACATTTGCCGCTGACGCTTCGCTTTCGCGCAGAGCTTCCTGGGGGCGTCCGATGAGCCGATTCACTCGCGTTGCTCGCTCCAGGGTCTCGGGCCAACACGATGTTGGTCACGAAGGCGTTATCACAGGACGTGATGGTTTTAGCCTTCGTTCCTCTTAATCGCTGATCCCCGAGGAGTCGCCAGCCTCCACTCCAATCAACTTATAAAAATGGCATTTGTTTTAACAAGTGTCACCCCAACATTTGGTAATAAAATCAATAATATTGTTTTAATAAATTTAAGATTACCCTTCAAAAATTGCCGGCGAATTCTAATTAATCGCATCAACGGCAAAATCATTAAAATTATTTTGTAATTTCTGCTTTAATGTTAGCTAAGAAGTCTTGGAAGCTAATTGTTTCTGAGTCTTTTGAGCCGTAACGACGTACATTTACGCCTCCAGCCTCTACTTCTTTGTCTCCGATAACAAGCATATACGGGATTTTTTTCATTTGTGCTTCACGGATTTTGTAGCCTAGTTTTTCTTCACGGTCATCCATTTCAACACGTAAGCCCGCTGCAGTTAATTGCTCTTCAATTTGTTTTGCATAATCGAAGTGTGCTTCGTTTGAAACTGGAATAACTTCAACTTGTACTGGTGCTAACCATGTTGGGAATGCACCTTTATATTCTTCGATTAAGAAGGCAACGAAGCGTTCCATTGTTGATACAACACCACGGTGAATAACAACTGGACGATGTGGTTTACCATCTTCCCCAACGTAAGTTAAGTCAAAGCGCTCTGGTAATAAGAAGTCAAGCTGAACTGTTGATAAAGTTTCTTCTTTACCAATGGCAGTTTTCACTTGTACGTCAAGTTTAGGACCGTAGAATGCAGCTTCACCTTCAGCTTCGAAGTAATCTAAGCCAAGCTCATCCATTGCCTCTTTTAACATACTTTGTGCTTTTTCCCACATTGCATCGTCATCGAAGTATTTCTCAGTATCTGCTGGATCACGATAAGATAAACGGAATGAGTAATCTTTTAAATCGAAGTCTTTGTATACTTCTAAAATTAACTGTACTACTTTTTGGAACTCCGCTTTAATTTGGTCTGGACGAACGAAGATATGCGCATCGTTTAAAGTCATCCCACGTACACGTTGTAAGCCTGAAACAGCGCCTGACATTTCGTAACGGTGCATTGTACCAAGCTCCGCAATACGTAATGGTAGGTTACGATAAGAATGCATGCTGTTTTTGTACACCATCATATGGTGAGGACAGTTCATCGGACGCATAATTAATGTTTCATTGTCCATTTCCATTGGTGGGAAAATAGAATCTTGGTAGTGATCCCAGTGACCAGAAGTTTGGTACAGCTCTTTAGAACCAAGTACTGGCGTATAAACATGTTTATAACCAAGAGATAATTCTTTATCCACGATATAGCGCTCAATAACACGACGGATTGTTGCACCGTTTGGTAGCCATAGCGGTAAGCCTTGACCAACTTTTTGAGAAGTTGTAAATAACTCTAATTCTTTACCGATTTTACGGTGATCACGCTCTTTGGCTTCTTCAAGCATTTGCAGGTGATGTTTTAATTCTTCTTTTTTAAAGAATGCTGTACCATAAATACGTTGTAGCATTTTGTTATCTGAGTTACCTCTCCAGTAAGCACCTGCTAATGAAAGAAGTTTGAACTCACGAAGTTTGCCAGTCGATGGTGCGTGGATACCACGGCAAAGGTCGAAAAATTCACCTTGATAGTAAATAGAAACTTGTTCATCTTCTGGAATTGCTTCAAGTAATTCTAATTTGTACTCATCGCCAATTTCTTCATAAATCGCTTGTGCATCTGCACGGCTAACATTTTTACGCTCGATTTCTAGGTTTTCAGCGATAATTTTTTTCATTTCTTTTTCGATTGCTGGTAGGTCTTCAGCAGTGATTGGCGTTGGTGCATCGATATCGTAGTAGAAGCCACCTTCAATAACCGGACCAATACCAAGTTTAACTTCTGGGAATAAACGTTTAATCGCTTGTGCTGTTAAGTGTGCAGTAGAATGACGTAGGATTTCCAGTGCTTCCTCATCATCCTGTGTAATAATTGAGATTGTTGCATCCTCTTCAATTGGTGTTTTTAAATCGACTAAGACACCATTTACTTTACCAGCATATGCTTTTTTACGAAGTCCTGGACTAATTGATAATGCTACGTCATCAGTAGATGTACCTTTTGCAAATTCCTTTACAGCGCCATCTGGGAAAGTTAATTTAATTATATCTGACATTTTTTTGCACTCCTTCTAGTTTTGTTGTGATGCATGATTGAAGTCCAAGAATCCCCGGAATTTATCCTTATTCTGCAGGTGTTTGGACACCCACTGAAAAGGAACTACATCCGCATTCATCTCACCACTATTTTCCATTGAACGGAAATAAAAAAAGCTCCGTCCCTACGAAAGGGACGAAGCGTATGCTCGTGGTTCCACCCTTCTTCCTTCCGACTTTTTATAGTCAGACGAAGCTCAAGGCTAGCTAACGGGCTAGGGACCGGCGAAAGATTATCCCTTTCGCTGCTCAGTTGGTAGTAAATAGTGTGCTCGAACTAGGAAGCTTACAGCCAATGACTTCCCTCTCTAAAAGCCGCTACACAAAATTCATGTCCTCATCAATGCATTTTGTAATTTATTATATGTGACAGTATACGCTCGATTGTCGCAAAATGCAACAGTCAATCTTACATACGGCGATTTTTGCCACGCATTTCAATTGGCTCTGTCAAGGCTTTAACACGTTCCATAATACGTCCAGCCTTCACGACTTCAATGTCACCCTTTTGCGACTGTGCTAAATGATGCTCCAACTCATCATAATTAAAATTAGATGTAATGAATGTTGGCAGTTGCTCCGCCATGCGGTAATGGAAAATAGTCCCTAGAATTTCGTCTCGCGTCCAAGCAGTCAGTGTCTCGGCTCCTAAATCATCGAGCATTAGCACTGGTGCCTTTTTTACATAATCTATTTTTTCATTCAACGTATTATCGCCAATTGCATTTTTCATTTCTCGTAAAAATTCAGGCACGAAAACGACTACAGAACGAATTTTGATAGAGGCTAATTCATTCGCAAGTGCGCCCAGTACAAAGGACTTCCCTACACCAAATTTACCGTATAAATAATAACCCTTTGCAGGAAGCTTTCCTGTTTCCAATGTTGCCTTTACAAATTGTGCCGCTTTTTGAGCAATCATGACACGAGATTCATCGTCAATGAGTAAATCTTGAATGGTTGCTTGTAGCACATCCTTCGGCATATGCATACTCGCAATCATATTGGCTACATCACGACGTTCCTCCTCACGCATCTTTTGTTCACATCGTACATAATCAATTTCAACGGTACCCCGGACTACTCGTAAAGATGGTAAAAAACCTTTTAAGTAGTTTGTACAACTTTCCGTATTATCGCAGCCACAGCATACTGTAGATTGACTAATAAACTCATGGAGCTTCGGTAAATTACGTTCAATTGATTCATAGCTTAACTCATCTGCATGCTCTGCTAAAAATTCTTGCACACGAGGGTTTTCTAAAATTTCTCGACGCATCGCTTCGTAACGTTCTTGAAATGATGGTACATTAATTGCTCTTTTTAATGGTCCATTAATTGGTTCGATTGTCGTTCACCCTCCTTACTTATCACTTTTCCCAAGCATCTCCAATATCTTTTGACGCTCTCGCTCAAAATCTATCGTGCTTGAAGTGTTTTCTTCTTGTTGCTCGTTACGTTTGTAAAACCATTCAGGTACCTTCTCTTCACGTTGATTTCCTGAACGCCCTCTAGCACTTTGATTACTTTTCCTCGGTGTCTGCGGCTTATTTTTCCACGTAGTGTATTTATCATGCTCTTGGCGTGCTAGTTCCATTGCTTCTTTTGCTGTTTGAATATTTTTACGTACCCAATGATCCGCAATCGTTTCCACATATTTTTTAGGTAACTTCATATCAGTTGTTAGCATGACATATTCCAAAAGAGCATTAACAACACCTACTGGCATTCCATGCTGGACAATTAAACTCTCAGCAAGCTGCACGGAGGTCTGCAAAGGTTCTTTGCCATTATTGATATCTCGCAGTACTTGCACTGGAGGAGTCGTTTCTAAATATTGCTGAAGCTCCTGATCCTTTGTTTTTTGGCTTGATTCCTCTATGGATGACGGCTGTTTACTCACTCTAGCAAGTTTTGGTGGTTCTTTTGATACCGTTAGCTTATAAAAATCCGCAGCGGCCTTACGTAAACGTTCCAATGAAATCCCTAAATCATCATCTAATGCAAGAATCACTACTTTTTGCATATCAAGTGCCGTTAAGTGATATAAAAACGCTAATTTTGCTATTGATTCACGTACCTCAAATGTTAGTAGGCTTGCCGGCACTAGTTGCTCCGATAAGCCCGTTTGCAGTAGTTCAAAGTCAAACTGATCAAAATAAAACGGATATACCTTTTGCTGTTTATCCTTATGACTAGTATCAACTTGTAAATCATCTGGAATATTTGTACTTACAGGCTTAAAAACATCTATGAAGGCACGCGATACATCTTTAAATTCTGCATCTCTTGTAGATGGAATAAAACGCTGACGTAACTTCCGATAAGCTTGCTCCCCTATTTTACTAAATAAAAACATCGAGAGCAGTGGGTCTTTCATAAAGCTATCTGCATCAAGTGGACGTATCAACTCATATAAAAAGCTTCGCTGGCCAGCATCTTCTTTTTTCCATGTGCGTAACAGACCAATTGCTTCGAGCGCAATACGTGCCTCAAATACTTTACCAATAGGAAGCCCTAGCACATTCATTAAATAATAATGTGTCATTTGCTGCTTAGACATTTGTTCAGCTTCTGCCCATAGTGTTAAATAAAGGCTGATTGGCTCCGCTCCAATTAAAGGCTGATAAAAAAGCGTTACTAATTGACGTTCCTGCGTAGAAAGTGCATGAGGTAGACGAATGTCAAAAGAATCAGCTGGCTGCAATTCCTTATACAAATGGTTCAACGTCATTCACCCTCTCTGTTTACCTTATAATTTCTGTTCTGTCTGACGTTGGATAATTTCTTTAATTTCTTCAATAAAGACATTGATATCCTTAAATTGACGATAAACCGATGCAAAGCGCACATATGCAACCTCATCGATTTTCGCTAAGCGATCCATTACCATTTCTCCAACATCCTCAGATTGGACTTCGGAATTCCCAATGCGGCGAAGATCTTTTTCAATGGACATTACTAGGCCCTCAAGTACTTCAAGAGAAACAGGACGTTTTTCGCAAGCACGAATAAGTCCACGAAGTACCTTTTCACGGCTAAATTCTTCTCGCGAACCTTCTTTTTTCACGACAACTAAAGGTGTCTCTTCAATTTTTTCAAACGTTGTAAAGCGGAAGCCACATGACTCACATTCACGACGTCTACGAATTTCTTTATTATCATCAACTGGCCTCGAATCTACAACACGCGTTCCGTTAAATTGGCAAGATGGACATCTCATATAATTACTCTCCTGATTTCACAACAATTTAATATCTTTATTATAACAAATTTCCTATGTATAAGAAAAGCGCATTGACGCTAGTGTGCTCATGATAAACCTTGAAAGGAGAAAGTACAAGCATAGATTCTGTTGTCTAACAAAAAAAGCACATTGAAATCACTTGGATTTCAATGTGCTTCAGCCTAACTTCTTTCAGCTGGTGTCCAAACATCCGCTGAAAGAAGTTAGAGCCTCTGATGAATGTCACTGAATCGGAAAAAGGAGTTCTTTGTGCAAGCACAAAGCCGATTTCGAACGCAATTATGCATTAACTGTTTCTAAAGCTTTTGCCACTTTTTTCACAAGATCAACTACACGTGCAGAATAGCCCCACTCATTGTCGTACCAAGCAAGTACTTTCACTTTGCGGTTACCCATTACCATTGTAGAAAGTCCATCTACTGTAGAAGAGTAAGTTGTTGTATTGTAATCAGAAGATACTAGAGGCTCAACTGAGAAGTTTAAGATACCTTTCATTGGACCTTCAGTAGCAGCCTTCACAAATGCAGCATTGATAGAATCTACTGTTACGTCAGTATTTAAATCAACTACTAGGTCAACTAATGATACGTTTGGTGTTGGAACACGAAGTGCCATACCATGAATTTTACCTTCTAATTCTGGTAACACTAATTTTAATGCTTTTGCAGCACCTGTAGATGTTGGAATGATTGATTGTGCGCAACCACGTGCACGACGTAAATCTTTATGTGGATTATCTAAATTCTTTTGGTCATTTGTATAAGCGTGAACTGTTGTCATTAATCCGCTTTCAATTCCAAATGTGTCATTTAATACTTTGGCAACTGGTGCTAAGCAGTTTGTTGTACAAGAAGCATTTGAAATAACATCATGTTTTGCGATATCAAGTTTCTCATCATTTACACCTAAAACAATTGTTACGTCCTCGTTTTTACCAGGTGCTGTTAAGATAACTTTCTTTGCTCCTGCTTCTAAGTGCATTGCTGCTTTTTCACGATCATTAAATTTACCAGTTGCTTCAATAACGATATCTACACCCATTGTTGCCCATGGTAATTTTAATGGGTCACGTTCGCTAATAATTTGAACACGTTTACCATTGACAATTAAAGCATCGCCTGCTGGCTCAATTGTACCCTCGAATGTTCCGTGATTTGTGTCATACTTAATCAAATGTGCTAAAGTTTCAGCTGGATAGCTAGCGTTAATCGCAACGATATTTAAACTTTCTTGCACGATCGCTTGGCGGAAAACCATACGTCCGATACGTCCGAAACCATTAATAGCAACTGATACTGTCATTTATAAAATCCTCCTGTGAGTCATACTCAGATTAATTATATACTTTATGCGAATAGTATAACACAATTTCAAAAAAGATGAACATTATATATTCATAATATTAAAGTTCTTATTTTCTGAAAAATAAAATCACCTAAATTAGTCCTTATTATGGTATAAATCCACAAAAAAATGCATAGCAAAGTGTTCTTGCTACGCATTCGTGTTGTTAAAAAAACAAAATTGGCAAGGAAATCTCGGTGAATGGCATGCCTCTTTAATGTGATTTCCGTTCCAGGCTACTCGCTTCGCTTTCGCGCAGAGCAGAGCTTCCTGTAGGCGAGCGTCGAGCCGCTTCCTCCGCTGCGCTCCGTGCAGGGTCTCGCCTGTCTCGCTTTCCCACGGGAGTCGAGTAGCCTTCCACTCCAATCAGCAATAGCGTATAATTTCTATAAATTTTATTCATTTAAAAAGTAACACTATTGCTACTCACCTTAATCGAACAGGAAAGACTTATAACAGTGACGCATTGTAACCTATTATTGCTAATGCTTTGCTTTTTCACAATACTGCTGTAGGTTAATTTTATAACTATAAATTAGAATGCCCTTCAAGAAAATACTTGCTATGTGAAGTGTTGATTGGAGTGGAAGCTGGGCGACTCCTTGGGGATTAGCGTCACAGATGAGACCCTGGAGCGAGCATCGCGAGTGAAGCGGCTCATCGGACGCCCCCAGGAAAGCGCCCAGCTGGAACGGAAATCAACCACCCATTTTGCCGAAAGAGCCATACTTTATTTAATATGACATCTTAATTTCATTGACATATAGTTTTTCAAAAAAATGAAATGCGTAGCAATATGTCATTGCTACGCATCAAATGATTTTACAAATTTTTAATTAATTACGTTCCAATATGTCAGGATTTTTGTTAATTGGTGCTCTGTTTGTTCTAGATTTTCATTATTATATATAACCGCATGGGCACCTTTTTCTTTGACTGACATAGGTAACTGAGAACGCATTCGAGCTAGTGCATCTTCTTTCGATAAGTTGTTACGCTCCATTAATCGACGAAGCTGTACCTCTTCACTGACCGATACCACGATAATACGCTCGACAAAATGCTGTAACTGACTTTCAAATAAAAGCGGAATATCCATCACAACATGCTTTTCGCCAGCCTCTAAATAAGCATCGCGTTGGCGTAGCATTTCCTGACGAATAGCAGGATGCATAATATCATTTAGCATTTTACGCTTGGCAGGTTCGTGAAAAATGATATCGCCAAGCTTGGCACGATTTAAACTACCGTCTTCTAGCAATATATCTTGTCCAAAATTTTCAGCTATTAACTTTAAAGTCTCCGTTCCTGGTTCTACAACATCACGTGCAACAATATCTGCATCGACAATCGGTAAACCAAGTGCTGTCATCATTTTTACTACTGTACTTTTTCCGCTTGCAATACTTCCTGTTAATCCGATAATCATAGTTAAATCCCCTTTAATGTTGACAATTTGGGCAAAAGACTGATGTGCGCCCACCTATCGTCATTTGGCTTGTTGCAGTACCACACGTAGAACATATCTTCTTTCCATACATTTGCAGTCGATTCTGCATACTTCCAGCCTCACCATTAATATTACGATAATCTGAAATTGTTGAACCCCCAGCTTCAATGCTTTGACGTAAAATCGCGACAATTGCCTCGAATAATGCACGCTTACTCTTTTCACTGATGCGGTTCATCGTGCGTGCCGGATGAATTTTTTGAGCAAATAATGCTTCGGTAGCATAAATATTGCCACAGCCCGAAATAACCTGCCCATCCATAATGACATCCTTAACGGCCTTTTTCTCATATTTCGGTAACTTTGATTTCGCAATAAAATAATCACACGCTATTTCATCGAATGGCTCTGGCGCCATTTTTGTTAATGGTACATGATCTTCAATTTTTGTTAAAAAACGTAGTTCACCAAAGCGGCGTATATCCGAATAAATTAAATAGCCACCATCTGCCATTTGAAATGTAGCATGAATATGCTTTTTAAATTTTGCCTCAAGGATTTCCTCAGGCGAGTTCACCACAAACCATGCACCTGTCATCCCTAAATGACTAACAAGCACATAAGGGACATCCGCTTTTAGCAAATGAAAAAAGATGTATTTCGCACGTCGTTCGACTTTTGTAATCGTCATTTGAGACAAGGATATTTCAAATGCATCAGGCTCAGCTTGCTTCACGATACATTGCTTTCCCTCTCCAAAGGAAAAACGAATAATTTCAGATAGTTGAACCTGTTGAATTGTACGCCCTTCAATTTTAGGTTTTAATGCCTGGACGACACCTTCAACCTCTGGTAATTCAGGCATTTTAACCCCTCCTTATTTTGCTTCGTACCAAGTCGCACCGTAGTTAAAATCTACTTTTAATGGTACTGAAAGCTCGATTGCGTTCTCCATAACCTCTGGTACTATTTTTTCAAGCAATGCAATCTCCTCTTTAGGTGCTTCAAAAATTAATTCATCATGCACTTGTAAGAGGATTTTTGCCTGCATATTTTCTTTTTTCAAACGAGCATCCATATCAATCATTGCTTTTTTAATAATATCTGCTGCACTTCCCTGAATTGGCGTATTCATCGCAGTACGCTCTGCAAAGCTTCGCAGATTGAAATTCGAGCTCGTAATGTCAGGTAAATATCGACGTCTATTTAAAATCGTTGTCACATAACCATTAAACTTCGCATCTTGGACGATATCATCCATATATTGTTTTACACCCGGGAAACTCGCAAAATATTTCTCGATAAATGTAGAAGCTTCCTTACGGGTAATATCCAAGTTTTGCGATAAGCCGTAATCACTAATACCATAGACAATACCAAAGTTTACTGCTTTTGCAGCACGGCGCATATTACTGTCGACCTCATCTTCTGAGACATGGAATACATCCATAGCAGTACGTGTATGAACATCCATACCTTCACGGAAAGCATCGACTAAGTTTTCATCCTTTGACATATGGGCCAATACACGCAATTCGATTTGCGAATAATCGGCAGAAAATAATATCCAATCTTCGTTCGATGGCACAAATGCTTGACGAATTTTTCGACCTTCTTCTAAACGAATCGGGATGTTTTGCAAATTCGGATCCGTCGAGCTTAAACGTCCTGTAGCAGTTAGTGCTTGTTGGAAACGAGTATGCACCTTTCCATCCTCTTCATGGATTTCCTTTAACAGGCCTTCGATGTAAGTTGACTGTAATTTCCCAAGCTGACGATATAAAAGAATATGCTCAATAATGGCATGCTCTGGTTTTAATTTTTCCAATACATCTGCTGCAGTGGAATAACCAGTCTTTGTCTTTTTAATAACAGGAAGACCAAGTTTATCAAAGAGGATGACACCTAATTGCTTTGGTGAATTAATATTGAAGGCTTCTCCTGCTTCAGTATAAATTGCTTGTTCGATAACAATTAGCTTGTCATTTAATTCCTGACCCATCTTCTCTAATGTGGCACGATTGACCGTGATTCCCTCACTTTCCATTTCCCCTAAAATAGAAGCAAGCGGAAGCTCTAAATTTTTATAGAGTTCAAACTGTTCGTTTTCCTTTAACAATGCCTCAAGCTTCGGCTGTAAAGACCACACAGCAAAGGCTTTGCGGCTGGCATGCTCAGAAAGTGCGTCAATGGCAGGTATAGCTCGTTTCGCGCCTTTACCATAAACAGTCTCATTTGCCTGCACGTTACGATAACCTAGTTCTTTCGCAAGTGTTGCCACATCATCTCCACTTAACGCAGGATTATTAATATAAGAAGCAAGTAATAAGTCAAATTCCACACCAGCCAAACGAATTCCCGCACGTTTTAACGCAGCCTGAGATGCTTTTGAATCAGACATATACTTTATTTTAGTAGCATCTTCTAACCAAAGACGAAGGACATCTGATTTAGCCGCAATATCAAACGGCACATACATTGTTTTCGCTCCATCTGTTAGTGCAATGCCTAGTTGCTGACATGTATGATAATGCTCATCCTCTAGCTCCAAATGCACTGCCATTACATCTTTTAAATGCTCTTGTTTTACTTCTTGTACAATTTCATAGTCAAAAGGTGCTTGTTCCTCTTCTTGGACAGTAAAATCACTTTTCTCTAGCAATGATTTAAAGCCAAGCTCTTGCCACACGCTAATTAATTCTTCTTCATTCGGACCATTATAAATAAGATCCGAAAGCGTTATTTCAATCGGTGCCTCTGTAAAAATGGTAGCTAGCTTTTTACTCATTAGTGCCTGTTCTTCATTGGCAACTAATTTTTCTTTCATTTTAGAAGCCTTCACTGTATCCATTGCCGCATAAAGCGACTCTACTGAACCATGCTCTTTTAGCAATTTAACTGCTGTTTTTTCACCGACACCTGGTACACCAGGGATATTATCTGAAGAATCCCCCATTAAACCTTTCATATCAATAATTTGTTGGGGAGTTAAGCCGTATTTTTCTGCAATAAATTCTGGTGTATTTCTTTCAATTTCAGTAATGCCTTTTTTAGTAATATATACTGTTACTTGCTCAGTCGCGAGCTGTGTTAAGTCACGATCTCCTGATACGACGATGACGTCCATATCATGTGATGAAGCTTCTTTGGCAAGTGTCCCTATAATATCGTCCGCTTCGTACAGTTCAAGCTCATATCGCTTAATACCATAAGCATCGATAAGCTTACGTATATAAGGGAACTGCTCAGATAATTCTGGTGGAGTCTTTTGTCGACCACCCTTATATTCCGTAAATGTTTCATGTCGGAAGGTTGTCTTACCCGCATCAAAGGCAACCAAAATTTTCGTTGGCTGCTCTTCCTCTAATATTCTTTGTAGCATTGTTGTAAAGCCGTACACTGCATTCGTATGAATTCCACTATCATTCGTCAATAATGGCAACGCAAAAAACGCGCGATATGCTAAACTATTGCCGTCCAATAATAGCAATTTTTCCTTTGTCATGATTTTATCCTCCTGCGTTTTCGTCTTCTTAATTGTAAAACGAAAACGTATGTTTGAAAATGCCTCTTCCTTTTACTTTATCGAGAAAACGGGTATTTTACCAATCATAACGTTGAAAATCGCCAAATTTTCTACATCAATAGCTTAGGATTGACTGCACAAAAAAAGCCAATCACGCGTTGTAATTGACTTCATCTATGTTATTCACTGGCTTTATTAGTTTTTTCTTTACGATAAAAAATCTCTTCATATAGGACTGTCAAAATAAAGGCATTCATAAAGGCAAATACTAAAAATAATGGCATACCACCAAGCTGTGGATGTGTAAGCTCTGTATTAAACACCATGACAGTGCCGATTTGCGCTAAGAAGAAAATAAAGCCAATCCCTACTTGCCATATAGGACGTTTAACCTTGCGTTTCTCGTACAAAAATATTCTTTTAAATATCTTGCGTACATCCTCAGCAATAACTAAACCTAATAAAAACAAAATGACAAAAAATACTGGTATATGATAAACACTTTTTGTGATCCATGCAAAATCTGATAGACGGAAGAAAAGTGTAAATAACGATGCAATACTACAGGCTATTCCCAAATTTTGGAGCCACTTGCTAATTTGCAACTTCACAACTATTACCCCCATTTTTTATTTCTCGAACAATATCATTCTATCAGATAATAGTCATAAACGAAACACAAAATTATATATTTCTATCATTTTCATAACATAACATCTATAATTGAAAGATATTTATAAAAACATGATTAAAAATCCCTAAAACCAGACTAGAAAAATTAAATAGTATATAAGATTGCAATTTATAACTAGATCACTCTTAAAAAGCAGCTTCACTTTTCTTATTTTGAAGAATTTTTTATCAACGAAAGTACCGATACCTTCTAAATTTCATGAAAACTGAGATATATTATCGGATTCATTAAACATTTCTTCTATAAACTGCTTATTAGAGATTATATTTATTGTAAACGTATGCCATGCATAAGTTGATTGGAGTGGAGACTGGGCGACTCCTTGGGGATCAGCAATAGAGGAACGAAGGCTAAAACCATCACATCCTGTGATAACGCCTTCGTGACCAACATCGGTGCTGTTGCTGTCACTTCGTTGCACTACGTTTTCGCACAGAATGAAACCCTTTTGCTGCCGCTACGTTAGCACTACGCTTTCGCGCAAAAAACATCTGTTGGCCTGAGACCCTGGAGCGAGCAAATAGGGGAACGAAGGCTAAGAGCATCACATCCTGTGATAACGCCTTCGTGACCAACATCGTGTTGGCCTAAGCGGCTCATCGGACGCCCGCTCTGCTCTGCGCGAAAGCGAAGCGTCAGCGGCAAATGTTTTATCTGTGCGAAAGCGAAGCGTCAGCAACAAATGTTTTCTGTAGCGAAAGCAAAGCGGCAGCTACAAAGCGCCCAGTCGGAACGGAAATCAACCCCACGTTATGGTTAATGAGTCTTAAACCAGTAACTAATATGTAGAAATATATCGCCAGTTTCATAAATGTAAAAAAGCCGTCTCAAAAAGTTTGAGACGACTTCATATGCTTATCCCTGCAAGAATAATAGTGTTATTTTATATAGCCTGATAATATTTTTGCATATGGTGAAGTGGATGGTAAAATAATGACCGTATCTTCCCCTACAGTTTTCTTATATGATTCTAATGTACGGTACAATGAGTAGAATTCAGGGTCTTGAGAGAATGATTTATTGTAAATCTTAGCCGCTTCTGCTTCACCTTCCGCTTGAATCAATGCTGCATCCTTTTTCGCTGTTGCGAGCATTTCTTGAACTTCCTTATCTGTTTGAGCTTCGATACGGCGTTTCTCCGCATCACCTTCTGATAGGTATTTTTGCGACATTGATTCACGATCCGAAATCATATTTGTAAAAACGGATTGCTCATTTACAGTTGGCAAGTCGATACGACGAATACGAACATCTATTACTTCGATTCCATACTTATCATTTGAAAGCAACTCATTGACACGTGCAGTTACCTGATCGTTGATACTCCCACGTGAAGAATCTTCATCATTAATAATCGCCTTATATTCTATTCGACCAAGCTCTGAACGAATAACTGAATAAATAAACTCTTCCATACGTGATTCAACTTTTTCTATTGTTCCTGCGTTTGAAATTAGTTGCTTTGGATCTGTTATATGCCAAACTGCATAATTATCAATAATAATTCGTTTTTTATCCTTTGTATTAATTTCTTCTTCAGAAACTTCATACGTCATTTGGTTTTTTGGTAGCTTCGTTACGCTTTGAATAAATGGAACCTTTATCTTCAAGCCAGGCTCACTCTGAAATTTCACTACTTCTCCAAACTGTCTAACAACTGCGTATTCGGATTCTTTAACTATATAAACATTAGTAAATAATATTAAAGCAATAGCAAAAACCGCTGTAAATGTTACGGCAAGAGAAATATATTTTTTCGGATTCAACGGGCCTTTTTTCGACATTTTGACCACATTATCCACTGTACCCTCTTCTTTTGGAGCAGTATTTTTGGATTTACCTGATAAAAAATTGAGGAATTTTTCAAGATCCTTATTTTTTTGGTCCATTAGTTACCGCCCCCTTCTTTTTTCTCCTCTTTTGGTGATTCCTGTGCAGCAGGTGTCTCCTGTTTCCCAGGTTGCAAAGCTTGAAGAGGCAAGTATTTCATTGTACTGCCATCATCATTCATAATATAAATTTGTGCTTTCGGTAAAACATTTTCAAGCGTTTCTAAAATTAAACGCTCGCGTGTAATTTGTTTATTACCCTTATATTGCTCATACATTTTATTAAAGACAGCTACATCCCCTTGAGCCTGCTCAATACGGGCTGTTTTTTCACCTTGAGCCTTCGAGATAATAGCATCCTTTTCACCTTCAGCCTCATTAGTACGCTGATTATTATATTTTTTTGCTTGATTAATTTTTGTATTTTTCATTTCACGTGCGTCTGTAACAGCTGTAAAGGCTGCTCGCACATCTGCGTTCGGTAACTCAACATCCTGTAGTTTTACCCCTAAAACACTAATACCAATATCGTATTTTTCAATAAGAGAAACGAGTAAATCTCGTGATTTTGCTTCTATGTCCGCTTTTCCCTCTGTTAACGCAGCGTCGATTTTTGAACTCCCAATAATTGATCGAATTGCACTCGACGTAGCGCTATGTAATATTTTTTCTGGATCTTGTGAGCTGAATAAATACTTTTTCGGTTCTGTAATCTTCCATTGAACGACAAGGTCTGTTAAAACAATATGCTCATCCCCTGTAATCATTTTCGTTTCAGCATCATAAGCTTCCAATTCTCCATTTTTATCTTGCTTATAGCCAAACTTTAAACTAAATGTTTCCTTCGATAATACCTCAACCGATTGTACAGGCCAAGGTAATTTAAAATGTAAACCTGGTTCTGTTACTGTATTATCGGCACGACCGAACGTAATGACAACTGCTTGTTCTGATTCATCTACCGTGTACCATGATGTAAATACCGAAATAAGTGCAACAATCCCGAAAATGCCAAGTCCCACCATCATTAGTGACCTTTTCACACTCATGTCTAATCCTCCCTTAAGCTTAGTACTAATGTATACGGGGCACCTCTTAAAAAGTTTCAAAATATTTTAATAAACCATTTTTTTATTTTAGGCAGTTTGACATAAGGAGCAAGTTCACCAAACGTTCCTGCACTGGCCATCCAAATAAAATAGAACTGAAAAAAAATCCTGCTACCATTTAAGGCAACAGGATATTGACAACTAGATGTTCAAATGCTGGGAAAAATGTTGTTGATAAAACAATGCTAATTAATGCAGCTACAATCATAGCAAGACTTGCAAAAGTACCTTCTAGCTCACCAAATTCAAATGCTTTAGAGGTACCCGTACCATGTGCTCCCATTCCTAACAGTAGACCTCTAGAGGATGGTCGATGGAAACGACATACTTTAATAACTAATGGTGCTATTAGACTCCCTAAAATACCAGTTACCATAACGAAAACTGCAGTAAGAGTAGGAGAGCCACCAATCATATTGGAAATGTCCATCGCTATTGGTGTAGTAACTGAGCGTGGAACTATGCTATGCACAAGCTCATTATTTAATCCAACTAATACAGCAAAGATAAATGATGATGTAATAGCAACAGCTGAGCCAACTGCAATACTTAGAACAATTTCAAAAGCATGTTTCTTTAATAGGTCAAAATTTTTATAAATTGGTACCGCAAATGCAACTGTTGCTGGCCCTAGTAAATTTGATAAAATACCGGCCCCTGCAGTATAGGATTTATAGGATGTACCCGTTAGTAGCAAGATGATAATTGCCACTAATGGTGTGATTAGTATAGGTGTTAACCATTCCTTCTGATACTTTTTATAAAACATTTTACTAGTATAAAAAACTGCAATAGTACCTAGTAAACTTACTAAAGCTATTAACAAGCTCATGCAGTATCACCTTTCTTTCGTTGCCCTAGCAATTGTGCTGTGAAACCTGTTGCAAACATTACAACTATGGCACTCAATACAATAACAAGCACAGCTTTCACACCTTGCACACCGAATAATGCAGTATAATCGATTACTCCGATAGCAGATGGAATGAAAAATAGTAATAATTCACTAAGTAATAAACCTGCACCTAGCTCAATCCATTCAAGCTTAATAATATGAAACTGCAAAAGTAAAAACAATAAGACTAGTCCAATTATGCTCCCTGGAATCGGCAAGTGAAGTAGACGTGCAATACTATTCCCAATAAATAAAATTACATAAAGATAGCCGATTTGCACGATACTATTGACGATTTTCATGGTCATCCTTCTTTCAATTTTTTATCCCGCTTAACGGTCAGAATATAGATCACTTCTGATAAGTGCAGACCGTAAAAGCCTGATTGGTTCAACTAACAAGTACATTGTTTATTAGTTGAATATTATGCTACTATACTTTACACCTATTTACGTTACGTGTAAAACAGAAAAAGAATCTACCACCAAAAAGTTTGGTAATAGATTCTTCCTATTGGCGATAACTAAGCAACACAAATAAGTTATGCATCGGCATAATTGCGTCTGGAAGGTTTGACTTCTTTCAGCGGATGTTTAGACAGCCACTGAAAGAAGTTAAAAATTCCTCATATATAAAGATTTTTTTGGCTATTTTAAAGTCTTAACAATTATATAGGGGTTTCTACTGACAAGTATAAGGCCCCATTGTGAATCTAAAATTGTGCTATTGTAAAGAATTCGTTAATTTTTCGGAATCATGACAATCATTTTTGTCCCGACGCCAACTTCACTTTCTACCTGAATGCGACCGTGATGCGCCTCTACTAAGTGCTTCACAATAGCAAGCCCTAAACCTGTACCCCCAGAATTCCTACTTCGTGCACGATCCACACGGTAAAACCGTTCAAAGACACGGGCAATTTCATTCTTTTCAATTCCTATACCTTGGTCTTCAATTTCAAGAATACCGTACGTTTCATTTTCCTTTAATCGAATCGTAACGATTGTATTTTCCGGAGAGTACGTAATAGCATTAGTAATTAAATTAGTGACAATTTGAATGATACGATTCGCATCACCCATTACCTGAACATCACGTTCTATATCAACATGAAAGCTCATATTTTTCTCATCCAGACGAGGTCCAGTCAGCTCTGCTCCACGTATAAGTACATCTTGCAAGCCCATCGGCATAATATTAACGGTAAAACCATGCTGTTCAATTTTCGATAATTCTAGTAAATCTTGGATAAGCATCTGCAGACGGTTACTTTCCTTATAAATGATCTCTAAAAAAGATAGCAGCATTTTTTCATCCTTATATGCACCATCCAGTAAAGTTTCAGAAAAGCCTTTAATAGATGTAATAGGTGTACGCAATTCATGGGATACATTTGCTACAAAATCCTTACGAATCTGCTCTAAACGAACAAGCTCTGTAATATCGTGCATAACGATAACAACACCAAGCCATCGACCATGATCCCCTATAACAGGTGCTCCATACACTTCCTTATTGTACAGCTCCTGTTGGACCTCCATTTTAATTTGTTGTCGATAAGGCATTTCAGTTAGAAACACATGGTCGATAAATTGCTCCAGGGATTTAGGTAAGCCAATTGTACGAAAAACTTTCCCTTGTACATCGTCAATTTGCATACCGAAACGCTCTAAAAATACACGGTTCACGATAGATATATTCCCCTCACGTCCAATCATCATGAGGGAGCTTCCCATGTTTTCAATTAACGTTTTAAGCCTTTCCTCTTCTACCTCGCGAATCGCCGTAATATCCTGTAAGTTACGCGCTAAAATATTGATGGAGTGACTAAGTGGCATCATGCGTTCATGCTCATTTTCATGGGCACGAGCACGGTAATTTCCCTTCGCCAGTTCAAGTGCTGTATCTGTCACGTTATCAATAGGAGCAGTGAAATTTCGAATCATATAGCGACTTACAATAGCCATTAAAATAAGCGCTATAAAAAAAAGAATCGCTAGCACAACATAAAGTCGCGCATGAACAGTCGATATTAGAGAATCTGTTGCCTCAATGTTTTGAGCAGTATACAGTGCCTCTCTATCTTCTTTTGATAGTTCAATCTTTCGTTCATCTAATACTTGGTTAACGGATTCTTGCACCTGTGAACTAGCTTGCTCATTGTACTGTTCTATATAAACAGGAAAAAGCTGACCTATAACAATCATTAGGACAGCTAATATCGATCCAAGCAATAGCATGAATGTCAAGAATAAGCGGTTGCTCATTGATTTCATGTCGTCTTCGGCTCCTCGAATTTATAGCCAAGGCCACGAATTGTCTTGATGAACATCGGCTTACGGCTATTTTCTTCGATTTTATCGCGAAGGTGGCTAATGTGTACATCTACAATTCGAGTATCACCAGCAAAGTCATACTTCCATACAGCACTTAATAGCTGATCACGTGTTAAAACCCGGTTTTTATTTTCAAGTAAATAAATGAGTAGCTCAAATTCCTTTGGTGTAAATTCCAGTGCCTCATCCTGTAAAAATACTTCAAAACGCTCTGGAAAAACACGCAATTGTCCAAATTCAAACATTTTCTCTTGTGGCCCATTCTTCTCTTCTGGCACTACATTTTGTGTAAAACGTCTTAAAACCGCCTTTACCCGTGCTAACACTTCGCGCGGACTAAAGGGCTTTGTCATATAATCATCTGCTCCTAGCTCTAGACCAAGTACTTTATCGAACTCATCATCCTTTGCTGTTAGCATAATAATAGGTGTATTCATACGTTGTTGACGGATCTGTTTACAAACCTCCATACCATCAAGCCTTGGAAGCATCAAATCTAATAAAATTAAATCTGGTTGTAAGTCGATTGCCTTATCTAGACCCTCTTGACCGTCTGCGGCTGTTTCTACAAGATATCCAGCCTGTTCTAAATTATATTTCAATAATGTCGCAATCGAAAATTCATCTTCTACAACTAAAATCGTTTTTGTCATGTTTAAAGCCTCCGTTAGTGATTTGAAACCCCCATTTCAAATCTCAAGACGTCTATAAAGTAAGCGGTGGTGTCACCAGCAAAGTACCCTCAATCATAAGCTGCTTCTGCTCATTATAAGAGTGTACCGATACAGTAATTGTATTTTGCAATTTATTTACTTCTGTTACCTCTAAAAGAGTATCAAATAATTCATAATGATAGAGCGGTTCTAAATATTTTATATGTTGCTCAATAATTCGTGCACCTGGTCCAGGGATATACTTTGACACAGCTGAAGTAATAATGCCATTTAACATGATTGTTGGTACGATTGGCTTTTGAAAAGGTGTCATCGCTGCATAATCATGTTGAATATAAAGCGGATTATTATCATTCGTAAGTCCTAAATAAAGCAGTAAATCCTTATCTTCTATCTTTTCGGTAATATGAATCTTCTCGCCAACTGTAATTTCATCAATAGTGAGACCAAGCTTACTGTTTTTTTGAAGCAAAAATACGCCAACCCCTTTTCTATCATATACCTTCATAGTATCAATTTTATTCCAAAAGTACAACGAAAAGCAGAAGAACCATTTTATCTTCATTTAGCATTTTTTATTTGTAACAAATAGAACGCGACAGCTACCATTACACCAAAGCGAAAATGATAAAAGTTTACTACCAAAACGTGGGGTTGATTTCCGTTCCAGGCTACTCGCTTTCCCACGGGAGTCGAGTAGCCTTGCGATAGCGTAGAATTTCTTATAAATTTATATATTTCAACGCTATAAATGTTCGCATCGAAATGTACATTTTTGTTTGTCTTAGTATGTACACTTTCTCTCAAATATTCATGTGTATGAATATTTACAACTTGACATTGAAACCTCTACTCTCATAAATATCAGCCAAAACCAGCGACTACATAGCCGAACAAGGCTATCATGCTAGCCAATCCAAGTAAAGTTGTAATATACATTGGTGAGCAAAAATGTACATTGTTATACGAGCATACTTACAAGCGCATTTATTATCGCCATGGCTACTCACCAAAATCGAACAGACATATAACAGTGACGCAATTGTAAATCTATTGCTATAGCTTCGTTAGCACTTTACTTTTACACAGACAGAACATTGCAAAGGTTTCGTTTTATCGCTTAATAGATATGTCAGAAAATACATGCTATATGAAGTGGTTGATTGGAGTGGAGGCTGGGCGACTCCTCGGGGATCAGCAATAGAGGAACGAAGGCTAAAACCATCACGTCCTGTGATAACGCCTTCGTGACCAACATCGTGTTGGCCCGAGACCCTGGAGCGAGCAAATAGGGGAACGAAGGCTAAGAGCATCACATCCTGTGATAACGCCTTCGTGACCAACATCGTGTTGGCCTAAGCGGCTCATCGGACGCCCCCAGGAAGCTTTGCTCTGTGCGAAAGCGAAGCGGCAGCAACAAATGTGTTTCTGTAGCGAAAGCAAAGCGTCAGCTACAAAGCGCCCAGTCGGAACGGAAATCAACCACTCGCTTTGCAAAAGAGTCATACTTTAATTAATATGACTTTAATTTCATTGAAATAATAGTTTTTCAACAACATAAAATCGAGTAGGAATGAATCCCACTCGATTTCATAAACTCTTATTAAGCTAAAACTTTCATAACGTCGCGGACAGCCTCTGCCGATTTATCTAAAGCTGCTTTTTCATTGTCTGTTAAATCAAGCTCAAAGATTTTTTCTATACCATTTGCACCTAATAATGTCGGAACACCTAGATATAAATCATTGTAGCCATATTCGCCTTCTAAGTATGCAATAGATGGAAGTATACGTTTTTGGTCTTTAATGATAGCTTCCGCCATTTCAATAAGCGCCGCTGAAGGAGCATAATATGCAGAACCATTACCAAGGAGGTTAACGATTTCAGCGCCACCTTTACGTGTACGGTCTACAATCTCTTCAAGACGATCTGCTGGAATTAATGATTCTAATGGAATACCACCAGCGAACGAGTAGCGAGTAAGTGGCACCATTGTATCACCATGACCACCTAACACAAAACCTGTGATGTCTTTTACTGAGATATTCAGTTCTTCAGCTACAAACGCACAGAAACGAGCTGTATCAAGTACACCTGATTGACCTATTACACGATTTTTAGGGAAACCAGTTTCTTTGAATACTGTGTAAGTCATTGCATCAACTGGGTTTGTAAGAACGAGGATTGTTGCATTTGGTGAGTACTTAGCAATTTCCTTAGAAACAGCTTTCATTACATCTTGGTTAATTTGAACAAGATCGTCACGGCTCATACCTGGTTTACGAGCAACGCCAGCAGTGATAATTACTACATCAGAATCTGCAGTATCTGCATAATTAGAAGTACCTTTAACATAAGAATCATAGCCTTGCACTGGTGCAGCTTCCCACATATCTAGAGCTTTACCTTTAGTTGGATTTTCAGCTTGAGGAATATCCACTAACACTACATCACCAAGTTCTTTTTGAGCCGCTAAAAATGCTGCAGTAGCGCCAGTAAAACCGCTACCGATTACTGAGATTTTTTTTCGTTTCAGAGACATTCGAATACGCTCCTTTAAATTAGGTTATTTAATCAATTATGCCTCGGCATAATTGCGTCAGGAATCGGCTTTGTGCAAGCACAAAGAACTCCTTTCCGATTCCATGACATCCGCCGGAGGCTTCTTTCAGCGGGTGTTTAAACACCCGCTGAAAGAAATTAAAAGAAGGAGGAGAATAAATTCTCCTCCCTCGATCAAACAAGTTCATCGTAAATATTTTATTAAGCTAAGGTCAATAGAAATTTACATTTCACCCTAATTATATCGGCAGAATATACTTCCGCTTTAACTATAATTTCTATTTTAGAATAGAAAATTATAGGTTTTTGATTAATTCAGTAGCGAATTCTGAACATTTTACTTCTTTAGCGCCGTCCATTAAACGAGCGAAGTCGTAAGTTACAACTTTAGAAGAGATTGTTTTCTCTACAGATTTAGTAACCATGTCAGCTGCTTCTTGCCATCCTAAGTGTTCAAGCATTAATACACCTGAAAGTAATACTGAAGATGGGTTTACTTTATCTTGACCAGCATATTTTGGAGCTGTACCGTGAGTAGCTTCGAAGATCGCGTGTCCAGTTACATAGTTAATGTTTGCGCCTGGAGCGATACCGATACCACCAACTTGTGCAGCTAATGCGTCAGAGATATAGTCACCGTTTAAATTCATTGTAGCAACTACGTCGAACTCAGTTGGACGAGTTAAGATTTGTTGTAAGAAGATATCAGCGATAGAATCTTTAACTAAGATTTTACCAGCTGCTAAAGCGTCAGTTTGTGCTTTGTTTGCTGCTTCTTCACCTTGTTCAGCTTTAATAGCATCATATTGGTTCCAAGTGAATGTTTGATCAGCAAATTCTTTTTCAGCTAATTCATAACCCCATTTTTTGAATCCACCTTCAGTGAATTTCATGATGTTACCTTTGTGTACTAAAGTAACAGATGGGCGTTTATGTTTAATAGCGTATTCGATAGCAGAACGTACTAAACGCTCAGTACCTTCTTTAGATACAGGTTTTACACCGATACCAGAAGTTTCTGGGAAGCGGATTTGGTTAACACCAAATTCAGTTTGTAGGAAGTTGATGATTTTTTGTGCTTGTTCAGAGCCAGATTCGAATTCAATACCAGCATAGATGTCTTCTGTGTTTTCGCGGAAGATAACCATTTCAACGTCTTCTGGGCGTTTAACTGGAGAAGGTACTCCATCAAAGTGACGTACTGGACGTAAGCATACATATAGGTCAAGCTGTTGACGTAATGCTACGTTTAGAGAGCGGATACCACCACCGATTGGAGTAGTAAGAGGACCTTTGATTGCGATTAGGTATTCGTTAATTTTGTCTAAAGTTTCTTGTGGTAACCATTCACCAGTTTGGTTGAATGCTTTTTCACCAGCTAGAACTTCTAACCATTCAATTTTCTTTTCACCATTGTAAGCTTTTTCTACTGCTGCGTCGATTACGCGTGATGCTGCAGCCCAAATATCTGGACCAATTCCGTCACCTTCGATGAAAGGAATTACTGGATTGTTTGGTACATTAAGTACGCCATTTTCAACTACAATTTTGTTTGACATTGATGTTGCCTCCTAAATTCATAATCATAGGACTGTGTTTTCAGTAACACAGTCCCAAATATTCTAGCATATTTTCCGAATTAGCGCTCGCTGACTGGAACATATTTTTGCATGCCTGGTCCAACATACTCTGCACGTGGACGGATTAGGCGGTTGTTAGCATATTGCTCTAAAATATGAGCTACCCAACCAGAAGTACGTGATACTGCGAAAATTGGTGTGAATAGGTCATGATCAATACCTAAAGAATCATACACTGACGCAGAGAAGAAGTCTACGTTTGCAGGTAATTTCTTTTGTTCTACGATCATGTCATGGATTTTAACTGACATTTCATAAAGCTCTGGTTTACCAGTTAGCTCAGTTAATTTTTGTGACATTACACGTAAGTGTGGTGCACGTGGGTCGCCTTTGCGGTATACGCGGTGACCGAAGCCCATGATTTTTTCTTTGTTATCTAATTTATTTTGAATATAAGATTCAACGTTTTCAAGTGAGCCGATTTCAGTTAACATTTTCATAACTTGCTCATTTGCACCACCATGAAGTGGTCCTTTTAATGCACCGATAGCTGCAGTTACACCAGAATAAACATCTGATAATGTAGCTACACATACACGTGCTGTGAATGTAGATGCATTTAATTCGTGGTCAGCATGTAATACTAATGCTTTGTCGAATGCTTCAACTTCGATTGCTGCTGGTTCTTCACCTTTAAGCATGTATAAGAAGTTTGCTGCATATCCTAATTCTGGTTTTGGTGCAACTGGCTCTAAACCTTTACGAACACGCGCAAATGCAGTAACTACTGTTGCAATTTTAGCTTGTAAACGGATTGCTTTACGGTAGTTAGCTTCTGTATCCATAACATCCGCTTCTTCATCGAATACACCAAGTAAAGATACTGCAGTACGTAGTGCAGCCATTGGATGTACAGTTGAAAGTGGGTATGTTTTGAATTGATCTACGATTGCTTGTGGAATAGACATGTTGTCTGCCAATTGTTGTTTTAATTCAGCTAGCTCGTCCGCTTTTGGTAAACGAGTATGCCATAATAAATAAATTACCTCTTCGAATGACGCATTCTCTGCTAAATCATCAATGTTGTAACCAACATATGTAAGTGTGTCATCGATAATTGAACTGATTTTAGATTCCGCTGCTACGATACCTTCTAAACCTTTAGTTGCTGACATAAATTATCGCTCCCTCATAATATATTTTTTTGTGGTAAATGCAATTATTAGCTCGCATTTACGTTTTTTGCTCATATGAACCATTAAGTTAATCGCTTACATTGCTATTATAATCATTTTTGACAGCTTTGTGAATGAAAAACCTCCGAATAAAGAAAAAGGTGCACGAGCGATTATAAATGGGCTTCAAAGAGATTCTTTTGCATATTTCAATATTGATTTATCAATTGAAACGGGGTGAATTTGTAAAAATGAGGAATATTAAATATTTTTCATACGAAAGAACTACAAGTGCTTTGTTTTTTATATTCTATTTAGTGATATTGTGGTTCGTATTACCTGTATCACTTGCGATATTTTTGTCTTTTTCTACTTATCCTATCATAAAATTCCTTCACTCTTATTGTAAAATCACCTATTGGCTTGCAGCAATTATTGTGGAAGCACTTATACTAGCTTGCGTTTTTCTTCTCGTTATCATATCGATAAACAGTATTATTCTTGTCTTCCCTGAAATCAGAGATACATTGCAAAATTTCCCACTTTTCAATGAATATGAATCAATGTTCATTCAAGTTTTAAAGGAAAAATCGCTTTCCATTTTCGATTCAATCTTTTTATATACAGCTAATATTTTCCAACTATTCATGAAGCATGTAATTGAAGTATTTATATTCCTTGTTGCTTACTATTTCGCCCTATTGGAAACTCGCAAATCCCGATATTGGTTTTTTCAATATGTGCCAAAAAAATTCCGCAATGAATGGCAGAAGCATTTTTCTAAAATAATGCAGCTATTTCATTACTTTTTGTACGTGGAGTTTCAGCTATTCACGATTACACTGCTCATCCTTTGTGCGGGATTTATGATTCTCCAATTTGAACAAGCCATCATTAAAGCTTTTATAGTTGCATTTGCAGATGTACTTCCGTTCTTTGGGATTGGGGTATTTCTTGTACCTATGAGCATTTATTTTTACTTAAAAGGCAATACCTTTTTATGTGTAGCTATTTTACTTTTGTATCTCTTCGTTCAATTAACAAGGCAGCTAGCTGAATCCATGCTTTGGTCAAATACATTACAATTACGTACATTCCATACTTTTTTCATCAGTGCTGCCTCTATTTTATTATTTGGTTTTTACGGCATCTTACTGAGCCCTATATTTTTATTTTTGGCGGTTAAACTAAAGGATAATGCTATTTTTGAACGATGATAAATTGACCTTTTTTCATTTTTTTCCGCATCCAATAATAAAAGATTGGCTGGAACATTTTGCGAGAAAAAGGCATGAGCAGTAATAAACCAACAAGATCTGTTATAAAACCTGGTAATGCTAGAAGTACACCACCACTGAAATTTAATACTGTGTCAACTAATACTGGTCCCGGAGCTTCTCCGCGTGCTATCGTATTTTTTACCTTTTGTACAGAATTCATACCTTTATTTTTCACTATATAAATACCTATAATACTCGTAGCGACTATAAGCAATAATGTATTTAGAACACCAATATTTTGACCGATTACTATTAATAACGCCAACTCGGCTAATGCATAGACAATGAAACCAAGAAAAACTTTTCTCATATTTTTCTCCTTTCTAGCTAAAAAAGCTATACCTTATATACGTTATTATAGCCCAATAAGTTTCATAAAAAAACAATGGGTCCTATTTAAGGAGACGATGACGTTATTCTTTTTATAGTAAATCTCGTTCCATGAGAGAAAGGGAATAATTTTTATTTAGTAAAGTAAGTTTAAACTAGGCAAAATTAGCTCATCACCATAACGCGGGGTTGATTTCCGTTCCGGCTGGGCGCTTTCCTGAGGGCGTCCAGCCGGAACGGAAATCAACTTATACACACGACATACTTTTTAACAAAATGTCATCCCTAGATTTCATTGAAAGACCGCAATTACTTCTTTATTATAAGAAAAGCTCTAGTGCAAATAAGTTGCACTAGAGCTTTTTATTATAGATTAAAGAACACTTGCATGCCCTTTGTAAATAACTCCTGTTTCAGCATCCATTGTAATTTCTTGACCGTGGCGAATCAATGTAGTGGCTTCTTTTACCCCGACGATAACAGGGATACCAAGGCTTAGTCCTACAACCGCTGCATGACTTGTTAGCCCGCCTTCTTCTGTAATCAAACCAATACAATTTTCAAGTGCTGGCATCATATCACGATCGGAACCAACCGTTACTATAATACATCCGTCTGTGTCATAAGCTAGTGCCTCTGCTGCATTTTTAGCAACAACTGTTTTACCTACTACAGAAGCTTTACCGATTCCTTGACCACGAGCTAATAAATCGCCGATGATGTGTACCTTCATTAAGTTAGTAGTACCTGCTTCACCTACTGGTACACCTGCTGTAATGACAACTGCATCACCGTGCGTTACAAAACCATGCTTCAAGCTTTCATCAACAGCTAGCTCTAAAATTTCATCTGTTGTCGTAACTCGTTGACAAACGACTGGGTTCACACCCCAAACTAGTGTTAATGCGTGAGCTGTATTAGCAGAACCTGTTACAGCAACAATCGGTACACCAGGACGATATTTTGCAATCATTCTAGCTGTGTTACCACTTTCTGTTGGTGCAAGTACTGCCTTTACGCCTAGGTTAATCGAAGTGTATGCTACTGCCTGAGAAATCGCCTCAGTCATATTTGCCTCTTTTTCACGACTACGTGTAGAGACGATTGCCTTATAGTCTAATGAATTTTCTGTACGCAGTGCGATTTTATTCATTGTTTGTACGGACTCTACTGGATAAAGCCCTGCTGCAGTTTCACCAGAAAGCATAATTGCATCTGTACCATCAATAATTGCGTTTGCTACGTCACTAGCCTCTGCTCGTGTCGGACGTGGATTACGCTGCATCGAATCTAGCATTTGTGTAGCTGTAATAACTGGTTTACCTACTTGATTACATTTTAAAATTAATTTCTTTTGTACAAGTGGTACTTCTTCTGCTGGGATTTCTACACCGAGGTCACCACGTGCTACCATTAATCCATCTGAAACTAAGATGATTTCATCGATATTATCGACACCCTCTTGGTTTTCGATTTTCGGGATAATTTGAATGTGGCTACCGCCATTTTGTTCAAGTAATTCTCGAATTTCTAGTACATCCTTTGCTCGACGAACGAACGAGGCTGCAATAAAGTCAACACCTTGCTTACTACCGAATAGAATGTCCTGTGCATCTTTTTCTGTAATTCCAGGAAGTTGTACAGAAACACCTGGAACGTTAACACCCTTTTTATTTTTTAAGACACCTGAATTTTCTACAATCGTATGAATAAGACCTTTTTCCATATCTTTTGCTAATACGCGTAGTTGAATTAGTCCATCATCTAATAAAATAATGGAGTTTTGTTCAACGTCTTCGATTAAACGATCATACGTTACAGAGAAGCTTGACTCCGTTCCTTCCACTTCAGTCATTGAAATATCAATGACTTGCCCTGCTGCTAAATGCAATTCTCCGTTTTTCATATTGTGTGTACGAATTTCAGGGCCTTTTGTGTCGAGTAAAATCCCAACTGGTTTCCCTAATTTTTGTGCTACTTCGCGAATTAAATTAATACGTACTTCATGCTCCTCATGGGAACCATGCGAAAAGTTTAAGCGGGCAACATTCATACCTGCTTCAATTAGTTTCTCTAAAATTTCTGGTGACTCACTTGCTGGACCAATTGTACATACGATTTTTGTTTTTCTCATTTTCTGCCCACTCCGTTTTTATAACAAATTATATTGATAGTTCTTTCATTAAAGTATATAAGCTTACATCTGCCTCATGATTTTTTTCGAAAGCCTCAGGCATATCATAGTCAATCACTTGATGATTACGGATACCTACCGCCCTGCCAGACTTTCCTTCCATTAGCAATTCAACTGCATGTGCACCAAATTGACTCGCTAGAACACGATCACGCGCAGTAGGTGAACCACCACGTTGGATATGTCCAAGAACAGAAACACGCGTTTCTTTTCCTGTTTTTTCATATAATAGCTTTGCCAATTCGTTACCAGACATGACACCCTCAGCGACGATAATAATGCTATGCTTTTTCCCGCGAGCTGCACCACGGTCTAAGCGTGCCACAATATCATCCAAATTATAATCTTCTTCTGGAATTAAAACTGTTTCAGCTCCAGCTGCAAGACCTGCCCATAAAGCAATGTCCCCTGCATCTCGCCCCATCACCTCAACGATAAAGGAATTTTCATGGGAAGTTGCTGTATCGCGGATTTTATCAATGGATTCCACAACCGTATTTAGTGCAGTATCGAATCCTATCGTATACTCGGTTCCTGGTACGTCGTTATCAATTGTTCCTGGTACGCCAACAACAGGAAAGCCTTTTTTCACTAAATCCAAAGCTCCACGGTAAGAACCATCACCGCCAATAACGACTAGTCCTTCAATGCCAGCTTCACGCATATTGTCAATGCCTCGCTGCTGAACAGCGTCTTCTTTAAATTCGGGACATCTTGCAGAATTTAAATGTGTACCACCACGTTGAATAATGCCACCTACCGAACCTAAATCAAGATTTTCCATACTTCCTTTTATTAAGCCATCATAGCCGTGCTTAATTCCGACAACATCAATTCCATGATATGCTGCCTTACGAACGACTGCACGAATAGCTGCATTCATTCCTGGCGCATCTCCACCACTTGTTAATACCGCAATTTTTTTCATTGTCGAACCTCCTGCAGATACTATTATTATTCACATTAACATGAAAAAACAAACTATGTAAGGGTTCTGAGGCTAGAAAAACATAACTTTTACATAAAAAATAAAAAGAATGCGCTTTCACACACTCTTTCTAGTCAAAAACATCCTAATTTTAACATTTATTCCTTATTTCTCGTGCTATTCACTCTATTTTTTTTATTAATACGAATCACAATTTTTAACTATTTTCGAGCAAATTTACATATCCAAAAACCTAAAACTGTAATTTAAGCTTCTGTATATTGTCCAATCTTTCTGAATTTCTCATAACGGTCCTCAATTAATTGTTCGCCATTTAAAGAATTCAATACTTTTAGTGTGTCGCTTATACATTCTTTTATATAAAGTGCTTGCTTCGCTACATTGCGATGAGCTCCACCTGTTATCTCAGGGATAATTCCATCGATAACGCCAAGCTCTTTTAAGTCAGGTGCTGTTATACGCATTGCTTCTGCTGCTTGCTTTCCTAGGCTACCATCACGCCATAAAATCGATGCAGCCCCTTCCGGCGAGATAACCGAATACGTTGAGTTTTCTAACATAAAGACACGATTCGCTACACCTAATGCAATCGCACCTCCACTACCGCCTTCTCCAATAACAATACTAATAACTGGCACTGTTAAGCCCGCCATTTCAACTAGATTTCTGGCAATCGCTTCACTTTGACCTCGTTCCTCAGCAGCCTTACCGGGATAAGCACCTTTCGTATCAATAAAACAAATAATTGGGCGCTTAAATTTTTCGGCCTGTTTCATTAAACGTAATGCCTTACGATATCCTTCTGGATGTGGCATACCAAAATTCCGACGAATGTTTTCTTTCGTTGATTTTCCGCGTTGATGTCCAACAATTGTTACTGGCTGACCTTCAAAAAGAGCAATTCCTCCAAGAATAGCCGCATCATCACCAAACGTACGATCACCATGTAACTCAATAAAGTTTTCACACATAGCCTCTATATATTGTAATGTCGTTGGTCGTTCTGGATGTCTAGCAACCTGTACACGATCCCACGGCTTCATATTGGCATAAATGGATTGTTCTAACTGTGTTAGACGTGTTTCTAAAGTTTCGATTTCGCCTGTCATATCTACATCTGCATCAGCAGCAATCGTTTTTAACTCATCAATTTTTTCACGTAATTGTACTACTGGTTCTTCAAAAGCTAAATTTTTAGACATGTTGCAAGCCGCCTTTCGTATGCATTTTCACAAGCACTGCTACTTGGTTTCGTAAATCTTTTCGATGGAAGATGGCATCAAGCTGTCCATGAGCTAATAAAAATTCTGCCGTTTGGAAATCACTTGGCAGTTTTTCTCTTACTGTTTCTTCAATGACACGGCGACCAGCAAAGCCAATCAATGCTTGTGGTTCAGCAATATTTATATCTCCAACAGAGGCAAAGCTTGCAGAAACGCCACCTGTTGTAGGATGCGTTAAGATAGAAATAAACAATAGTCCTTCATCGCTATGGCGTTTTAATGCCACACTCGTTTTTGCCATTTGCATTAATGATAGAATACCTTCTTGCATGCGCGCTCCACCACTAGCAGTAAAGATAATAAATGGTAGACGTAATTCAGTAGCTTTTTCAACTGCTAGTGTGATTTTTTCTCCGACAACTGAGCCCATTGAGCCCATACGGAAATGAGAATCCATAATTGCTACAACAATTTCTTCTCCGTCCAGGGTACCTAAACCAGTCATCACAGCTTCGTTTAATCCCGTTTTTTGTTGATCCGCTGAAATTTTTTCTACATAAGCAGGGAAATTAAGTGGGTTACTTGTTTGTAAATGATCGTCCATTGAAACAAATGAACCTTCATCTAAAAAATCTGCTACGCGCTCCTGCGCTGTCATTTTGAAGTGATGGTCACATTTTGAACATACTTTATGATTTTTTTCTAATTCCTTCGTTAATTGAATATGACGGCATTCTGGACATTTTGTCATAAGTCCTTCAGGAAATCCCTTTTCTTGTCCATCCTCTTTCTTTTTAGTAAATAGGCTGCGAATTGCCATGTTTGACTCCCCCTTTGTTGTCTAATTACTTCGTACAGTCTTCATCCACTGCTCGTAAGCTTGTAATGCTTCTTTTTCATAGCCGAGCTGCATCGATTTCAACATAGTTTGAATGATTAATTTTTCTTCTTCTGTTGAGTTTCGATTTAAACGGTCACCGTCATAAACTGCTAACTGAAACCATACTTTTAGTGAAAGACGATTTCCTGACGTGATTATTATTTCCCGTAAAACGTCTCGACAATTAATCGCGCTTTCTATCTCAAGCTTTACAAAAAAACTTTCCCACACAGGTAGTGTTCTCAGAGTCTCTGTACAACTTATTACGCGAATGGCTTCCTTTTCATGAATTTCTCGCGTTAATTCGACATCCTTTTTTGATTTTTCATCTTCTAATATAAACATCGACAATATTTCTACGAGCTGATGTTTTTGTGTGGAAGCTAGGAATGTACCTCCCCCATGTCTCGTTTCAATAAGACCTAACAACTCTAAGCTTCGCAATGCCTCTCTCACGGAGGATCGCCCGACACCTAGACGTTCTGAAAGGACTCGTTCGGAAGGTAGCTTTTCACCAGCCTGTATTTTTTCCATTTTAATAAGTTGTCGTAATTGTTGGACGATATCTAAAAAAACTTTCTTTTGTTCGGTTTTTTTATCCATACGATCAACTCCTCGTTCTATCAATTTCGCCTTGGCATATTTGTTGCTGTCGCTTCGCTTTCGCACAGAAAACATTTGTTGCTGTCGCTTCGCTTTCGCACAGAAAACATTTTGTTGCTGTCGCTTCGCTTTCGCACAGAAAACATTTTGTTGCTGTCGCTTCGCTTTCGCACAGAAAACATTTTGTTGCTGTCGCTTATCCTTCGCTCAGATAATCAATGCGTCCAAAGGCTTGGGCCAACATGATGTTGGTCACTCAGTCGTTGCCACAGGACGTGGCGTTCTTAGACTGAGTTCCTCTATTTCAATAAGTGTTTGGATACCTAACTAAATCCACCACCTTCAGAAGATGGCGTCTCCTACCGAATGAAGAGAAAAAGTGGTCTGACCACTTTTCGACATTGACTCTAGCTTACAAAATAATTATTAAAAAGTAAAGAAAAAACTGCATAAAAATTTATGCAGTTTCTATAATTTTCTTCAATTTCATATTCTTTTCGTCGTCTGTGCATGTTTTACTTTCACTTGAGGTTTACCAAAGCGTCTTTCAAGCGTTCCTTCAATGTAAAGCAATTCATCTTCGAGTAACAGCTCTTGAACAAGATGAAAGACTTGCGGGAATAAGGTTACAGATACCGTTCCAAACTCATCCTGAAGCTGAACAAAAGCCATTTGCTCACCTTTTTTTGTGCGTATTTTTTTTATTTCTTCTATTATGCCAATCATTTTTACATACGTTCCCTCACGAGCATGCTTCAACTCTCGGCATGTACTATTTACTTCATTCCAAAAAGCTCTTTCCTCTGAGACCGGATGTGCAGAAATATAAAAACCAAGACTTTCCTTTTCATGAAGTAATTTTTCCTTTTGTGGCATCGCTTCCGCTTCCATATACTTCGGCTTACCAAAGCTAAAGGCAGTAGCCGATTCTATATCAATATCCTCAGTTGGTCTTAGCAGCTCAGCTTGCTTTAAGGCTGCCTCCAATGTTGCTATTAGTACAGCACGATCTTTCCCTATATAATCGAGAGCTCCGGCGAAAATTAAAGCTTCCATTACTTTTGGTTTAAATTGCTGTGCACTTAAGGCAACTGCCATGTCAAATAAATTATCAAATGCTTCTACATTCGTTTGGCGTAAGGCATTCACTGTCTCTATAAATGTATGAGGTACACCCTTTATTCCGGATAAACTATAGCGAATTCCATCCTTTTCAACAGTAAAAAATTTTGTACTCTGTTTCAATGACGGTGGATAAAATGGAATCCCCTTCTCTTTCGCCTCACTCACAACCTGTAGGATTTTCTCCACATTTCCTGTTGCGTTTGATAAAAGTGCTGTATAAAAGCTTTGTGGGAAATGTACTTTTAAATAAGCCATTTGGTAGGAAATAACGCTATATGCGACAGCATGGCTTTTAGGGAAACCATAGTCTGCAAAGCGCACAATTAATGCATACACTTCTTCTGCCACATGAACGTCAAAGCCTTGCTTCATTGCTCCCTTTACAAATGCGGCACGTTGCTCCTCTAATACTTGACGATTTTTCTTACTTACCGCTCGACGCAGTAAGTCCGCTTGTCCCATCGTAAAACCAGCCATCACCGAAGCAATTTGCATGATCTGTTCTTGATAAACTATGACACCAAACGTCTCTCGTAAAATGGGTTCTAAAGCTGGATGTGGCATAGTAACCGATTCCCTTCCTGCTTTTCGTCTTGCATATACAGGAATAAAATCCATCGGACCAGGGCGATATAACGCGTTGACTGCCACTATATCTAAAAAATGATTCGGATGAATATCACGTAAAGCTTGCTTCATACCTTCCGATTCTAATTGAAAAATCCCTAGTGTATCTCCCTTTTGAAGAAGTTCAAATGTCTTTTCATCTTGCATTGGAATAAGCTCAAACTCTATCCAAGGACCACCAGCTTTATAAATCGACCAACGTATCTGCTCTAAAATTGTCAGGTTGCGCAATCCTAGAAAATCCATTTTGACAAGTCCACTAGCTTCTACATCTCCCATCGGCCATTGCGTACAATATATTCCATCATGTCCTTCTTCAATCGGTATCGTATTGACTAATGGTGAAGGTGACAGCACAATCCCAGCCGCATGAGTAGAAGAATTTCTTGGCAACCCTTCTAGTTTTAACGCCACTTCAAACCAGCGACGATGTTTTTCATCCTCGGCTAGCCAGCCTTGTAAACCTTGTGATTCGGCCAGTGCTTTTTGCAATGTTATCCCAGGTTTATTCGGAATCATTTTTGAGATTTTCTCCAATGTTTCAGCGTCAAAACCAAAAACACGGGCAACATCTCTAGCAACTGCCTTAGCAGATAAAGTACCAAACGTAATAATTTGCGCTACATTTGCCTTCCCATATTTTTGAGTGACATAATGGATAACTTTTTGTCTTTTACTGTCGACAAAATCGATATCTATATCTGGCAGTGTAACACGTTCAGGGTTTAAAAATCGTTCAAATAATAAGCCGTAAACTAATGGATCTACTTGCGTAATAGATAAGCTATAAGCAACAAGAGAACTCGCCGATGAACCACGACCAGGACCTGTTAAAATACGATTTTCTTTAGCAAAACGCATGAAATCTGCAACAATTAAAAAATAATCTGCAAAGCCCATTGAACAAATAGTTTCAAGCTCATATTGAAGTCGCTCCCGATAAACTTGAGGAATTTCAGTTTGCTTTAAACGTTCTGCCAATCCTGCAAAAACCTCTTTGACAAGCAAGCTTTCCGCCGTTTCCTCTGTTGGCACAGGAAATTTAGGCATTTGAACGTGCATTTCAGGAATTTCCGCCGTACAGCTAGCAAGCATCATCGCACTAGACTCAAGCCATTCCGGATGATCAGCAAACCAACTTCGCCATTCCTCTTTCGTTGGAGCGAAATAACCTTGTAAATGAGCTGATAACATTGTGTCGGTAATCTTGTCACCTGAATCTATCGCTCTTGCAACCTCAAAGGCAAAATGATCTTCTGGGCGTAAAAAATAGCAGCTCTGAGAGGCAACCAGTGTTATGTTCATAGTTTCACACCATGCTACATACGTTTCCTCTTTTTCAGTTATCATCCCTGCAGGTCTTGCTATCCCCATAAACAAGTGCTTACCAAACACCTTGTTTAGAGCACTTGCTACTTCTGTCCAATCCTCAATTTCTATTAAGTCATCCGAAGAAAGTAATGCCACACAGCCCGCTGCATATCCTTCAAGCCATTTCCACGGAAGTGTCTCATCCTCTCTAATCGAAACTGCACTACTAATCTTCAAAAGATGCTGATAGCCTTCTAGCGTCTGAGCATAGAGCACAAGTGGAACCTTTCTTGCTTGCCACTGTACATTTATCGTAAGCCCTAATACAGCATGAATGTTCGCTTGCTGCAATGCTTTACAAAAAGGCAAAAGCCCGTACAATTTTGAATTGACGATTGCACAGGCCTGAGTATTTTGCTCTTGTAAAAAAGGGATCAATTGTTCAAGCCGAATCGTACTTTTCAATAAATCCGCACTCGTATGCATTTTCGTGTATACATGTGTCAAATGAATCCCTTCCTTTCTAGGTATTAAAAAATGTTAATTTCAAAGCTTTATTATTATGGTAGAAGCACGTTCTTATTCTATTGAGTTTACAAATCATCGCCAAATATTGGATAATCACCATAATGAGAGGTTGATTTCCGTTCCGGCTGGGCGCTTTCCTGGGGGCGTCCGATGAGCCGCTTCGCTTCGCTGCAGGGTCTCATCTGTGACGCTAATCCCCAAGGAGTCGCCCAGCCTCCACTCCAATCAACTTATATATGGCATACGTTTAACAAATGTCATCCATAAATTTTAGTGATGAGCCCAAATAATCATGTTTATTGATATGCCTTACAAATTTCCTGTAATCTCGTTATAACATGCTCTGCTTCTTCCCATGTGTAAGCTGTAGCCCCAGATGCAAGCGGATGTCCTCCACCGTTAAATTCCTTCGCCAAAGTGTTAATGATAGGACCTTTTGAACGTAAACGCACACGAATTTGATCGGCCTCTTCAATGAAGACCACCCATGCACAAATACCTTTCACACTTCCAAGACAGCCAACTAACAGTGACGCCTCTGACGGTACAACATTGAATTCTGCCAGCAATTCCTTTGTCAGCTTGATATGTGCTGCTCCATACTCATCCATTTTGAAATTTTGATAAATATAGCCCTGTAAATTTAATAGCTTTTGCTCCATTTCATACATTCCATCGAAAATTTGATTTCGATCAAAATTATATGTAATAAGCTCTCCTGCAATTTTAAACGTTTTTACGGTCGTGCTAGGGAATTGGAAACGTCCTGTATCCCCTACAATACCGGCAAATAATAATCTAGCGGAGGCATCAGGTAGAATCCAGTTTGCTACTTGTTTTCCTTCCTCAAAAAGCTCATAAATCATTTCGCTACATGAGCTCGCATTCGTATCCACCCAAAGTAAATCGCCATACGGATCATCATTTGGATGGTGATCTATTTTAATGATCATTTTACCTTTTGTATAGCGTTGATCGTCTACACGTTCAGTATTAGCCGTATCTGTCACAATAACTAAAGCATCGTCGTATTTATCATCCGTAATATGATCTGGATTTGCTAAAAATGATAAAGATTCATCATGCTCACCTACAGCAAAAACCTTCTTTTCTGGATAATTTGCTAAAATAAGCTCTTTTAACCCTTGCTGAGATCCATATGCGTCTGGATCTGGACGCACATGGCGATGAATAATGATTGTTTCATATGAAGCAATTGTGTCGATGATTTGTCTTTTCAAATTAATTTCCCCCAAAATGATAGTAATAACCGTTAGCATTTTTCTTTAATTATCGTTACAATAATGACTAGTTATGCTAGGAGGTTTACTATGCTCAATTTAATATTTGTGTTTACAATAATCATATCATTTGTTTTTTATTTTTATTTTAAAACAAAACAGTTTCGTTCTTCACTACCAATTGCTAAAAATTGGTACAAAAGTAAAGCTAATGTAAGTTTCGGTGCATTTATTCTTTTATTTGGTTTAAACCAAGCCTATTTATTCCCTGGGTTATATACATTTATTATTGTAGCAATTCTTGTCGTTTTAGGCATCTTTGTTGTTATGGAAAATATTAAAAGGGTTCGTCACTACGGTCAATTTGTTGACGAAGAGTACCGAATTAACCAATAAATAATCAAATATGCCTCCGACGGGTGTTTGGACACCCGCTGAAAGAAGTGAAAGGGATGGTCTAGCATTTACCCTAGACCATCCCTTTTTGTGTTTTCTTAACGTTCCAGTAGTTGGAACATCATCATAGCCTTCCCAACAAGCATTTGTTGATTAAACACTTCGAAGTCCATTTTCACAAACTTACGACTCATGTCTAATATTCGAGGCTTTACAGTAAGTGTACTTTCCATTTGCACAGGCTTGATGAAATAAATCGTCATGTTTTCGGCAACTGCATCCCCACGTTTACGGCGTTTTAATGCGAATGAGCCAACTTCCGCTAACAAAGTTGTAAATGCTCCATAAGAAATTGCCCCATATTGATTTGTCATTTGTGGTGTTACTTTAAATTCTACGATTAATTCTTCATCGCCAAGTACCTTCATCTCGTTTTTCACTAAATCATCAATCGTTTCACCATGCTGCGGTTGTCTTTGAGCAAGCTGAAGCGCTTTTAGTACATCTTGTCGACTAATCACACCTTGCAAAACATTGTCATCATCAACAATTGGTAATAGGTCAATCCCTTCCCAAATCATACGATGTCCTGCAGAGGCAACGCTCATTTTCATCGATCCAGCAATCGGATTTTTAGTCATAACCTTATCAATAAGCTCGTTTTCTTCTCGACCAATAACGTCTTTTACGGTAATCATCCCAACAAGCTTATTGTTTGCTGTCACAACAGGAAATGCACCATGAGTTGTTCGTTCATTTAACTTATGGAAATGTTGAATTGTTTCATCATTTCGAAGAACAGAAGTATCCGTCATTGGCACAAAAATATCTTCAATAAATAAAATATCTTTTTTGATTAATTGGTCATAAATTGCACGGTTAATCATTGTTGCCACAGTAAAGGTATCATAGCTTGTTGAAATGATCGGTAAGTCCAAAGAATCTGCGAGTAACTTGTTTTCCTCGGTTGTATCAAAGCCCCCTGTAATTAAAACAGCTGCACCAGCTCGCAGTGCATTTTCATGTGCTTTAATACGGTTACCAACGATGAGCAAGCTTCCTGCATCTGTATAACGCATCATATCTTCTAATTGCATGGCACCAATAACAAATTTCGTTAACGTTTTATGTAGACCTGTTTTTCCACCTAAAACTTGGCCGTCTATAATGTTAACTATTTCAGCGAAGGTTAATCGCTCAATATTTTCTTTCTTTTTCTTCTCAATACGAATTGTTCCAACACGTTCAATAGAGCTTACTAAACGGCGATTTTCCGCTTCTTTAATGGCACGGTATGCCGTTCCTTCACTCACTTGCATTTCCTTTGCAATTTGACGTACTGAAATTTTATCACCCACGGGTAATGATTCGATGTATTGCAAAATTCTCTCATGTTTTGTAGACAAAATATCACCTATTTCTCAAGCATCAAATTCTGCTCTTAGTGTACCATATTTTTTATAAAAATATTTAATATAAAGTGATGAATTTGTTTTACTTTTCCCATCGTTTCAACTACGCACGTGGTGCCAACTCATATAGTACAGCAGTGTCACTAATTAGGAACAGTTTACTTTTTCACCCGCTTTTAATATTTGAACCTCTGCATTTTGCACTAAATCCGCAAAAATTTGTGGATCCTGCTCGATTGGAGGAAATGTATTGTAATGAACTGGTACGACAATTTTCGGCTTCAAAAATGAAACTGCACAAGCTGCATCTTCTGGTCCCATCGTGAAATTGTCACCAATTGGTAAAAACGCAATATCAATAGGATGGCGTTCTCCAATTAATTTCATATCACTAAACAAAGCTGTATCCCCTGCATGATAAATTGTTAATCCTTCGATAAATAATAAAATTCCAGCAGGCATTCCCATATAAATAATTTCATTATTTTCTGTTACATATGACGAACCGTGGAACGCTTGAGTAAACTTCACTTTACCAAAATCAAATTCCTTAGCTCCCCCTATATGCATTGGATGCGCTTTCACTCCTTGCCAAGAAATCCAATTGGCTAGCTCATTTGGTGCAATGACCAGCGCATCTTTTTTCTTCGCAAGCTCTACTGTATCACCGACATGATCATTATGGCCGTGTGTCAGTAAAATGATATCTGGTGCTTCATCAGCTACCTTTAAATCTGTTAGCCCATTCCCATTAATGAATGGATCTATTAATATTGTTTTCCCATTTGATTGAATTTTAACAACTGAATGTCCATGATAACTAATTTCCATCTAAATTTCCTCCTAGCAGTACATATTGTGCTACATCATTTTTATTCGCTATCCATGCGATTTTTCCCTTTTTTTGATATGCTAGTACAGAGAATAATAGATTCTTTCCCAACAGAGGTATACCTTGTAGGAAACAATTATTCATTCCGTTGAAGCCCCATACCGGGGAGGCTATAAATTTAGCCAAGCACTTGAAATTTTTTTCAATGCAAAAAGAGGAGGAACTGTGTATGTCAAAGGTTGAAGAAATTCAAAACTATTTACAACAAAACCAAATTGATGCCGCTTTCGTAACGACACCTGACAATGTTTTTTACGTTTCAGGCTTTAAAAGTAATCCGCATGAGAGATTACTTGGCGTGATGATTTTTAAAGAGGCAGAACCTTTTTTAATTTGCCCCAAAATGGAAATCCCAGATGCGAAGGATGCAGGTTGGCCTTATGAGGTCATCGGTCACCAAGATACTGAAAATTCAATGGAAGTTCTTGCCCAAGCTATTAAAGCTCGTAATGTTAACCCACAAACGTTTGCTATTGAAAAAGCTCAGCTCATCGTAGAGCGTTTAGAAGCCCTACAACAATCATTCCCACAGGCAAGTTTTGTTCGTCTCGACGAAAAAATCAATGCTATGCGAGTAATTAAAGATGAAACTGAATTAGAAAAATTACGTAAAGCTGCAGAACTAGCTGACTATGCTATTGAAATCGGTTGTAAAGAAATCGCTGAAGGCAAAACAGAAATGGAAATCTTAACTGCGATCGAAAGCGCTATTCAGGATAAAGGCTGCAAGATGTCCTTTGAAACAATGGTATTGAGCGGTCCCAAAACAGCTTCTCCACACGGTAAACCAGGTGCTCGAAAAATAGAAAAAGGCGATATGATATTATTCGACCTTGGCGTAATTTACGACGGTTATTGTTCTGACATTACACGTACGGTTGCCTTTGGTGAACCTAGTGAGGCACAAAAGGAAATCTACAACACAGTACTATCAGCTAACACAAATGCAATTGCAGCTGTAAAACCAGGTGTTCGCGCAATGGATTTAGATAAAATCGCTCGTGATACTATCGCAGACGCAGGCTATGGCGAATATTTCACACACCGACTTGGTCATGGACTCGGCATTTCTGTACATGAATTCCCTTCTGTTACAGGCGCAAACGAAATGACTATGGAAGAAGGCATGGTCTTCACAATTGAACCAGGTGTCTATAAATCCGATGTGACAGGTGTCCGTATTGAAGATGATGTAGTCGTAACAAAAGACGGAGTAGAAGTACTAACAAAATTCCCTAAAGATTTGATTGTACTGTAATTGAAAATATTTACTCAGGTAAAATGAAACTTTAATCAGTGGGGATTTTCTTCATCCTCACTGATTATTAGTCTTCACCAATCGGGCTTTTACGGGCAGTTAATCTCCACCTTACTTTACATAAAACATTTGTAACTGACGCTTCGCTTTCGCTACCAAAACATTGCTGAAAGAAGAAATTAATGCTCCTTAATGCGAAATAAAAAGGAAGCAACCATTATAGCAGTGGTGCTTCCTTTCGTTATGTTCATTTATTATTTTTCCAAATAATCAAGAGTTGCCTGTCCTAAAACATTTGCTGCAATGCGGAGCGAGCGTTCATCAATATCAAATTTAGGATGGTGATGAGGATATACCTCCGTCCAAGAAGGGTTTTGTGCACCTACAAAGAAGAATGCACCTGGTTTTTCTTCTAAATAGTAAGCAAAATCTTCTCCCCCCATCGTAGGATCGACAATTTCAACAGCTTCGACAATAGATATCTTTTCGGCTGCCTTGATAACATGCTCAGTTTCTGCTAGATGATTCACAACAGGTGGATAGCCTCTACGGTATTCATATTCATACTCAGCCTTTGTTAAATAGCAAGTAGCTATTAGTACTTCTTCAATTTCTTGTTCAAGGAGATCACGCTCTTCGTTATGAAATGTACGGACCGTTCCTTTCATATACACTTTATCTGCTATAACGTTAAATGGGTTGAGTGCCTCAATATGTCCAATTGACACTACAGCTGGGCGCAGCGGATTTACTCGGCGTGCTACAAGCTGTTGTAAATTCGTAATAAATTGTGCAGCTAGTACAATCGAATCTTTCGTTTCATTTGGAGTAGAGCCATGCCCACCCTTCCCTTTGATTGTTATATCAATAGAATCTGCCGCAGCCATAAATGGTCCAGATGCAATTTGCACTTTACCAAGTTCTGCAGGAGCCCATAAATGCGTCCCGAAAATAACATCAACACCTTCTAGACAGCCATCCTCAATCATAGACTTTGCTCCACCTGGCGCTAATTCTTCAGCGTGTTGATGGATGAAAACAATCGTTCCTGCTAAATCTGCTTTCATTTTGTTTAATGCCTTCGCTAATACAAGAAGTGTTGCTGTATGACCATCATGCCCACAAGCGTGCATTCGACCCTTGATTTTAGATTGGAATGGTAGCCCTGTCTCTTCCGTAATTGCTAATGCATCGAAATCTGCCCGAAGTGCCACTGTTTTACCTGGTTTGTCCCCAATAAGCTTTGCGACAACGCCATTACCCCCTACGCCTTCTCGCACCTCATGTCCTAATGCACGATGAAATGCGGCAATTGTTTTAGGGGTTTCTACCTCTTCAAAAGAAAGCTCTGGATTTTCATGAAAATGACGACGCAGTGTAATCATTTCCTCCTCAAATTGTTCAAGTAATGTTGAAAGTTGTACGTGTTGTGCAATCATTCAAACCCCTCCTATTATTATCAATTATGCCTTGTCCTAATTGCATCACTCAGTCGTTCCCACAGGACGTGGCGTTCTTAGAGTGAGTTCCTCTATTTCAGCAAATGTCTTTTGTACCGAAAGCGTAGCGACAGGTACAGGTGTTTGGACACCAGCTGAAAAGTAACTTAAATCCGCATTCATCTCACCACCTATAGAGGTGGGATTCTGTTACTTAATGAATATTAATGTAATCTCCTGGTCCAAGTGGTAATCCCAATAAGAACCAAATGGCAAATAATATAATCCAACCAATCGCAAAGAATATAGTATATGGGAATAACGCCGAAATTAGCGTTCCGATTCCGATATTTTTATCGTAACGTCTTGCAAATGCTAATAAAATAGCAAAATATGCAAGCATCGGTGTAATAGGATTTGTAATCGAATCTCCTACCCGATACGCCACTTGTGTAACTGCTGGTGAATAATCAAGATACATAAACATAGGTACAAAAATCGGCGCTAATAATGCCCATTTTGCAGAGGCACTCGCAATCAGTAAATTAACGAATGCACAGATCACAACAAATCCAATAATCATTGGTAAACCTGTGAAATTCAATGCCTGTAAAAATTCTGCTCCTTTAATTGCAACAATTGAGCCAATATTACTCCAGTTGAAGTAAGCAATCATTTGAGAAGCAACAAATGCAAGTACGATAAACGATGACATATCTGCAATTGATTTAAATATTTTTTCTGCTACATCCTTGTCACTCTTAACCTCTTTTGCTGCAATACCATATGCCAACGCTGGTAATAGGAAAAAGAACAGCATAATTGGTACAATACCCGTCATAAATGGTGAATTTAAAAAGCCGCCTGTTTCAGGATCTCGTAGTAGACCGTTTGATGGTATAACTGTATATGCAATAATTGCAGAATATATAATAGCAACAATCCCTGCCCACCTTAAACCACGCATCTCTAGCGGTGTTAATGGTTCGAGTACGCTAATTTCTCCTTTATAATCGCCAAAGCGGGGTTCTGTAAACTTTTTTGTCACCCATGTACCGATAAATATTAAAACAAATGTTGAAGCAATTAAGAAATAGTAGTTCATTGTAGCGCGACCTGTATAATCTGGATCTACAATACGAGCAGCGGATTCTGTAATACCTAATAATAATACATCGAGTGAACTAATTAATAAATTTGCACTAAAGCCACCAGCAACAGCCGCATACGTCACAATTAAACCTACTAAAGGGTTACGTCCTATACTCATAAAAATAAGTGCCGCCACTGGAGGTAAAATAATGAAAGCCGCATCTGCAGCTAAATTGCCCACTAAACCTGTTAAAATAATCACTGGTACAATCAATTTCTGAGGTGCGCTCATAACAGTCTTTTTCATAATCGCAGAAATCAGACCTGTCTGTTCCGCCAAACCAATTCCAATCATTGACACAATAACTAAGCCAAGTGGCGGAAATCCTGTGAAATTACTTTGCATTTGTGTAACGATTAAAATTAAGCCCTCTCGACTCAATAAATTAACGACCTCTATCGTTTCATTCGTTCCTGGTTTTACAGCCGAAATACCCATAGCATCTAAAACCCAAGATAAGATGAGTACTAATAATGCCATAATAACAAATAATGTAATCGGATCCGGCAATTTATTACCAGTACGTTCAATTGTGTCGAGCATCTTATCGACAAACGATTTTTTTTGAGTTATTTCATGTTGCATACATATTTCATCCTCTTTAACTTTCAATAATTTATCTAAAACATCAATTAATTTAAATATTCTGTTTTTTGCATGTACTAAAAGATTCACTATGCGCTCTTTTAAAGGGAGGAAATCTATTAGTATTGGAATATTATATTGAAATGCTAGAATAATAAGGGAGCGTATCAAATTGAACCGCTCCCTTAATTGCATTTATTGAATTAATTCATCAACATTTATATATGGTAGACCTTGAGAATCTGCAACAGCCTTGTAAACAAGATGTCCATCTATAGTATTAACACCTTTTTTCAGTGCTGCGTTTTCAACACATGCTTGTTTGTAACCCTTATTCGCAATTTGAAGTGCATAAGGAATTGTATTATTTGTTAAAGCAATTGTTGATGTACGTGGTACAGCTCCTGGCATATTTGCTACTGCATAATGCACAACTCCGTGTTTTACATAAGTTGGATCATCATGTGTCGTCACTCGATCAGATGACTCAAAAATACCGCCTTGGTCTATAGCAATATCGACTACTACTGAACCTGGTTGCATTGACTTAATCATTTCCTCAGAAACAAGCTTTGGTGCTTTAGCTCCAGGAATTAAAACTGCCCCAACTACTAAATCTGAGTTTTTCACTGATTCTGCAATATTATAAGGATTGGACATTAATGTTTGAACATCACGGCCAAATAAATCTTCTAATTGACGTAAACGCTCTGGGCTTAAATCAATAACCGTTACATCGGCACCCATTCCGACAGCTATTTTCGCCGCATTAGTTCCAGCTATACCACCACCGATCACTGTAACTTTACCGCGTGGTACACCGGATACGCCTCCTAGTAAAATACCTTTACCTTCATGGTTTTTCTCTAAAAATTGTGCACCAATTTGCGTTGCCATTTTACCGGCAACTTCACTCATTGGTGTTAAAAGTGGTAAGGAACCATTTGCTAATTGCACTGTTTCATATGCAATCCCTACAACTTTTTTATTTAAAAGTGCCTGCGTTAATTCAAGCTCTGGCGCTAAATGTAAATAAGTAAATAAGATTTGACCTTCATAGAAGTAATCGTATTCTGATGCTACGGGCTCCTTTACTTTCATAATCATTTCTTGTGCCCATGCTTCTTTTGCTGTCTCAACAATATGAGCACCTGCAGCAACGTAGTCTGCATCTGTAAAGCTTGAGCCTAAACCTGCTCCAGATTCAATGTACACTTCATGGCCTGCATTTGTTAATGTAACAACCCCTGCTGGTGTCATGGCTACACGATTTTCATTGTTTTTAATCTCTTTTGGAATACCAATCTTCATCTTCCCTATCCCCTTCCATTACCTAAAAAATAAGCACATTTTGTTACATACTCTTCGATGTATTGATGCACCCCTTGCATTTCCATATTACCAAACATAAACAAAAAATGCTTTAATTAAAATAATAATAGATAAAATTCCTAATATTCTAATAATGGTAAATATTCCAATTAACAAGTTGGTAATTTTCCAACATACAAAAATATAAGTTTATTATCGATTGATAAGAGATTTCCTGAAGAATGCCTTGTAAGAAACAAAAAAATGCTTTTTGATAGTAATATTTATTGTTGGGGTGAATGTAAATGCCTTCACTTCTTCACATTTTTTCTTCCGGAAAGTATTTCCTTTAGAAAATCATTTGGTATAATCAACATATACAAATCTGGGAGGTAATTCAAATGGCTAATAAATATAAAAGCATTGTAGTTGCAGTAGATGGTTCTAAGGAAGCTGAATACGCTTTCCGTAAATCGATTGATGTAGCAAAACGTAACGAAGGTGCTGTATTAAATTTAGTAAATGTTATTGACACACGTTCATTCGCTGCAATCGAAGCATACGATCGTTCAATTGCTGAGCGTGCTCAAGCATTCTCTGAAGAGCTATTAAATGGTTACAAAAAACAAGCTGAAGAAGAAGGCTTAACAAATGTTAACCTTGTAATTGAATACGGCTCACCAAAAAATATCATTACAAAAGAGCTTTCTAAAATTGTAGACGCAGACTTAATCATCTGTGGTGCAACTGGTCTAAATGCAGTAGAACGCTTCTTAATCGGTTCAGTATCTGAAGCAATTGTACGCTCAGCTAAATGTGACGTACTTGTAATCCGTACACCTGAAATTTAATTTTGTCTTACATAAAAGGTATCCAATTTCGGATACCTTTTTCTTATTGTTGAAAAACTATTATGTAATGATATTAAAGTTCCTATTAAATAAAGTATTGCTCTTCTGCAAAACGAGGGGTTGATTTCCGTTCCGACTGGGCGCTTTGTAGCTGACGCTTCGCTTTCGCTACAGAAAACATTTGTTGCTGACGCTTCGCTTTCGCACAGAGCAAAGCTTCCTGGGGGCGTCCGATGAGCCACTTGGGCCAACACGAGGTTGGTCACAAAGGCGTTATCACAGGACGTGATGGTTTTAGCCTTCGTTCCTCTATCGCTGATCCTCAAGAAGTCGCCCAGTCGTAACGAAGATCAACCAATGCACTTATTCTTTTATCAACAAACTAAAGAAGTATATTTTAAAGCAAAATTAAGGTTCTATAATATTTGTTGGGGTATTCACATAATTCCACGCATAAAAAAAGCACAGATTCACCGATTTATATATACTTGAATTGTCGAGAAACAA